>JBGPHU010000008.1:0-32312 GCA_041484545.1 Candidatus Eiseniibacteriota bacterium | reverse complement strand
CTGATCGCCCAGAGCCCGCTCCGTCCCGCGGCGCGCCCGATCGGCGGCCCATGCGAGAAGCCCGACCGCGACCACGGCCCAGAGCAGGTGAATGAGCTGCGGCGAAGACCAGCGCATCATGGGTACCGGCTCAAGAGCGTGAGCCCGGCGGTCAGCTCCAGACCCAGGAGCACCGCCCCGAGCCACAGGGCCGCGGGCCCCATCTCGGCCCACTGCGTATACGAACGCGTCTCGACGCGCGAGGGTTCCAGGGCGCCGATCTCGCGGTATACCTGAGCCAGGAGCTCGGCGGACGTCGCGCGGAAGTAGCGCCCCCCGGTTTCCTTCGCCACCGCCTGCAAGGTCGCCTCGTCCACCTCGGACGAGACCAGCACGTAATGACGTCCGAGCACCGGATCGTCGACCGGGAACGGGGCCTGCCCCTGGGTTCCCGCGCCGATCGCGTAGATCCGCACGCCCACCGCTTTCGCGAGACGGGCCGCGGTCACGGGGTCCACGGCGCCGGCGTTGTTGATCCCGTCCGTGAGCAGGATCAGCACCTTGCTCTTTCCCGGCGCGGTGCGCAGGCGCTCCGCCGATTGGGCGATCGCGGCGCCGACCGCGGTTCCATCCGGGAGCTGTCCGAAATCCAGCCCGTCGATCAGCGCCGCGAGCCCCTCATAGTCCAGGGTCAAGGGAGCGATGAGCTCGCTCTGACCCGCGAAGGCCACGAGTCCGATCCTGTCCTGCTCCCGCCCTCCAAGGAATTCCTTCGCCACCTGCTTCGCGACGTAGAGGCGGTTCCGGGGCTGGAAATCCTCGGAGCGCATGCTTCCGGAGAGATCGATCGCGAGCATGATATCGATGCCCTGGCTCACGATCTCGCGCATCTCGCGCCCCCCCTGGGGACGCGCCGCGGCGAGCAGGATGAGGGCCACCGCCAGCGGACGGAGCCGGGGAGACACCATTCGCGCCGCTCCGGCCCGGATACCGGCGCTCGGAGGAACGGCCGAGAGGCTGGAGACGCCGAGCTCGGGATCGCTCCACGCCGCTCTCCGCCGCGCGAGCACGAACGCCGCCAGGAACGGGATGAACAGAAGAAGGTACCAGGGCTCCGCGAAGCGCATTCCGCTAGAGCTTCCCCGAGACCGATCGCGCCTGCCGCACGATCGACCTCGCCTCGGACTCCTCATCCTCGTAGCGCGCGAACTTGGCGAGATCGGCTCGCCTGAGCGCCGCGATCATCCGCTCCCGGCCCTCCGCGGACACCCGCTCGTGGCGAACCAGCTCTCGGTCCAGCTCCGTCGTGGTGAGGTCGGACGCGGGCACCCCCGTGACGGCCGCGGCGTACGCGCGGAGCGCCTGCGCGAGCCGCTCGTAGTACACGTCGCGCGGGAGCGATGCCACCAGGTACTCGAGTTGGTCGAGCGCCCGATCGAGGATCGCTTCGGGTGGATCGGGCGGCGCGGGCGCCGCCTCCGCTTCCTTCCTCCTGCGCGAGCGCAGCACGAAGCGGATCAGAACCAGGATCACGGCGGCGGCGAGAAGACCCGCGACCGCGAGCACGGCGTAGTCCACCGCCCGGAGCGGCGTGCCGATGGCCCCGCGGTCCGGCCGGATCGCTCCGGTGGCGGCCTGGGTCAGCGAATCGACGAAGAGGGTGTCTCGCGGGAATTCGAGCGTGTCGATCCGGCCCGCCGCGACCACGGGCAGCGTCGCGCGCGGAAGCGCGAGCGCCCCGATGTCAAAGCCACGGATGAGGTACTCGCGCGACCACTGGAGTCCGGAGGGCGCCCGGATTTCGCCCGGCGGCTTGGACGCGGTGATCTCGAGCGAGGCGGGAGCCTCCTCCACGGCGACGGCCCCGGCCCGGGCCCCGGGGGCGATCGTGGCCACGAGGCGCCACGTGATCGGATCTCCGAGGGTGCCCCGCGCGGGCGATAGCTCGCTCCTCAGGCGTACGTGGGTCTTGCCGGCATTCTCCTCGCGCTCGACGATGCGCCGTGACGCCGTTCCCCGCGCGCCGCCGCACCCCGAGAGCGCCAAGGCTCCCGCGACGCACGCGAGGATGACCGATGAGAAAGCGAGCGCGAGTGTGATGCAGCCCAGGGGAAGCGGGATTCTCCTTGGGGCGCGCGATCGATTCGCGGTGGGCACGGAATCAGCGCCGGTAGGCGCGCTGCTCGAAATGGCGGACCAGCTCGGGCGCGACCGGCGCATTGCAGAGGACGCGGATGCGGTCGGCGCGGGCGCGCAGGAGCGTTTGCTTCAGATCGCGCTGGCGGCGGGTACGGAGCGTCCTCCATTCTCGGCGGGCCGCCGTGACGCCGAAGTCCACCATGCGGATCGCGCCGGTCTCGAGATCCCGCACGCGGACGAGTCCGCGATCCGGAATCGTCTCCTCCAGCGGGTCCTCCACCTCGATCGTCACGATCTCATGGCGGCGCGCGAGGAGATTCAGGGGCCGGTCGAAGGATTCCGCGAACCAGTCCGAGATGAGAAAGAGAACGGCGCGCCGCCTCAGGACGCGGCCCAGGAACGCGAGCGCGCCGTTCAGATCGGTGCCTGTTCCCCTGGGCTCGAAGGCGACCAGGTCCCGGACGATCCTGAGCGAGCGGGCGCGGCTCTTCGAGGGAGGAAGGTAGAGCTCGACTCGGTCGGTGAAGAGAAGGAGCCCGACCTTGTCCCGGTTCCGGCTCGCGGCGAGCGCGACCAGGGCTCCGGCTTCGGCCGCGGTGTCGCGCTTGGTGCGGGCCCTGCTTCCGAAGCGGAGCGAGGCGGAGAGATCGAGCGCGACGACCACCGTGAGCTCCCGCTCCTCGTCGAACCGTTTCACGAACGGATTCCCGTGGCGGGCCGTTACGTTCCAGTCGATCGAGCGCACGTCGTCCCCCGGAACGTACTCGCGCACCTCGGAGAACTCGAGCCCCTTGCCCCGGAAGGCGCTCCGATACGCGCCGGCGAAGACGTCCTCCACCGCCCGGCGGCTCCGGATGGTGAGCCTCCGGACCTGCGCCAGGAGCTCCGGGGTGATCACGGGACCTCGACGCGGGCGAGAATGCGGCGGACGACCTCGTCCACCGGCACGCCTTCGGCTTCGGCCTCGTAGGTGAGGAGAACGCGGTGGCGGAAGACGTCCGGAGCGATCGCCTTCACGTCGTCCGGCGTCACGTACGCGCGGCCTTCGAGGAACGCGAGCGCGCGGGACCCGCGGGCCAGGGCGAGGGTCGCGCGGGGGGACCCGCCGTACTGGATCAGCGGACGGAGGTCGAGACCGAACCGCTCAGGCTCGCGCGTGGCGTGCACGAGATCCACGACGTAGTTGCGAATGCGCTCGTCCAGGTAGATGGCGTTCACGGAATGCCGCGCGCGGAGAATCGCGGACGCTTCCACGACCGGCCGGGGTGGGTCCGGAGGCTCGCCGCCCATGCGATCCAGGATGAGCGCCTCCTCCGCCGGGCTGGGATAGCCCACGCGGATCTTGAGGAGGAAGCGGTCCATCTGGGCTTCGGGTAGAGGGTACGTCCCTTCCTGTTCGATCGGGTTCTGGGTCGCCAGCACCCAGAAGAGCCCATCGAGCGGATACGTCGTGTCCCCGATCGTCACCTGTCGTTCCTGCATCGCTTCGAGGAGCGCGCTCTGCACCTTGGCCGGAGCGCGGTTGATCTCGTCGGCGAGGAGGATTTGCGTGAAGACGGGCCCGAGCTTGGGAGTGAAGGATCCCTTCTTCGGATCGAAGATCAAGGTGCCCGTCAGATCCGCGGGCAGGAGATCGGGCGTGAACTGGATGCGGTTGAACTTCGCGTGGATCGCCTGCGCGACTGTCTTGACCGCGAGCGTCTTGGCCAGGCCGGGCACCCCCTCGAGCAGAAGGTGCCCGTCGGCGAGGAGACCGACCAGGATCCGGCGCACCATCTCCGATTGGCCGACGATGACCGACTCGACCGCGGTGAGGAGCGGTGCTACGAAGGCGCTCTCCTCCCGTACCTTCTCGTTTCGTTCTTCGATGCTGACCTGGGTCATCGGGGGCACGGGCCGGGAGTTACAGGCTTCGATTCACGTAGAGTGGGAACGCGCGGCAGAGATCCTCGACCTGAGTACGGATCTTCTTCAAGGCCGCCGGCTCCGCCCGGTGGCGCAGCGCCTCGTCGATCCAGCCCGCCAGCCGATGGAACTCCGGCTCGCCCAGGCCTCTCGTGGTGACCGCGGCGGATCCGATCCGGATCCCGCTGGTCACCGCGGGAGGGCGCGGATCGTTCGGAACCGCGTTCTTGTTCACCGTGATCCCGGCCTCGTGGAGCGCGGTCTCGGCGTCGGCTCCCGAATATCCTGCCTGGCGGAGATCCACGAGCAAGAGATGGTTGTCCGTGCCGCCCGTGACGAGCCTGAATCCACGCTTCGTCAGCCCCTCGGCGAGCGCCTTCGCGTTCGCGACCACCTGCTTCGCGTAGACCTTGAATTCCGGGGTTGCGGCCTCGCGGAAACAGACCGCCTTGGCCGCGATCACGTGCATCAGGGGTCCGCCCTGCATTCCTGGAAATACCGATTTATCAATGGCCTTCGCGTATTCATTCTTGCAGAGAATGAAGCCGCTCCTGGGCCCCCGGAGGGTCTTGTGGGCGGTGGACGTGACCACGTCGGCGTAAGGGACGGGGCTGGGATGCACACCCCCCGCGACCAGTCCGGCCACGTGAGCCATGTCGAACACGAACTTCGCGCCAACCTCGTCGGCGATCCCGCGCAGCTTCGCGAAGTCGAAGAAGCGAGGATAGGCGCTGGCGCCCGCGACGAGCACCTGGGGCTTCGTTTCGCGCGCGAGCTTCGCCACCTGATCGTAGTCGAGGAGCCCGGTTTCCGCCGACAGGCCGTACTGGACCGGCTTGAAGAGAATTCCGGAGAAGGAGACTTTGTGGCCGTGGGTCAGGTGTCCGCCGTGCGCGAGCGACATCCCGAGCAGGGTCGAGCCCGGCGGCATGAGCGCCATGTAGGCCGCGAGGTTAGCCTGCGCGCCCGCGTGCGGCTGCACGTTCGCGTGCTCGGCGCCGAAGAGCGCCTTGGCGCGGTCGATCGCGAGCGACTCCGCCTGGTCGACGAACTCGCAGCCGCCGTAGTAGCGCTTCCCCGGATAGCCTTCGGCGTACTTGTTGGTGAGGGGAGAACCCATCGCTTCGAGCACCGCCTCGCTCACGAAGTTCTCGGAGGCGATCAGCTCGAGGGTGCTCTGCTGGCGCCCGACCTCATCCTTGATGGCGCGATCGATCTCGGGATCGACGGTACGAAGCGACGCCTCGCGCGGGGCGGCCGCGGATGCACCGAGTCTGGATGTCATGAGGGGATCCGCCTACCGAGCCTTCTTCGCCGCGCGCTGGACTTTTCCGCGCGGTTCCACCGGGAAGAGCCAGCCATGACGGTCGCGGGTACGGCCCTCCACGAGATCGAAGAACGCCTTCTGGAGCTTCCGGGTGACGGGCCCCACCTTGCCGGTCCCGATGGGGATCCGGTCGACCTGGGTGATCGGGGTGATCTCCGCGGCGGTCCCGGTGAAGAAGAGCTCGTCCACGATGTAGAGCATCTCGCGCGGGATCTGCTCCTCCCGCACCTCGAGACCCATTTCGCGCCCGAGCGTGAGCATGCAGTCGCGGGTGACGCCCGGGAGGATCGCGTTCGCGATGGTCGGCGTGTAGAGCGTCTCGCCCCGCACGAGGAAGATGTTTTCGCCGCTTCCCTCCGCCACGTAGCCGAAGACGTCGAGCGCGATGCCCTCTTCATAGCCGTCCGCCACCGCCTCGAGCTTGATGAGCTGGCTATTGAGATAGTTCGCGCCCGTCTTGGCCATGGCCGGGAACGTGTTCGGCGCCTGGCGATGCCACGAGGAGACGCGCACCGAGATGCCGCGCTCGAGCGCGTCCTTGCCCAGGTACTTGCCCCAGTTGAGCGCGGCGACGGCGACGTCGATGGGAACGCCCGTCGGGTTCACCCCGAGCGTCTTGAATCCGCGGTAGACGACCGGACGGATGTAGCATGGGCCGCCGCCGTTCGCGCGCACCGTCTCGCGGATCGCGTCCATCAGCTCGTCGTATCCGTACGGGCACGCGATGCGGGCGATCTTGCAGGAGTCGAGCATGCGCTGCACGTGGCGGTCGAGGCGGAAGATCGCCGTGCCGGCCGGTGTGGCGTACGCCCGGATCCCTTCGAACACACTCGAGCCGTAGTGCACCACGTGCGAGAGAACGTGGATCTTCGCGTCTTCGTACGGAACGAGCTTCCCGTTCATCCAGATCAAGCCGCCCGCTTCACGCGCCATGCCCTCCTCCTTCCGGCGTGATTTCACGATTCGCTCGACCGCCGCACGCCTTCGCGACGCTCGACCGCTTCCCGGATCACCGGAACCCATCCCAACAGATGGCTCCGGATCCGGTTGTAAGTGTCCCGGTACTGGTCGGCGGTGCCCCCGATGGGGTCGAGGACGCCGTCGGAAGGGGCCCCCGAGGCCGCCCCCCGCTCGGTGACGAGATGAATCCGGTCGGCGGCGTCGGAAGCGAGTTCGCGCGCGTGCTCCACGTGATGCGGCTCCATTCCCAGGATCAGGTCGGAAGCCCGAACCAGCTTGGGCGTTAGCCGCGTGGAGCTGTGCGCCGCGAGATCGACGCCGCCGTCCGCGCACACCTGTGTGGCGAGCTGCGTCGCGGGAATTCCCTCGACGGCCCCCGTGCCCGCCGAGCTCACCCGCGCCAGACCCGCCAGCTCCTTGGGGAGCAGGGAGCGGAGAATGGCCTCGGCCATGGGGCTCCGGCAGGTGTTGCCGGTGCAGACCACGAGTATCTGGTACATGGACCCCGCTTCGGGCAAGAGATTACGAGGAGCCGTCGAAGGAACGAGTTTAGGAGCCGTGGTTCGCACCGTCAAGGCTTAGGAGCCGGGACTTCCACTCAGCCGGACCGCTCCCTCGCGGAGGACTTGCACGCGATCACCCTCGACAAGCGCCACGGTCGAGGGCGTTCCCGAGAGCGCGCCCTGGTCCACGACCAGGTCCGCGCGCTCGGCGATGGGGCCTTCCGGGCGAAGCAGCGCCGCTTCTCCCGGCTCGTTCGCCGACGTCGAGAGCACGATTCCGCCCGCCCCCGCAACGACGGCGCGGAGGAACGGATTCCCCGGACACCGGAGCGCCACCGTCCCATCGGGGCTCCGCATCGACTCCGGAACCGAAGTCGCCGCGCGAAGCACGAGCGTGAGGGCGCCCGGCCAGTGCTCCGAAGCGAGCGCCGACGCGAGCGCGCTCGGCTTGGACCAGCGGCCGATCTCCGCCGGCTCGGCGATCAATCCGACGAAGCGCTTCTCGGAGGAGCGAGGCTTGAGCGCGAGAAGCCGCGCGACCGCGCCAGGGTCCTCCGCGCGCGCGTGCAACCCGTACACGCCCTCGGCGGGAAGAAGCGCCACACGGCCCATGCGCAGAACCGCGGCCGCCCGTTCCGCCGCCGCAGGCCACGGGCCTTCGCCGGCCAGGACGAGCCGCTCCACGCGAACCCCGCGTCCCGGATCGCGTCCCGTCAGAGACGCTCGCCGCGGGCGAGGCGCGCCTTCAGGTCCTCGAGCTTGAGCGCGAGCGCCCGGTCCGAAAGCGCCAGGATCTGTACGGCGAGCACGGCGGCGTTCTTCGCTCCAGCCGACCCGATCGCGACCGTCGCGACCGGGACGCCCGGAGGCATCTGCACCGTGGAGTAGAGCGCGTCCGCTCCCGAGAGCGCCGATCCGGCGAGCGGGACCCCGATCACCGGAAGCGTCGTGTGAGCCGCGACGGCTCCCGCGAGGTGGCTCGCCATGCCCGCTCCGGCGATGAACACACGGACTCCCTGCGCCGGCGCGCCGAGCACCAAGTCCCGCACCCGATCCGGAGTCCGATGCGCCGAGGCGACCTCCATGCGGGAGGGAACGCCGAAGCTCTCGAGCACCTTCGCCGCCTCCTCCATGACCGAGCGATCCGACTCGCTTCCGAAGAGGATCAGGACGGTTTCTTTCTCGCTCATGTTCCGGATCTCCCTGGTTCAAGCCCAGCAGCGATATCGCGGCGGTACTGCATTCCGTCGAAACGGATCCACGAGACGGCCTCGTACGCCGCCTCGCGCGCGCGCGCCAGCGTCTCGGCGCGGGCCGTAACTCCGAGCACGCGCCCCCCGCTCGTGACGAAGCGCCCCGCCTCGCGATCGACGCCCGCGCAGAAGAAGCGGATCCCGTGGGGGCGGGTGTGGTTCAAGCCCTCGATCACCTGCCCCGTCTTGGGATCCTTGGGGTAGCCCGACGCGGCGAGCACCACGCAGACGGCCGCGCCAGCGTGGCGGATGAACGTCTGGTGGCGATCTTCGGGAAGCGAGCCGCGCGCGGCGGCGAGAAACAAGGGCAGGATGTCCTCCTCCAGGAGCGGCAGCACGACCTGGGCCTCCGGATCCCCGAAGCGCGCGTTGATCTCCAGCACCATCGGGCCTTGGGTCGTGAGCATGAGCCCGAGGTAGAGAACGCCCCGGTACGCGATCCCCTGGGAGCGAAGGGCCGCGAGCAGAGGATCGACGATCCGGCGCGCGATCGCCAGCGCCTCGTCTTTTCCCGGCACCCGTGCCGGCGCGTTGGCGCCCATTCCGCCCGTGTTCGGCCCCTGATCGCCATCGTAGGCGCGCTTATGATCGCGGGCGGGCGGAAAGAGCATCCACCGCTCGCCATCCGTGAGAACCAGGAGCGAGGCTTCCTCGCCCCGCAGGAACTCCTCCATGACGAGGATCTTTCCCGATTCGCCCAGCTCGCCGCGCTCCATCCACGCGGCGATCGTCTCCAGCGCCTCGCTCTCGCGCTCCGCGACGACCACGCCTTTGCCGGCCGCCAAGCCGTCAGCCTTGAGCACGATCGGGTAGGTCGCGCCCGCGAGAATACGCTTCGCCTCCGCGGCGCTGTGCGCCAGCCGGTACGGAGCGGTCGGGAGCTTCAGCTCTTGAAGCATCTGTTTCGCGAAGCTCTTGCTGGACTCCAGACGGGCGGCCGCGCGCACGGGACCGAGCACCGGAATCGAGCGCTTCAGGAGCGCGTCGGCGAGCCCCATCGCGACCGCGGAGTCCGGCCCGATCACGACCAGGTCCGGCTTCTCGCGCTCCGCCCAGGCCGCGATGCCGGGCAAGTCGGTCGCGCGGATCGGAACCAGCGTCGCTTCGGGCTCCATGCCCGGATTCCCCGGCGCCGCGAACACCGCGGGATGCTCCGGAGAATCGTGGAGGGCGCAGACCAGGGCGTGCTCCCGGCCGCCGCTTCCGACCACGAGCACTTTCGGCGAAGCGGTCACGAGGTCTCAAGCTCCTTCCGGAGCGCGTCCTGGATCTTCTCGGGGTGCGCGCGTCCACGCGACTGCTTCATGGCCTGCCCCACCAGGAACGCGAACGTGCGTTCCTTCCCCGCCTTCACTTCCGCCGCGGGTCCGGGGTTCGCCGCGATCACGTCGCGCGCCAGCGCGCGCAGCGAGGCGTCGTCGTCGATCGGGAGAAGCCCCTGGCTCTTCACCAGCTCCTCGGGACCCTCGAGCCGCGTCAGCATCAGCTCGAAGAGCTGCTTTCCGATCTTTCCGGAGATCCGGTCCTCCGCGATCATCTTCACGAGCGCGCCCAGCCGGTCCGGCCGGATCGGAAACTCGTCTATCGCCTGCCCCTCCTTGTTCCGGATCCCGTTGACCTCGGTCATGATCCAGTTCGAGGCGAGCTTCGCGTTTCCCGCGCGCCGGGCCACCTCTTCATAGTAGAGGGCGAGCGAGCGCGTCTCGGTGAGCACCTCGGCGTCGTACTCGGGAATGCCGAACTCCTGCGTGAGCCGCTCGCGCACCTGATGGGGAAGCTCGGGCAGCTCCGAGCGGACGGAGTCGATCCACCGCGGCGTGAGATCCAGCGGCAGGAGGTCCGGCTCCGGAAAATACCGGTAATCGTGCGCCTCCTCCTTGCTCCGCATCGGCTCGGCGGTCCCCTTGTCGGCGTTCCAGAGCAGCGTCTCCTGGACCACGCGTCCCCCCGCGTTCAGGAGCGCGATCTGGCGCGCCGTCTCGAACGCGATCGCGCGCTCCACGTTCCGGAAGGAGTTCATGTTCTTGACCTCGGTCTTCGTCCCGAACAGGGCTTGTCCCTGGGGACGCACCGAGACGTTCGCGTCGCAGCGGAGGCTTCCCTCCTCCATGTTCCCGTCGCACACGTCGAGATACACGAGGATCTGCTTCAGTCGCATCAGATAATCGTAGGCCTCCGCCCCGCTCCGGATCTCGGGCTCGGAGACGATCTCGATGAGCGGGACGCCGGAGCGGTTCAGGTCGACGAGCGTTGTCGTCACCCCCTCGCGCCCTTCCGGGTGGATCGACTTCCCCGCGTCCTCTTCCAGATGGATCCGCACGAGCCCGATCCGCTTCCAGACTCCGCCCACGTGGATGTCCACGCCGCCTCCCACGCAGAGCGGTCGGTCGTACTGGGAGATCTGGTATCCCTTGGGGAGATCGGGATAGAAGTAGTTCTTGCGCGAGAAGACACTCCGCTCGGCGATCCGGGCGCCCACCGCGAGCCCGGTCATGGCCGCGAACCGGACGGCCCGCTCGTTCAGGAGCGGAAGCACGCCGGGGAGCCCGAGGCACACGGGACAGACCTGCGTGTTGGGGCGCGCCCCGAACGTGGTGCTGCACGAGCAGAAGATCTTGGAGGCGGTCTTGAGCTGGGCGTGGACCTCGAGACCGACGACCGTCTCGTACGCGATCATCCGCGAGCGTCCGCGGCGATCGCCGGCACGCGGAGCGCGTCCGCGTTCCGCCGCTCCCAGGTCCGCGCCACCCGGAGCAGCGTTCCCTCCTCGAACGGGCGTCCCACGAGCTGCATTCCGATGGGCAGCCCCGAGCGGGTCATCCCGGCCGGAAAGGAGAGGGCGGGCGCCCCGGCAAGCGAGGCCGGAATGGAAAAGATGTCGTTCAGGTACATCGCCAGCGGGTCGTCCACCTTCTCGCCCAGCTTGAAAGGGGGCGTCGGCGTGGTCGGGAGCAGGACCAGGTCGGCGCGCGCGAACGCGTCCTGGAAGTCCTTGCGGATGAGGGTCCGGATCTTCATGGCGCGGAGATAGTAGGCGTCGTAATACCCGGCCGAGAGGGCGTACGTGCCGAGCAGGATGCGACGCCTCACCTCGCGGCCGAAGCCTTTGCCGCGGGTGGCCGCGTACGTCGACTGGAGATCCTCGCCCTTCGCGCGGAACCCGTACCGCACGCCGTCGTAGCGCGCGAGATTGCTCGAGGCTTCCGCCGGCGCGATCAGGTAGTAGGTCGCGATCGAGTACCGCGCGTGAGGGAGCGTCACGTCGACGATCTCCGCGCCCTCATCCGAGAGGGTTTTCGCGACCTTGTCCAGCGAAGCCCGAACCTCCGGGTCCACTCCCTCCGCGATCAGGTCGCGCGGAATCCCGAGCTTCATCCCCTTGACGCCCCGCTCCAGCTCCTCGACCTGGATCTGCTTCGCGTCGGCCCGGCTGGTCATGTCCCGCTCGTCGCGCCCGCAGATTGCGTTGTAGAGGAGCGCCGTATCGCGCGCGGTCCGCGCGAACGGCCCGATCTGATCGAGCGAAGAGGCGAACGCCACCAGCCCGTAGCGCGAGACCGCGCCGTAGGTGGGCTTCAGTCCGAAGACGCCGCAGAACGCGGCCGGCTGGCGCACCGAGCCGCCGGTGTCCGATCCCAGGGCGAGCGCGGCTTCGAGCGCCGCGACCGTCGCGGCCGATCCGCCGCTCGACCCGCCCGGCACGCGCTCCAGGTCCAAGGGATTGCGCGTCGGGAAGTAGGCGGAATTCTCGGTGGAGGATCCCATCGCGAATTCGTCGCAGTTGGTCTTGCCGGTGAAGACGGCCCCGGCGGCCCGCAGCCGCTCCACCACGTGCGCGTCGTAGGGCGGCCGGTAGCCTTCCAGGATGCGCGAGCCGCACGTGGTCGGAATCCCGCGCGTGCAGAGGTTGTCCTTGAGCGCGACCGGAACCCCTGCCAGCGGCCCGAGGTCCTCCCCGGCCGCGATCCGCGCGTCCACGTCGCGGGCCATGGCGAGCGTGCGCTCCGCATCGCGGTGGAGGTAGGTGCCCAGGCGCGAGGCGGTTCGCTCCGCGCGCTCGACGAAGCTCCGCGCGACCTCGACGGCGGGACGCTCGCGGCCCTGGACTGAGCGCCCGATCGACTCCGCTGTTTCCCGCATCTCGGCTCCGGACGTCATACGACGCGGGGCACCCGGAAGTAATCGCCGTCCCGATCGGGAGCCTGCGCGAGCGCTTCGTCCCGGACGTCGGAAGGCACGACGCGATCCTCTCGCAGGGTCGTCTTTCCACCGGCGTCCACCTGGCTGGTCGGCTCGATGCCGCTCACGTCGAGCGCCTGAAGCTGCTCCACGTAGGCGAGAATCGACTGGAGTTCCTTGACGAGCCGCGGCTCCTCGGAAGGATCCACCTCAAGACGCGAGAGCGCCGCGACCTTGTGGACGACCGTTTCGTCAATCGGCATGGCTCAGCTCCGCAAAGGCGGCGAGGATCTTCTTCGTTCCCGCACGCCGGAACTCCACCGTGAGCTTGGCGCGCTCTCCCAGCCCCTCGCAGGCCACGACCACGCCCTCCCCGAACTGGGGATGGCTCACGCGCACGCCGATCGGACTCCCGGCCCCCCGGGCGCCTCGTCCTTCCCCTTCGCCGCGGCGACGGCTCGTTGCGGCGGGCTTCGGCTGGGCCCAGGGCTGCCCGCCCACCCACTCGACGCAGTCTTCCGGAATCTCCGAGAGGAAGCGTGATGCGCCACCGCCGGCGGCGTTCCAGGTGCGGCGGAACGAGGCGTGGAAGAGGTGAACCCGCTCCTGCGCGCGCGTGAGCGCCACGTAGAAGAGCCTGCGCTCCTCCTCGAGCTGCGCCGGGTCGTCCAGGGACGAGGCGTGCGGTAGGAGCCCTTCCTCCAGGCCCACGATGAACACGATCGGGAACTCGAGTCCCTTGGACGAATGGATCGTCATGATGTTCACCGTGTCGTCTTCGTCGTTCCCGAGGTCGGCGTCGGTCAGGAGCGCCACCTCGGCCAGGAACCCGTCCACCGTCGGGTCCTCCGCGCGGCGCAGGTACGCCTCCGCGCCGGCGATCAGCTCGTCCACGTTCTCGATCCGCTCGGCAGCCTCGGCCTGGTTCTCTTCCAGCAGGTATTCGCGGTAGCGGATCTTGGCGATCAGCTCGGCGAGAAAGGCCGGGGGCGAGAGCGTGAGCAGGGACGCAAGCGACGCGAAGAGACGCGTCACCAGGTGGAGCTTCTTCGCCGCGGGCGACCCCAGCGCCACGTCCAGCTCCGGATGCGCGAGCGCCTCCGGCACCGTGAGCGAGCGCTGCTCGGCGAAGCTCCGGAGCCGGTCCAGCGTGGTGCGCCCGATACCGCGCGGAGGCACGTTCAAGATCCGAAACCAGGAGACTTGGTCCTTGGGCTGCACCAGCGCGCGCACGTAGGCGATGACGTCCTTGACCTCGCGCCGCTCGTAGAAGGAAACGCCGCCGGTGAGCTGATACGGGATCGCCGAGCGGCGGAGCGCGTTTTCCACCGCGCGCGATTGCGCGTTCGTGCGATAGAGCACCGCGAAGTCCCGGTTCCTAAGCGAGTGGGTGCGACGCATCTCGAGGAGAAGCGACACCATGCGCTCCCCTTCGGCCTCCTCGTCCTCGGCGACGTGCACGCGGATCCGCTCGCCCACGTCGTTCTCGGTCCAGAGCTCCTTCTCCTTGCGGGCGGCGTTGTTCTTCACGACGCCGTTCGCGGCGCGCAGGATCGTCTGGGTGGAACGGTAGTTCTGGGTCAGGCGGAGCACGGTGGCTTCGGGAAAGGATTTCTCGAACGAGAGGATGTTGTCGATGTCGGCGCCGCGCCATCCGTAGATCGACTGGTCGTCGTCCCCCACCACGGTCAGGTTGCGATGGATCCGCGACAGGCTCTCGATGAGGCGGAACTGGATGCCGTTCGTGTCCTGGTATTCGTCCACCAGGACGTGCAGGAATCGGGTGGCGTAGGCGCGATGGATCTCCTCGTCCAGATCGAAGAGGCGCACGGTGTGCCCGATGAGATCGTCGTAGTCCATACCGCCGCGGTCGCGGAGCGCCTTCTGGTAGCCCTTGTAGACCTGCGCCAGCCTCCGGTCCACCGTGGTGAACGCGGTCTTCTCGAATTCCTCCGGCCCGACCGCTTCGTTCTTGAGCCGGGAGATGCGCGATCCCGCACCGGCCGGCGTGAGGCTCCGGTCCTCGGGGCCGACGCCCTTCAACAGATCCCGGAGGATGGACCGCTGGTCGTCGGTGTCGTAGATCACGAAGTTCTTGGGATAGCCGAGCAGCTCGGCGTGGCGTCGGAGAATCCGGACGCACGTGCCGTGGAAGGTGCCCAGCCAGACGCCCAGATCCTCGCGCCCGAGGAGCGTCTGCGCCCGCGCCCGCATCTCGCGTGCGGCCTTGTTCGTGAAGGTGAACGCGAGGATCGAGCCTTGCGGAATCCCCCGCTCGCGAACCAGGTGCGCGATGCGCCCCGTCAGGACGCGCGTCTTGCCGCTCCCCGCGCCCGCGAGGATGAGAAGGGGGCCGCCCGGGTGCTCGACCGCCTGGCGCTGCACGGAGTTGAGGTCCACGCTTCTCCTAGTACTCGAGTCTTACCTTGAGATCGAGGTTGTACTCGGTTTTCAGCGGGCTCTGGGGTTGGGTCGTGATCCCTTGACTGCCCAGCCCCGGGCGAACCTGCTCTCCGCGCAGCAGAAGATGCCGCGTGACCCGGTACTCGGCACTGACACTCTGTGTTTGTTCGGCGGTGCCGGAGAAGTTGCGAGAATACTTAACATAGAGTTCCGGGGTCACGTACTTTCCGACGCCCAGAAGGCCGATCGTTCCCGCCGAGGGGCCCGAGCCGCTCGCCGTCCCCGACTTGAGATCGATCGTATCGATGAACCCCACGTCCGAAAGCCAGCGCTCCGCGTTCCGGAACAGGTAATTTCGGACGGGAAGCGTCGCGTCACCCGCGGCGGGCCCCGGGACGTTCGTCGTGGCGACCTCGCTGCCCACGGCGGTGAACTGTCCGATGGTGAGCACCTTCCAGAGATAACTCTCGTTGTTACCCGCATCGTCGTGCAGATGCACCTTGAGCTGGCTCGAGCGGCCGGAGAGCGTCTGATAGATCGGATACGTGTCCGCCTTCTGTCCCGGAAGGGTCGTCTCCGCCTCGATGGAGATGTCCGGGTCGATGCGATCCAGCGTCGTAAAATTGATCGTGCCGCTGGTGATGCGGAATTCGTTCGAGTAGATGTAGTATTTCCCCTTCACCTCGAGCGAGCCCAGGATCAGATCGCGCACGCCCTCGTTTCGCAGCGTGACCTGTCCGTTCATGAGCTCCACTTCGGTGTCCAGGTTTCGGTACCAGAGATTGCGAGGCACGTCGACCGCGACGTCGTAGAGGAACGGCACGGGCTCGTCCGCGTCCTCGCGCGGCTGGCTCAGGTCGAGCGTGAGCTCGCCCCGTTGCAGCGCGACGGGGGCGACGCTCGTGATTCGGTACGTCTCCTCGCCGCTCGGGTTCAGGGCGTCCTTGATCAGGAAGTCGCCGCTGAAGCGGAACATGTACGTCTCGCGGTCGGTCGCCGTGAACTCCGTCGCGTGCAGGCGGAACTCAAAATCCCCCCAATGCTTCCCCTCGGCGGTCTGCCACCATCCGGTGCCGGTCAGTTTTCCGCGTTTCCCTTCCCGCGCGGCGATGCGCGTCGCCGTGACGCGATGCTGGTCGAACCCGGCGTCCACCTCCACTCCCTCCAGCACCTCGTCGCGCCCGGCGATGCGCAGCACGCCGTCGACCAGCCGGAGCGCTCCCGCGAGGACCGGCTTCGCGAGCGTGCCGTGAAGATCCCCCGTCACGTTCAGCTTCCCCGCGCTCGAGGCGAATTCCGGGACGAAGAGCGCCGCCACGCCGAAGTCCGCGTCCGCCATCCGCAGCTTGAGCGAGACCGGTTCCTCGCGGAGGACCCGGTGTCCCCCATAGAGCGAGAGATCGATCGGCAGGAATCCATCGAGGTGGGTGGTCGAGCCGGCCCGCGCGAAGTCGAGGCGTTCGATGGCGAGCTTTCGCCCCGAGTATCCCCCCACGAATGCGGCCGATTCCGCCTCCACGCCGTGGAATGCGAACCCACGTCCCTCCCCGCGCGCGGCGAGCACGGGGGCGCCCGCGGTTCCGGTCACCCGGACTTTCCCGGTCACGAAGCCGTGGAGCGAGCTCAGGCTCGTGTCGAAGGGCGCGAGCGTGGAGAGATCGAACCGGTCGGCCGACACCTCGAGCGCCAGGTCCACGCGTGAGGTCCAGGCGTGGTCTCCCCGGCTCAGCGCGCGACTCCACTCCTGGAACGTGATCTTCGGACGAGCCGTTCCCGCGATCGTGGCACTGCCCGAGCCTCTCACCCAGCGAACCTGCGAGACGGAGAGCTGCCCCGGCGCATAGCTCAGCGCGACCGCGAGCGAGTCCCCATCGACGTCCGCGATGTGGGGGCGCGCGACCCTGAGGTTCAACTGGATGTCCGGATCCTCGAGCGGCCCGGAGACGAGAACGTCTCCGTCCGCGATGCCGCGGGGCGCGTCCGGAGAATCGGGGCGCCCGGCGATCCGGGACAGGTCCACGTGCTGGAGCGATGCCCTCATGTTCACGAGGCTCTTTTCCAGGCGAACGTCGCCCGCCGCGTCGATCCGGCCCGATTCCGTCGCCAGGGAAAGCCGTGTCACCGAAAGCCGGTCGCCGTCGAGCGCGGCCTGAACGGAGCCCACGTTCCTCCATTCCCGGGATCCGACCGCCAGCATGACGGAATCCAGCGTCGCTTCCGCGACGTTCCTGCGAAAGCGCACGTTGCCCCGCACGGTCAGCATCGTATCTCCGAGCGTCTCCCGGAAGCGATCGATCGAGACGTGATCGGTGATCGTGAGCGTGGAAGCCACGTTGCCGAGCGATCGCTCTCCCGCGCGCAGCCGGGCTACGCTCACGTCGGCCACGGCCGTGGGAACCAAGCCGATGCGCCCGCGGGAGACGACACGGAGCGTGTCGAAGGCCATCCCGTTCACGAGCCGGCCCGAGGTGAAGAGCCCCTGAAGCTGATAGTCGGGCGCCGAGGATTTTCCTCGGATCCAGCCCGTGACCCGGCCCTGTCCCGCTGCCATCGCGACGGGTCTCAGGAGCGTCTTCATCGATCCGGCGTCGCGCACCGCGGCCTCGAAGGTGAAGGCCAGCGTGGTGTCGGGACTGACGGTGCCCGATCCCAGCAGGCGAGCGCCGGGCGTTTCCACCCATGCGGTATCGACAGCGACGTCACCGCGCTGCCCCAGCCTCATCGCGACGTTCCCGCGGTCGATCTCGAGCCGGCCCAGCGTTCCGCGCTCCAGCGCGACGGACACAGCCGCTACGGGAAAGGGTTTCGCGCGAACCGCGCGGATCCTTGCCACCCCCGCGAGACTTCCGTGCGGCGTGTTCGCCGGAAGACGCCACCACGGCAGGAGCGCGGGATCGACGTTCTTGAGGTGAGCCTCGGCGGTCAGGACCCCGCGGGTCTGGATGACCGCGCGACCGGAGACCTCGGCATCCCTCACGCGCGCACGTCCCTCGTCGATGTGGATCTCCCCGGGAACGAGCGCGGCCCGAACGAAGAGCGTATCCACCGGCTCGCCCTCGACCGTTCCCGACAGGCGCATGACGGAGCTTCCCGAGCTGGGGTCCCCGGCAAAGGAGATCTCTCCGGTGAGCGTTCCGTGCGCCACCGGACTCAGATCGAGGAGCTTCATCACCTCCTCGACGTCGAGCGGGGCGAGACCGGTCCGCGAGGAGACAACGCGCGCGTGCTCCAGGTCCCAGTCGATGGCCGACCGGATGCGGGATCGATTCAGCGAGACGTAGAGCGGATCGAACTTGAGGCGTCCGCCCGACACCGTGGCGACGCCGTTGGCGCGGATCGAGCCAGGCCGCCCCGGCATGAGGCTCACGCCGGAGAGCCCGTTCACCCGCATCGTCGCCTTGGAGGGCTCGAGGAGCGCGACCGCGTTCCCGGAGATATTCCCGAATCGCACGCCGCCCCGGTCCAGCGAGATCGCTCCACCATGGAAAACGACCTCGATCCGGGTCGCGGTGCGGTCCAGCGCGTTTCGCTTCGACCCGCGGAACCGAGGCACGACGAGATTTCCCCGGCGGTCGTGCACGAGGGGGAGGACCGGCGCGTCGATGGTGATCCGGAGGGCGCGCCGCCGTGAAAAAAGCACCTGGTACGTATCGTATTCCGCACGGAGCCGGTCGGCGCTGAGCCAGGTGACCGGACCGTCCGGCGTGAGCACGACGAGCCTCGGGTGCTCGAGCACCGCCCCACCGAAGACGGATCCGTGGATACGGTCCGACTCGAGCCGCGTCGAATCCGAGCCGATCGAAGTGCTGATGAACTTGACGATGCGGCTGGAAACGACCGGGTCGCCCCTTGCGAAGAGGAGCGCGAAAATCCCCGCGCAGACGCAGAAGACGAGGAAAACGGCCGCGGCGCTCCACAAAATGCTCGGGAGCCACCCCGGACCGCGTCTTCGCGGCGGGCTCTGGCTCTTCTCGGCCTGAAGTCTCTCTATCTCGCCGCCAAACACGTCAGAACGCCTGTCCCAGGCTGAAGTGGAATGTGCCCCGTGTGGAGCTCAGATCGCTCTCTTCGGGTTTCGCGCGCCTGAGCTTCCATCCGTAATCGAATCGGACGGGCCCCACGGGCGTGGCAATCCGGATTCCCGCGCCGACCGAATAGCGCATGTCGGAATATCCCGCCCCCGGACCAGCCACGGTGAAGACCCGTTTCACGGTGATGTCCTGCGGCCGCTCCCAGACGTTTCCCGCGTCCATGAAGACCGCCCCGCCCAGGATCCAGACCAGCGGGAATCGTGCCTCGACGGACCCCAGCAGGAGCACCTCGCCGCCCCGGAGCGCCGCGGAATCCGGCGTCACCTTGCGGTATCCGATCTCGTTCTCGAAATACCCTCGCACGCTGGAAGCTCCGCCGGTCACGAAACGGTCCTCGAGAGGAATGAGCTCGAGCTCATGGAGGGTATCCCTCCGACCGGGGTAGTGGCCGAACGGATTCACGTATCCCGCCTGAAGCCGTAACGCCAGGGTCAGCCGGCGGCGAATAGGTCTGTAGGTAGTCGCGGTGCCGCCGAACTTGAGAAAGCGTGCGCTACCTTTCAGTACCCCTCCGGCGACCACCGTGTTCCCTATAAGATCGCTCCCCCCTTTGGGATCGAACGGCTCGAGCCGGGTATCACGCTCGGCGGAGATCCCCACGCGCCGAGTGGAATAGCTCTTGGACTCCGCCCCCACGGCCAGTGGGAGGCTCGCGCTGTCCGAGATCACGTGACGGTGCTCGAAGGACAGGGTTCCGTGGGTGATCGGGCTCAAGTCCCTCCGAAAGGCCAGGGTCGCGCCGTAGGCCCGCAGCGGAACCACGAGAAAGCGCTTGTCCCCGGTCTGGGTCTGCACCACCTGCTCCGCGTATCCGCCCAGGGTCGTCCGCGTCCGGGTCCCGAAGATCCACGGCTCCGTGAGCGAGGCGTTCACACGCCGATTGCCGAGGATCGACTTCGATTGTCCGGAATCGGGCTGGGTCAGCCGGATGCCCATGCGCCCGCCCACGATGAAGCCGATGCCCTCGCGTCCGATATTCCGGTGCCCCCACTCGCTCGTGAGACGAAGCTGATCGAGCGTGCCGTACCCGAGGCCGGCGTCGACCCAGGCCATCTTCCGCTCGCGCACGGTGAGATGAAGGTCGGTCAGATGGGTCACCGAGTCGATTTCGCCCCGCTCGAACACGACGTCGCTGTAGAGACCGGTGTCGTAGATTCGCTGCTGGCTGTCGACGAGCTTCTTGCGCGAGAGAATGTCCCCCGAACGCACGGTGACTTCGCGCGTGACGACGCGTCCCCGGGTGATGTGAAGCCCATCCACGCCCACGGTCCGAACCCGCGCCACCGGGCCCGCCTCGATCCGATACACCACGTTCACGCGCGTACTGTCCGCGCCGAGACTGTCGCGGACCTGGACGGCGGCGAAGCCGAGATTGGCGTAGTGATCCTCGATGGCCTGCCGGTCCACCTCGACGCGCGCGATGTCGATGGGGTCGTTCGGCTTCTGCTTCAGGACCTTGCGCACCTCGGGCTCCGGAAGCGGCGCTTCGCCCTCGATGAGGATCGCGCTCAGGCGCGAGAGCGAACCCTCCGTGAGGAAGAAGCGCACGTCCACCTTCTCGTCGCTCCCCGGCACCGGGTCCGTCCGGACGCTGTCCACCTGCGCGGCAAGGTATCCGCGGCGCCGGTAGTACGACTGCAGCGTGACCCGGTCGAAGCGGAGGAAATCGGAGCGGTAGGGCGAGTGGTGCCAGGGTCTCCAGAACGATCCGCCCCGGGTACGGAGAAAGCCGCGGAGCTTCCGGGAGGAGAAGGCTTTGTTTCCGTGGATCTCCACGCTGCGGACCTCGCGGGTCTTCTCGAACTCGAGGGTCTTCTGCGCCGAAGAGAACGCGGCGGGAAAGAAGGCCGCGAAGAACAGCGCGGTGACGACAGCCCTCGCGACGAGCGCGACGCGCATCGTGGTGCCGCGCCGCGTCAATCCAGCGGTGTCAACGCCCGTCCGAGGAAGGAACCGTGTCCGCGGGCGCGTTGTGGTTGAGCCGGCGGTCGATATCGGCCTCGGCGCGCCTTCGCTGCGAAACCCGGGTGAGGTCGTTCGCGAAGGAGAAGATGACGAGTCCTCCCAGGACGGCGAGGCCGACGCGCTGGAACGCAGCCTGGGTCTTGAAGGAGAGCGGGCGGCGGCGGACGCCCTCCAGGATCGAGAAGAGCACGTGACCGCCGTCCAGGATGGGGATCGGAAGGAGATTCATGGCCATCAGCGCGACGCTGATGAAGGACGCGAAGGAGAGGAGCTGGTCCAGGCCGCTCCGGGCCTGGTCGCGCGCGACCTGTGCTATGGCGATCGGCCCCGCCACGCTCGAGCTGAGCTTGATCGGGTTCGTCGCGAAGCTCCACAGGCCCGCGTAGATCTGCCCCGCCGCGTAGAGCGTCTGGCGCACGCCGAGCGGGAGCGCCTCGGAAAGCGGGAAACGCTCCACGCTGGTGATCGTCTCGGGAAGCGAGATCCCGATCACGCTGTCCGGCGTGGTCTTCACCATGACCGGGAACACCTTGGCGCCGCGCCGGACGCGAAGCATGAGCGGCGTCTCCGGGCTCCGGCGGATGCGCCCGGAGAGATCGGTCCAGTTGGCCACGCGATTTCCGTCCACGCTCAGGATCTCGTCCCCCTCACGGAGTCCCGCCTGATACGCGGGCAGCCCGAGGAAGACCCGCCCGATCACCGTGCCGGTGTTCCAGTCCAGCTCCTCGGCGAATCGCGCGGCGTCATGGCGGGGGATGTGGAGATTCACGAGCTGTCCTCCGCGCGACACCACGAGCGGAGCATCCTCGCCGCCCTGGCCCTTCGCGACGCGGTCCACGGCGGTCGCGAGCTGGCGCATGGTCCGCGCGGGGCGCCCGTCCAGAGTCTCGATCTTGTCCCATTCGTGGAGACCGGCGCGCTGGACCGTCGATAGCGGGGGCACGTGTCCAACCGTGGACGGGAAATCCGGGGTATGGATGCCGATCAGGTACACGGCGACATTGATGACGAAGGCCAGGATGAGATTCGCGAAGGGCCCGGCCGCGGTGATCAGAGCGCGCACCCACCAGGGCCTCTCGAGGAACTCGTCGGGCTCTCCCTTCCGGTCGGTCGCGTCGGGGCTGTCGCCGGCCATCCGGACGAACCCGCCCAGAGGAAGGATCGAGATCCGGTAGTCCGTCCCGCCTCTCTCGAATCCGAACAGGCGGGGACCCATCCCGATCGAGAAGGAGAGCACCCGGACCCCCAGCCATTTCGCGACCAGGAAATGGCCCAGCTCGTGCACGAAGACGAGCACGCCCAAGACCAGGGCGCCGTACAGGGCGATCATCCAGAAATCTTGCATCGAAGCCGGAACCCTTTCTCGGGGTAACGCACCCGATCGGAAAACGAGATTGTGACTCTAACAGGTTGAATTTACAGGGTCAACCGGCCCCGGACCCGCCGTGGTACCCCCGGACCGAAAGGGCGGCCCGGTAGACCCCGTACGTGCCTTCCGCGGTGCGGTTCGCGCCGAAGAGCGCCGCGCGGGCCCTGGCCCTTTCCCCCATCCTCTCTCTCAAACCCGGGTCCGACGCCATCCGCTCCAAAGCGTCCGCGAGAGCGGCCGGATCGGACTCGGGGACCAGGATTCCGGTGCTCCCCTCCTCGACGATCTCGGGAATTCCGCCCACGCGCGTCGCCACCACCGGCAATCCAGCGGCCATCGCTTCGAGGATGGAAGAGCCGAGACCTTCATGCCGCGTGGCCAGACAGAAGAGGTCCGCCGCCTGGAGCAACGCTTGGATATCGGTACGAAAGCCGAGGAACTGAACCCTGCCTTCCAGGCCGAGCGAGCGGCACTCCCGCCTTAGCTCTGTGTCGAGCGGCCCTTCCCCCACGATCCAGAGCCTGAGCGACGGCGCGCGCGTCGAGGCGGCCGCCGTGGCTCGCAGGAGGTCGCGATGCCCCTTGCCCAAAGACAGCGCCGCGAGCGTCACGGCCAGGACGTCCCGATTCTCGATGCCGAAGCTCCGGCGCAGGTCGAAGCGAGCGGCAGGATCGAGGGCGGTGGGCGGGTCGATGCCGCTCGGCACGACGTCGATCCGTTCCGCCGCGACGCCGCTTCCGACCAGCGCATCGCGCACGGCCTCCGAGATCGCCGCGATTCGGTCCACGGGAAGCGCATAGAGGAGCTTGCTTCCGATCGAGCGCCGCACGGGGAGCTGGACGCGGCGCGAGAGGACGCGGGCCGGCGCGGGATGAAGCAGCGAGGCCATGGCGCCGATCGCGTGGGCGCGCGCCGCATGCCAGTGCACGACGTCGGGACGGATCGCGCGCATCACCCGCGCGAGGGCGAGCACGGATCCAAGGTCCCACGTGCCGCGCATCGCGACCGGGTGGACCGGGAAGCTCTCGGCCGCCGCGCGCGTGGCGAGCGCGGCCTCCGCGGGCGCCGCGAGATGCGCATCGTCGCCGCGCGCCCGCTGGCGGCGCATGAGGAGGAGAATCTGATTCTGGCCGCCCCGCCACGGGCGCTCCGAATCGACGTGCAGGATCCGGATCAACGTCGGGCGCCGGGCGCGGTCGCCTCTCGGGAGCGCTGGATCGCTTCGACCAGGAGGCCGCCGATCCGGGAGGGCGAGGCCTGCGCCAGGGCCGCGGCGCGTCCCTGGGCGCCGATGCGCTCTCGGCGCGCGGGATCCGCGTCGAGAGCCTCGATCGCTCGCGCGAGCGCCGGTCCGTCTCCGGCGGGCACGAGGACCAGATGCTCCTCGTCGCGGAAGAACTCGGCGATGGCCGACGAGCGGCGCGTGATGGTGGGAACGCCGAGCGCCATCGACTGGAATACCTTGTGCGGCACTACGCGTCCCGACTTGGCGCTCGTGCCGAAGATCCCGAGTCCAATGTCGGCGCGGGCGAGCCGAACCATCGCCTCCTCGTAGGGCATCCGCGGCACGAGCCGGACGGTGCTCAGGCCGCGCGCGGCCACGTCGCGCTCCACCTCCGGCAGAACCATGCCGCCGCCGATCAGAGTGAAGGTCGCAAAGCGCTCTCCGCGGCGCCGCATGAGATCGGTCGCCGCGTCGATGATCGCGGAAAGGCCGTGGAGCGGGAGATAGCCGCCCAGGTAGACGATGTCGAGCGGCCCCGTTCTGGGGCGGGCCGTCCGCCGCTCGCCCAGATCGAACGCGAACCGATCGGCCCCCACGGGAACACGGCTCAGCTTCTTCCGGGAGACTCCGAACTCGCTCGAGTAGAAATCCCCGTGCTCCCACGTGTCGCAGAGCACCATGTCCGCGAGCGAGAGGGAGACCTTGTCGCTCGCGCGGACCCGGCGCGCGCTCACGCTCCCCTTCCTCAGCCTGCCCAGATCTCCGACCTGCGTGTCCCACCGGGAGACGAGCGGATCGAAGAGAACGGGCGAATCCGTCACGCGCCCCAGGAGTCCCGCCAGCGGGACGTCGCGATGGCCGAACGACGGCACCAGCACGGCGTCGAGCTTCCGGGCGCTCCGGATCCAGTCCAGAACGAGGCCCATCTCGCGGAGCAGCGGGGGCGCGTGGAGCGGCGCGCGGATGGAAATCACCTCGGCGCCCCGGCTCTCCAGTCCCTCGCGGAGGACGCGCGTGCGCGGATACGCGGGGTCGTAGGCGCCGAAGAGCGCGACCCTCAACGCTCTTCTTCCCGCATCTCGGATTCCCACCGCCGGGCGTACTTGGTGAACACGGAGAAGGCCGCGAGCCAGCACAGCACGAGGCCCCGTCGCCCCTCGCGAAATCCTCCCTCGAGCGCGTACATTCGCAGGAAGCGGAGCCATGGCCTGAGAAGGAGCCTGAGCCCGGAGGCGCGAACGCCGCGGCGTCTCATGTCCTCCGCCGACCATCGCGCGTAGCGGTCCCACTTCTCGAAATACTGATCGAGATCGCGGTAGGGCTCGTGGACCAGCTTCGCCGCGAGCCGGGCCGCGCTCCCTTCAAGCTTGATCTCCTCGTGCACGAGCACGGGCCGGTAGGCGCCCTTCCTCCGGTCGAAGAGCCGGAGCACCTTGTCGCGCTGCCATCCCGCCGAGCGAATGGGCCGTCCGTAGAAGTAGTTCTCCCTGTGGATCCAGTACCCGTCGCGCCGCGAGGGATTCGCCAGCACCGATTCGATCTCGCGGCGAAGCTCGGGCGTGACGCGCTCGTCCGCGTCCAGGATGAGCGTCCAGGAATGCGTGAGCTGCGGCAGCGCCCAGTTCTTCTGCGCCGCGGGGCTTTCGTACTCGTGCTCGAGCACACGGTCCGCGATCGAGCGCGCGATGGCGAGCGTGCCGTCGGCGCTCCCGGAATCCACCACGACGACCTCGTCGGCCCAGCGAAGCGACTCGAGGCAGGCGCGGATCGTCCGCTCCTCGTTCTTGGTGGTCACGAGCGCGCTCAAAGGCTCGCGGGATGAGGCGCGGCTCACCGGTTACTCCGGGCGCCATCGCACAGGCGCTCACGGCAGGCCTCGACCACCATCGCCGCCGAGATGTCCTGCATGCAGCGCATGTGGCGATCGCCGGGTAGCGGGCATTGCGTGTGGTTGCAGTGAAGACACGAAAGTCCCACGGACTCGACAGCGGTGTGCGGTCCGGAGGGAGGCTGCCAGGCGCCGGGATGCGTGGGGCCGAAAACGGTCACGGTCGGGATCCCGAGCGCGACCGCGAGATGCTTGGGGCCGGAATCGTTGCTCACGAGAAGCGCTAAGCGCCGGACCAGCGCCGCGAGGTCGTCCCAGCCTAACGGAGGCGCGAGCGTGGACGTCCCCTTCATGCGCGCGCGACATTCCCGGGCCAGCGCTTCTTCCCCCGGTCCCCAGAGCCAGACGACGTCGGCCGTCTCGCGCAGGGCGTCCATCGCCTCCACGAATCGATCGGGACTCCAGGTCTTCGCGGGCCAGGTGCCGGCCGGAAGGCACCCCACGATGGGCCTCACGCCGAAGCCGCAACCTTCGAGCCATCCGTCGATTCGCGCCTGAGCCTCGGAAGACACATGAAGCGTGAGCGAGACCCCCTGCGCGGCGATCCCGAGGGCGCGCACCAGATCCAGGGAAGCCTCGGGCGCGTAGCGGACGACCGGTCCATTCGGACCTGCCTGTTCCCGCGGCACGCGGATGGTGTACGCGCGGCGGCGCCCGGGCAGGTCGTAGCCCACACGGATCGGCGCCCGGGTCAGCGCGGTCATGAAGGCGCTGCGCGGATTCGAGACCATGTCGAGCACGAGATCGTAGCCGCCGCGGGCGAGACCGGCGTACCTCCCCGCCTGGGAGGCTAGCGAGCGCCGGTCCAGCTCCAGCACGCGATCCACGTCGGGATTGCCGCGCAGGAGCGATGCGGTGCCGCGCGAGACCAGCACCTCGATCGCGGCCGAGGGCAATCCCGCGCGAAGCGCGCGAAGGGCAGGCGTTGTGAGCAGGAGATCCCCCGCGGCGCGATGGCGCAGGACGAGCGCGCGGCGCACCCGCGTGAGATCAGGCGATGGCACGCGCGCCTCCGCCGTGGGCCAACGCGCGGCCCACCGCCGTAAGCGCATCCCCTACGCTGATCCAGTCGAGGCAATCCATGCGGGCGCACTCGTGGCGGTGGCATGGACGGCACCAGATCTCGCGCGAGAGAAGCTGGTGTCCGTCCTCCGCCCCGTAAGGAAACCAGATCTTGGACTCCGTGGGGCCGAGGATCCCGACCGTGGGAGTGCCGACGGCAGGGCCCGCATGGAGAGGACTTCCGTCCACCGTGACGAGCGCGTCGAGCGCCGCGATCACGCTCCAGTAGGCGCGGAGTGGAAGACCCGCCAAGACCGGCGCGCCCTCGCTCCCGCGCGCGCGCTCGGCGATCCGTCGCGCGAGGGCCTCCTCGCCCGGTCCCGCCAGGACCACGGGGCGGCCCCCGAGACGCGGCACCGTCCGCACGAGGGCCGCGAACCGCTCCTCGGGCCATCGCTTCGCGGGCCAACGGTTGCCGGGGTGGAGCCCGACGCGGGGGGATCCCGGAGGGAGCGCCGCGTCCAGACGCGCGCGTCCCCGCTCGCGCTCGCCCTCGCTGAGCGCGATGCGCGGAGTGCTAAGGCGGGGGTTGAGCCCGAGCGCCTCGAGCGAGCGGAGATGATGCGCGACCGCGGACAAGGGCCCCGCCGCGGGGGGCAGCGGATGGGTGTACAGGCGCCCCCGCCCACGCCTCGCGGGGCCGACGCGAACCTTGGCCCCCGTCCACGCCGCGAGCACCGCGCTCCGTGGGTTGCCATAGAGGTCGATCACCCAGTCGTACCCGCGCGCGCGGAGCCGCCAGAGCATCCGCGGTGACGCGGGCAGGACGGAATGGAGCGTCCGGTCGAGCACGAGCACGCGATCGACGGCGGGGTGCCCCAGCGCGGCCTGGGCCGGACCCTCTTCGGCCAGGAAATCGATCGAGCACTCGGGGAACGCCTCGCGCAGGGAATCCAGAACCGGAAGCGAGAGGATGGCGTCCCCGATGCGTCGAAGGCGCGTGACCAGCACGCGTCCCTGCGCCCGGAGGGTCGAGGCGGACGACGAGGCGGAGGCGGTCGAGGCGGCTGCTACCGCCGAGCGGGAATCGGCGCGCTCACTCACGGAGGCTTCCCTCCGGGCCCTCGCCGCTCCGGACGCGCCGGATCAAATCGCTCGTCGCATGGCGCTTCGGATCCCCGACGATGACCGTGCGGATCCCGAGCGACTCGGCCACCGCGCGCTCGGGCACGCTCTCCACCGTGTAATCGGTTCCCTTCGCATGCGCCGCGGGGAGGAGCCGGCGGAGCAACGTCTCCACCGAGTCCTCCTCGAAGGACGTGACCCAGTCCACGCACTGGAGCGCGGCCACGATCTCCATGCGCTCCGCGAGGGGCAGGAGGGGACGCCCCGCTCCCTTGAGCCTCCGGGCGGATGCGTCCGAGTTCAGCGCGACGAGCAGGCTCACGCCCGCCTGCTTCGCTCCCTCAAGATAACGGACGTGCCCGACGTGGAAGAGATCGAAGATGCCGTTCGCGAGCACGAGCCCCTCGCGTTCATGCGGATCGTTCGAAAGGCGCAATTCCAAGGACCGCGCCGTGACGACCTTCTTCTCCGGCGCCCTCACCCCGATACCTTTGGCGCGGCCTGGACGCGGATCGCTTCCCGAAGCTCCTCCCGGCTCACCGTCGCGGTTCCCCGCTTCATGACCACGACCGACGCGGCGTAGGTCGCGAGCATCGCCGCCTCGATCTGCGAGGCCCCCGCCGCGAGCGCCAGCGCCGCCGTCGCCGAGACCGCGTCCCCCGCGCCCGTCACGTCCGCGACGTCCGAGGAGCCTACGATGGAGAGACTGAGGGGACGCATTCCGCGCGCGAAGAGCAGCATGCCGTCGCTTCCCCGCGTGATCCAGACCGCTTGCGCGCTTCCGTCGTTCACGAGCGATTCCCCCGCGCGACGCAGGATTGCACTGCTATGCGACGGAAGGTGCATCGATTCCTGGACCTCGTGCTCGTTCGGCGTGAGCAGCGTGGCGCCTCGGTAGGAAACCAGGTCGTAGCGCGAGTCGACCACGATGGGGATCTTCGCGCGGCGAGCGTCCGCGATCGCGGCGCGCCGGAGCGGACGGCCGAGCACGCCGTACCCGTAGTCGGAAAGGAGCACGGCGCCGGCGCCGCGGATCGCGCTCCGCGCCGCGCGCGTGAGCTTCCCCTCCGCCGCCCGGGACAAGGGCTCGGTGTGCCCTCGGTCCAGACGCACGATCTGCTGCCGGGCCGCATGGCTCGAGCCGGCAAGGATCCGCGTCTTGACGATCGTCCCGCCGCGCCCGTCCTTGAAGAGCCACGCGGTCGAAAGCCCGCTCGACCGGAGCGCCTTGGCCAGCGCCCGCCCGGCCGGATCGCCGCCCAGCCTGCCGACGACCAGCGGCGCGCCCCCGAGGGAGCGCACGTTCATCGCCGCGTTCGCGGCGCCACCCGGGACGTGCCGGTCCCCCTCGTGCTCGAGGATCAGGACCGGCGCCTCCCGCGAGATCCGCGAGGAGCGGCCGACCCAGTACTCGTCGAGCACCAGGTCGCCGATGACCGCCACCTTCCGGCGGCGAAAGCGGTCGACGAGGCGTAGGAGCGCGTCGCGCGAGGGAATCGCGGCGGCCTTCTCCGGGCGCCGCGCGGTCATCCGCGGGTCATCGGCGCGGCCGCCTCGTGGAGGCGGTGGCGCGCCCAGCCGTCGGCCGCCTGGATCGATTCGAACGTGAGCGGCCCGGGCGCCGGCTCGTGAGCCGCCAGCACCTCCGCGACGAGCGGCATCAGGTCTCCGAAGCGGATTTTTCCGTCGAGGAAGAGCCGCACCGCCTCTTCGTCCGCCGCGTTGAGCACCGCCGGCGAGGTGCCGCCCGCCTCCAGCGCGCGGCGCGCGAGCCCCAGACCGGGCGAACGGGAGGGGTCGGGGCGCTCGAAGGAGAGCGCCGACAGGTCCGCGACGCGGAGCCGCGGAAGCTCCGACGTCCATCGTTCCGGGCAGCTCAGCGCGTACAGGAGCGGAAGTCGCATGTCGGGCATCGAGAGCTGCGCCACGACCGAGCCGTCCACGAACTCGACGAACGCGTGGACGATCGACTGGGGATGGATCACGACGTCGAGGCGGTCCGGCGGCAGGCCGAAGAGCCAGCGCGCCTCGATCACCTCGAAGCCCTTGTTGATCAGGGTCGCGCAGTCGACGGTGATGCGCTCCCCCATGGACCAGGTCGGATGCCTCAGGACCTCCTCGCGGGTGGAGTCCCGGATGGTCTCCGGATCGCGTCTCAGGAAGGGGCCCCCGGACGCCGTGAGCGTGATCCGGCGCACGTCTTCGACCGGCCGGCCCGCGAGACATTGGAAGACCCCGCTGTGCTCGGAGTCGACGGGGATCATGACGCCGCCTTTCTCCCTGGCCATCGCCGTGAGCAGCTCGCCGGCCATCACCACCGATTCCTTGTTCGCGAGCGCGATGCGCTTCCCTCGCGCGAGCGCCGCGACCGTGGCCGAGAGGCCAATCCCTCCGACGACCGCGTTCACGACCACGTCCACGCCGTCCTCCGCCGCAAGCGCCGCGAGCGACGCTTCCCCTTCGAGCACCTCGCCGCGCCAGGAGGAGCCCTTGGCCCGGCGCGCCGCTTCGGGATCCACGAGGGCAATCTTATGCACTCCGAATTCCTCGGCGGCCCGGATCAGCGCCGCGTCGTTGGCGCGGGCCGCCAGCGAGACGAGGCGGATCCGCTTCGGATACGCGCGCGCCAGGTCCAGCGCCGCCGATCCGATCGAGCCGGTCGCTCCAAGGAGCGCCACGTTCGTCATCGTCCGAACACCTCCCACACCAGGAAGTAATAGACGAGCGGCGCCGCGAAGAGGAGGCTGTCGAAGCGATCGAGCACCCCGCCGTGTCCGGGAATCAGGCTCGAGGATTCCTTGGCCTCCGCGTCCCTCTTGAGGAGTGACTCGACCAAGTCCCCCAGCTGCGCGAACACGCCGACCAGGGCTCCCAGCCCGAGTGCTAAGCCCCAGGAGAGGAAAGGCGCGAACCACACGCGGGCCACGGCCCCCGCCGCGATCGACGCGACGAGCCCCCCCGCGGCGCCCTCGACCGACTTCTGCGGGCTCACGCGAGGAGCGAGCTGATGCCGTCCCCAGGCCCGCCCGACAAGATAGGCGGCGGTGTCGCACGTCCACGCCAGAAAGAACGGAAGGAGCGCAAAGGACATCCCCTGCGCGTACGGGACACCCAGGGTCCACGGAAGCTCCCGCAACGCGACCACGTGCGCTCCCAGCCAGCCGATGTAGAGAACGCCGAGGAGCGTGGATGAAGCGTTCACGAGCGTCTGCTTGCTGGCGCCCCGCCTCAGCTCCGCGAGAAGCATGGCGACCAGGAGCACCGTCAGGAGCCCCGCCAGGTGCCACTCCTCGGTCCGATGCGTGCGAAGGCGGGCATAGATCCCAACCGGGAAGAGGAGCGCCGCGAGGAAACCGGACTTCCAGTGGGGCGAGAGCCCCTTCGAGGCCATCATCAGGTAGAACTCGCGGAGCGCGAGCGCGATGAAGAGCATCGTGAACCCCAGGAACACGAGCCCGCCGACTTTGGCCATGAGCACGAGCAGCGGCAGGAAGACGACCGCGCTCAGGATCCGGAGCGCGAGCGAGGGATCCCGCACGGGCGTGAGCGCGCTCACGCCGCTCCGGTCCTCAGCGCGTTCGGCCAAAGCGGCGGCTTCGTCGCTGGAAGTCATACACGGCCTGGTAGAGGTGCTTGCGTCTGAAATCGGGCCACAGGACGTCCGTGACCCAGAACTCGGCGTAGGCGAGCTGCCACAGGAGGAAATTCGAGACCCGAAGCTCCCCGCTGGTCCGGATCAGGAGGTCCGGATCGGGGAGTCCGTCCGTGTCGAGCATGCGCGCGAAGAGCTCCTCGTCCACGCGCGCCGGCAGCGCGCCGTTCACGCGGGCCTCCTCGAGGATGCGGCGCACCGCGTCCACGATCTCGGCTCGGCCCCCGTAGGAGAGCGCGAGCACGAGAATCATGCCGTCGTTTCCCGCGAGGTACGCGCGCGTGTCCTCGAGGATCTGGCGGCTCTTCTCGGGCAGGAGATCCACGCGCCCGATCGTGCGCAGCTGGACGTTGTTCTTCTTGAGCTCCGCCCGCTCCTCGCGCAGCACCTGCTCCAAGATCCGCATCAGGCCGCTCACCTCGCGCGCTCCGCGGTCCCAGTTCTCGAGCGAAAAGGTGTAGAGCGTCAGCACGCGGATGCCCAGCTCGACCGCGCCCTCGACCGCCTCGCGCACCGCGCGCCGGCCCGCCCGGTGGCCCATGAGGCGAGGGAGCCCGCGCCGCTCGGCCCACCGTCCGTTCCCGTCCATGATGATCGCGACGTGGCGGGGCAGGCGCGAAAAGTCGATGGCCCGGAGTACCGATTGCTCCTCGGAGTCTGACGGCACGACGTCGAGCAGGTCCTGAAGAAGAAAGAGAAAGATCGAGCGATCACGCAAGACCAGCACCGCAAGCTCGACAAGGACGTGCAGGCGCTTACCGACGACAACATCAAGAAGATCGACGAGGCGTTGGCGCAGAAGGAGAAGGAAATCCTTCACGTATGAGCGTCATGGAACCTCGCGTATCGCTCTCGCCTCCGCCGCCAGCCCATGTCGCGATCATCATGGACGGGAACGGTCGTTGGGCCCAGGCTCGCGGCCTGCCGCGCGTCGCTGGTCATCGTCGCGGCGGCGAGGCAGTTCGCCGCGCGGTCGAGGCCGCGGGCCAACTCGGCATCGCCTATCTGACGTTGTTCGGCTTCTCCTCGGAGAACTGGAAGCGGCCCGCCGCCGAGGTGGACGACCTGATGACGCTCCTGCGCCACTATCTCCGCGGCGAGGTGGCGGAGCTTCATCGCAACAACGTGCGCGTGCGCATGATCGGCGACCGCGAGCGCCTGGCCCCTGACATTGTCACGCTGATCGCCAATACCGAGGCTCTGACCGCGGGCAATACCGGACTTCAGCTGTCCGTCGCGCTCTCATACGGAGGCCGCGCCGAGATCGCGGGCGCGGCGCGCCGTATCGCCGAGGCCGCCGCCGCCGGGCGGCTCCGTCCCGCCGAGATCGACGAAGCCCGCTTCGCT
>JBGPHU010000007.1:0-32332 GCA_041484545.1 Candidatus Eiseniibacteriota bacterium | reverse complement strand
CCCAACAACGCCACCCTGGCATACATCGCGCTGGCGCGCTTGAGCGCGCCAATGCCGGCCTCAAGCCCAACAAGCCACGGGATTCCCCTGGAAAGAGGGTAGCGATTCCTGTATAATAACCTCCGCCGCTTCCAGGAAGAGTCTTCATTCGCGAGGCGGTTGTCGCAATCATCCAGCATGCGAGGTCTCCCCAAGGCGACATGCCCTGCCCCGCGCCGATTTGTTTCCTGCGATACCGCTATGCCCTTCCGCGCGCGCGCCTCGGCACATCGTCGGCCTCGTCCGACCTTTCAAAGATCCGCATTTCAGGTTCCGAGTACTCCACGTGGAAGGAGCTTCCCCATGCGACGTAGTGCTGCCGCCCTCCTCTCGTTGCTCCTGGCATCGGTGTCCCAGCCCGGCGGCGCCTCGGCCTCCTCGTTCGTCTCGACGCGACCGGCCGATCCGATCCCCGCGGGGGTCGTGAAGACGCAGATTCCCGAAGGGGATCCCACGAGCGGCGCGCCGGCGCGCGCGGGAAGGTCCATGCGCACCGCCACCGTGGGAGACACGGTCTGGACGTTCGTGGACAGCCTCGAGACACGGACCAGCCCCAGCAACGAGGGCGGCTTCACCCACTACGACGCGTCCGCCAAGCCCACGGCCTGGCACATCGACTCCTTCCTCGCGTGCCAGAACCATTCCTGGTGGTGCGGGCTGATCGACTCGACCTGGATCTACGATTCGAACCGGGCGGGCTACGACAACGACTGGAATCAGTCCCTCTTGAACAAGTTTCCCACCTCTTCGATAGCTCCCGGCACTCCGGTGACGATCAGCTTCAGACACCACTTCGACGCCGAGCCCGACTACGACTACGGGCTCGTCGAGGTCGACGATCAAGATCAGAGTTGGGTGCAGCTTGCTCAATTCACCGGAAAAGTCCCGAACAACGCGCTTTGCGACACCTTCACCGTGACCATCCCCGACTCCATCGTCGCCAAGTGGCGCGCGGGCATCCCCCAGGATTCCATCTTCACGCCGCTTCCGGTTCCGTTCCGCTTCGTTTTCACGAGCGACGTCGGCTATTCCTCGGCGGACGGGCTCTACAACGGGGACGGATGGATCATCGACAACATCACGGTCAAGGCGGGCTCGAGCGTGGTCTTCTTCGACGACGCGGAGAGCGGGATGGGCGCCTGGCAGCGGACCGTGAGTCCCGGGGTCGGCGATTACTTCTATCTCCAGCGGAACGTGGTCACCGAGGACGTGTGCACCCTGAACAACTCGAACGTCTGGACCGACTGGAATCAGATCTTCCAATCGTTGGTGCCCCGCCAAGACAACTTCGTCGTCACGCCGCCTGTCGCGATCGGGAGGCCCAGCGCCGTCTTCTTCAATTTCGACGTGTACCGGAACCTGCCGCTCAACTCGTGCTTCTTCTATCACACGAATTTCCGGACCAAGAACGTCGGCGACGCCAACTGGACCACGTGGATCGATCCCACGTTCTTCGTGTATTACGGCGGCAATAAGGACTGGGCCCGCCAATTGATCACGCTCCCCGGAGCCGCCGGCAAGGATTCCCTCCAGGTGGAGCTGGGACTCAGGGATTATTCGGCGGAGTTCTGCGACGGGGTCTCCTCGCCTGCCAACACGTATGCCCTGTTCGACAACATTGCCATCGGCATCATCGGGCAGACCGGACCCAGTTTCGTCGTGCGCGACATCGACCTGTTCAACGACACGTTCCAGACCACGCCCTTCTTCAAGGACGACAACTTCAATTCGCCTCTGGGCGACAGCACCGTCGTGCAGGTCAGCGCCTCCCGCGGGTACAAGCAGGGTTCGATGTTTTACCGCCTGAACGGCGGCGCGTTCAGCTCCGTGCCGCTCCAGCACTGCGCGCCGGCGCTCCCGACGTTCTTCTTCGCGGACGTTCCCGCGGCCAGCTACCCGGCGAACACCACCCTCGACTACTACTTCTCCGTCACGGACAGCACGAACACCACGGCCACCTACCCGGTCGACGCGATCTCGAACTCGCATTACCGGTCGGCGTCGATCCTGCCGGTGAAGACGGCGATCAACCTGCCCCTGGGCTGCAGCGACAGCCTCGCGTCGATTCTCTTCGTGAATCACTTCGCCGGCCGTGAGCCGCAGACCTACATCGCGCAGACCCTGACCTTCCTGGGCTACAAGTACGACACCTGGGAGGTGAACGGGCCGACCAGCGGGATCGGGAACTGCCTCGGCGGGTCGGATCCGGGTGACGTGCAGTACCACTGGCCGGTGACCGACGTCGGGAATCTGATCCAGTACTCCACGATCATCTGGAGCGCGGGGGACCTCTCCGCCTTCACCATCACACCCCAGGACCAGGCCGTGATCGAATCCTGGGTCCAGCAACCTGGAAAGAATCGTAATTTCTGGATCACCGGCGACGACGTGGGGGCCGAGCTCATGGCCAACAGCGGCGCGCGAAACTACAACAGCTTCCTCGGATTCACATGCGGTGTTCAATATCTGAGGAACATCTGGGAGAACGTGCCCCAGGACACCCTTCATCCCGCGGTCAAGGGCGTGAACGGCGGCCCAGCGGCCGGGCGCTTCATGCATCTGAACGGCGACTGCCCCATCATCAACGCGTTCGATCTCGTGACCCTCTCCACAACCGCGAATTCGGGAAAAGCGGGGCTCCTCCTCACGTACCCGAACACGTTCGCGGCGGCAACGCGCTACGCCACCGACTACAACACCTTCAGTCCGAACGACAGCGCCCGGGTCGCGTTCTGCGGCTTCGGATTCAACAGCATCGAGGAGGGCGGCGAGCGGCTGAATCTCACCAACTCGATCGTGAAGACCTACTTCAAAGAGGCGAACTGCTATCTGGCCACGGGGGTCGAGGATGGGGGCGGGGCGGAAGCTCCTCCGATCGGGAACGCGCTCCGGCAGAACATGCCGAACCCGTTCAATCCCGAGACCGCCATTCGCTACTCGGTCGCGCGCACGGGCAAGGTCGCGATCCGCATCTACAACGTGAGCGGAGCCCTCGTCCGCACGCTGGTGGACCGCGTGCAGCCCGCCGGCGAGCACATGGAGCGGTGGAACGGCACCGACGACCACGGCCGTCCACTGCCGAGCGGCGCTTACTTCTATCGGCTCGAGTCGGATGGATTCCAGGATTCGAGGAAGCTCATCCTGCTCCGCTGACGGCTTAGGCCCGCTTTCGGCAGCGTTCACTTCGCGGCGGCCCGCTTCGACGGCGGGCCGCCGTTCTCGTTCGCGGGCGAGACCCAGGCGCACGGCCGTGATGGTCCCTCCGAACGAGTAGTCGAGCCGCCCCCACGCCACCTCGAGCCGCCCGATCCGGAGCGACACCTCCGCGCCGATCCGTCCGGGCGAGGCGCCACGCCCGAGGCGAACGCTCGCGGCCTCGCCGAGCGGAATGTCGAGCGCCACCCGCGGAGCAAACGTCCCGTCCGGCTCGCCGCGGCCCAGGACCGCGAACGTCGCGGCGCGCGCGCGGACCGCGGCGCCAAGCTCCAGCGAGGCTGGAATGCCCGCGCGGTAGAGCGCGGAGGTCCGGAACATCCGGTCCGAGGAGGCCCACGCGAGGACGCGGCTTCCCAGGGCCGCTCTTCCGAGGAAACCCAGCGCCCAGCCTCCCCACGCCTCGCCTTCCCCCGGGGAGAAGCGGAGCCGCTCCGCGCGGAGGCCGAGCGAGATGGGCCGGACCTCTGCCGCGCGCTCTTGGATCTCTATCCGCGCGGAAGACTCGCGCGCGCCCGGGCCCGACACCGTGATGTAGTCAAAGCGCGCCCCGAAGCGGGAGCCGGCGATCGATAGATCGAGCTGCTCGTGCGCGATCCCATCCGCCTCGAAGAGGACGGCGCGCGAAGCTCCCGCGCTCCAACCCGGAACGTCGTCCTCCGTCCGCGGCGGGATCCAGGCTCCGTCGGTGGAGACCCCGCCGAGCGCCATGGGGCTCGCGTCGCGCAGCTCGAACGCGGCAAACGCCGCGGCGGGAGCGAGCGCTCCGACGAGAAGGACGGCCACGAAAACCCTCCCCGGGATCAACGCCCCACCACCGTGAGCGCGAGGCTTCCGCTCCGACCCGGCTCCGAGCCCTCGGGGAGGGTCTCGGCGCGCGCGACGTAGCTCCCAGGCGGCACCGGATCGCCCGCGTCGTCCTTCCCGTCCCAGACGAAGGCCGCTTCCCCGAGAACGCGTTGGCCGTCCACGAGACGTCTCCGCGGCCGGCCCAGGAGATCGTGCACGATGACGCGGACTCTCCTGCCTCGCGCGACAGCGCCGAACGCCAGCACGACCGGGGCGAAGACCGCGCCGGAGTCGCGGCGCAGGACCCGGGAGCTGGCGAGAAGCAGCCGCCCACCGGGCTCGCTCCCGGACGCCGGCGCGCGCACCGAGTTGGGCCGGCCCGGCGTTCCCCCGCGAACGTCGATCGATTCCGACCAGGAGCCGGCCGACGCGCTGGGAAGGGCCACGCTCAGACGCTCGATCGAGCCTCCCCGCTCCGCGTAGCCCGCCCGATAGGGCACGGCATCAGAGAGGATTCCCAGGGAATCCAGGACGCGAACCCTGTCGGCGAATCCATCGTCGCCATCGTGGTCGTTGAGGGCGGGCCATCCGCCCCGGCATCCGAGCACGACGCTATCGGGCAGCGCGTACGAGGCGCGCAGAAGCGCGGGCGACTCCGCGACCACGAGGATATCGCCCGTGCGCGCACTCCGCGCGGATCCTCCGCGCTCGATTGGGTACCCGCGGCCGCCCGCGTCCGCGAGCGCGAACTGCCCCAGGTCCGGCACGTTCTCGCGAGCGACCAGCTCCACCCACTCGCCCGCGCCGCGGTCCCGGAACGCGATCTCGTTCACCGCGAGCGGCCCCGCGGTGGAACGCGCGAGGAGCACGGCGGTGTCCGCGAGCGCGGCTCCCGACGACTCGCCCGCGCCGAGATCGCGCAGGACAACTCGTATGTCGAACCGGCCGGGTTCCGGGGCGAGGAGCGCGCAGCGCACGCTCGCGCTGTCTCCGGGCGCCACGGAAGCCCCTACGCACATCGCCGTGGGGGCCGACGGCCAGGTGGTGTCGGCCCCGGGCGCATCGCGGCGGACCGCGGCTTCGACGCGCCACCGCGCGGCCTCGATCGCGCGGCCTCCCCGATTCCGGACGCTCAGATGGAGGAGCGCCGCCTCGCCGGGCCACGGCACCTCCGGCTCCAGCGCGGCGCTTCCACGTCGGATCGCGAGGCGCTCGTCCGGATGGTTCGCCCTCCCGGGACTGGGCTCGGGCTCGGCCGCCCAGTCGGCGGCGTTGGACCCTGTGTCCATGCCGTCCCGGACGCGCGCGAGGCTCTCGCCGGAGGACACGTCCGCGGCCGGCGCGCCGCGGTACAGCTCAGGCGACCCGAGCGCTCCGTAGCCAACGAGATCCAGCACGATCCCGGCGCGCGTCAGCCGCAGGGCGTCGGGCCCATTCTGGATCGGAGCGCGGAGCGCCGGGCCGGAGACGAGGAAGGCGCGGCGCGGTTGCGCGGAGTCTCCCGCGACCCCCTCGTAGATCGCGGTCCAGGAGCCGGGCCGCGCGCCGTCTCCCGACTCGATCGAGACGCCATCGAGCGAGATCGCGCTCGAATCCGGGTTCCAGAGCTCGACGAACTCGAGGCCCTCGTCCGGACCGTCGGGGTCGTAGAGCACTTCGTTCAGCAGCAGGTCGGCGCGCGCGGGCGCCGGCGCGGCAAGAGCGGCGAGAACCGCGAGCGCAACGGGCAGGAAGAGCGCTGCCGCGCGGCGAACGACTTCGATGGAGCGAAGCACGGAAATCCCCCTTCGTCATGGGAGGCGCGGGGGGAGAGGATAAAAATCGAACGGGGCGGCCGGGGCAGCCGGTTACAGGAGGTGAAACACCTTTCTCAGGATCCATTCCGCGCTGGCGCCGAGGACGAGCACGAGGAAGAGCGCGACGTTGTGGAACAGGTCCAGCTCGACCATCCGCGCCTTGGCGATATCGGGGGATCGAAGCCGGCCGAGCACCCGTGCTGGACGATCGATCGGGGCGGACTCGCCTCCCGAGCGCGACGCCAGACGCTCGAGGACCGCGGGGTCCGCGTTGAGCGATTCGAACTCGACGCCCTGCTCGCCCACGGCGACCCGAACGCTGTCCGTGCCGACGAGGCGCCCTGCGCGCTCCACCCTGCCTTGCAAGATATAGACTCCCTCCGGGAGCGCGATCGAGCCGGCGAAGTCCCCCTGCGCCGATGGGCCGAGCATTGCTTCGCCCGCGTTACGCCCGCGGTCGCCGATCGCGCGCACGCTCGCCCGCGCGCCGCCCGCCGGCGCGGCGCCGGAGAGCGCGACGCGGACGGGAACGGGACGCTCCGCGGGCGTGAGATCGGGCGCCGTGATCCGGACCAGCCGATCCTCGGCGCTTTGGGAGAGCCAGGTGGCGAGTCCGCCGAAAAACGTGGGCTCGATCCCCGAACCGCCCGCTAGACCCGCCGCGGTCAGTCCCCATCGATAGACCCCGCTCGCGTTCAGCACCGCGGCCCGGCCCGCGCCGACCCTTCCGGCGAGGAGGATCGGCACCGTCTCCGTCCCGAATCGCGCCGCGAGAAGCGGGACGAGCGCTACGCCGCTCACCGTGAGGAGCGCCGGGACCTGCACCGGAGGAAGCGCGCGCCAGGTGGCGCCCGCGCTCGCCGCGTCGCCGCCGAGCAGCGAGATCTCGTGCGCCCGCCCCGCGGGCGTGAGCTCGAGGGCTGCGCTTTGGCCCGTGGGGCGGTTCAAATCGCGCCATCCGATCCCGAGAGCCCGCGAAAGCGGTCCCTCCGCGGGAGGTCGGTTCACCGGATCGGTCCAGAAGAGGACGCCGCCGCCGCGCTCGAGAAATCTCAGGATCTCGGCGCTACGCTCGGGAGTGAGCGTCCGCGAGTCGTACCGGACCACCGCGACGTCCGCGTCTCGGAGCGCCTGCGCCAAGCTCTGCGCGCCGGCCCCGGGGGTCGCCACGGCGGCCGTACCCGAGGGCGCGAACCGTTGCGCTGCCCACGTGGTGTCCTCCTCCACGCCGCGCGCGAGTGACCTGAGGTCCCAGTCCCAGGTGGAGGCCAGGAGAGGAACGACGCGCTTCGCCGGCCGCGCGACGACCGCCACAAGCCGTCTCTTGTTCTGCGTGATCCGATCGCCGGGCAGGCTATCGAGCCTCACGGTGAGGAAATGTTTCCCGCGCTCGCCGATGGTGAACGGGATCGGGACCCGGGTGAGCGAGGCGGGGCGGTCCAGCGCGAAGGAGACGCGCCCCAGCTCGCGGGAGCCTTCGCTCAGCCGCGCCACTCCCCGCGTCGCGGGACGCGAGCCGTGGCGGATGGTCACGGTGAGAACCGCGGGGCGGCCGACCACGACTTCGCCCGGGACATCTATCCCGCCGATCCCGGTCGTGGGCGGATCGCTCGCGGATCCCGTCACGAGGCCGAAGGCCGGCACCGTGGATTCCAGCGCCCGCTCGGGGTCTTCGCCGCGGTTCACGGCGCCGTCGCTCAGGATGAGAAGGGCCGCGAGCGAATCCGGGTCGATCCGGTCCAGCGCCTCCCGGAGCGCGTCCCCCAGCGCGGTCTCTCCGGCCCCGCGCGCCCCGACCGAGCGCTTCCAGGACGCAGGCGTGCCGATGGGCCCGAGCCGGACGTCGAAGGGAGCCACGCGCACGTCGTAGCGCCCCGCGAGCTCGGAGGCGACCTCGGACGCGGCGCTGTCGGCAACCTCGCGGCGAGTCCGGCCGGACAAGTCTCCATCGCGCACTTCCATGCTTCCGGAATGGTCGACCAGGATGAGCATGCGGTTCCGCTCGCGCGATGCGGCGGAATACCGCACCACGGGCGCGAGCGAGGCGAAGAGAAGGGCCAGGAGCGTGACCGTCCGGACGGCGACGAGAAGCGCGCGCTTCCGCGGCGAGAGCGCCGGGTAGCGCGTGAGGTAGAGCGCGAGCCCCAACGCCAGCGCGCCCACGAGCAGCACGAGCGCGACCAGGTTGGGTGCGGACGAGAGCGAGAAGTTCAACGATCGGGCCTCGTGGAAAGTCTACTCGCGAACGGCGACGGTGAACAGGGCGGGGACGTTTCGGGAGGCGCGATTCCTTGGGGCGCGGAGAACGTATCGTCGGGCGATACCGGAGGTCAACCGGAAAATAGGGGACCCGGCGCGGAACGAGGAATCATCCTTCCTCGGGCGATTGGGTATCCTAGCTTCTGGTCGTGCTCCCCGCCGACGACCCGCCCTTCGCATACGCCTCGCGGCGGTCGCGCGTGTCCAGCTCCAGCTTGCGAAGCAGCACGTAGAGCTGCACGGGGTTCATCTCGCGCCCGCCCAGCTCCGGGCGGCGAAGCTCTTTCTGGATCCGCATGAGTCCGTAGTCGGGATGCTTGCGGGCGATCTCCTTTACCAGATCTTCATCGGAGAGGATCGTCTCGCTCCGCTGGAGCGTCTGCTCGTCCAGTCCCGTGTCGTGATGCCGGGACGGCTGCGAAACGGGCGCTTCGACGTTCGCGGGCACGATCGGGCCGAACGAGGCGACCGCGAGATCGGCGTCGCTATAGGACTGCAAGATGTTCTCGAATTCCAGAAGGTCGAAGACCTCGCGGACGTCGGGAGCCATGCCCGCCAGCTTCAGGTCGCCCCCGTGTTCCCGGATCTCGCGGATCTCGCTGATGAAGATCCCCCATCCCGCGCTCGAGATGTACTCGACGCGTGCCAGGTCCACCACCACGTGGTAACGCTTTTCCCGGAGCAACGCCTGAAGGCGACGCTCCAGATCGGGGCTCGTCGTGGTGTCCACGTACCCCGAAACGCGCAGGATGGAGACCCCGCGATTCTGCGGCGCCTCTTCGACGAAGACGTCGATTCCCTTCATTCTCCCCCTCCTCCTGGGTCTTCTGGAGCGCGGTCGGTCCGGGTCACCTCGGAGAGGGCCTGGGCCAGCCTTGCCATACGTCTATCGGTCCCGTTTTGGGCGAACTCAAGCCTTTTCTCCCGGGTATTGAGGCCGTTCTTTCTCAGAGTTGTGTAGACTGCGGCAGGAGTTAGCTCGGGCCCGACCAAGCCCTTCGTCCGGAGCAGCTCGACCATCCGTTTGGCTCCAAGAAGCGGCTCCTCCTTGACCAAGGAGAGGATAGCCGCCTCCTCCTCCAGGCTCGCGCGGGCCATCCCGGCGCGCGGGCGGATGCTCTTCAGCCCTTCTTCGCCTCCCACCTCGGCCACGCGGCGGCGATACCGGTAATAGGTCGACGAAGCGACGTGGAGACGCTCGCAGGCCTCCGCGACCGGCACCTTTTCCATCTCGATCAGCCTGAAAAGCTCCCGGCGCTTCGATTCGAGCCGTTCCTCCGGCTGCACCTTCTCCTTGATCGCCACCAGGGTGATGTCGTCGTTCTGAAGCGCGCCCAAGGTGAACTCGTGGATTTCCCGGTCCAGCGCCTGGGAGAACTCCTGCGCGGTCAGGTGTCCGTACTTCTTGATCGCAGCGAGAAGGCGTCCTTCCCCGAACTGCTCCCGCGCGGGGTTCATGGCCTCGGTGATACCGTCGGTGTAGATGACGAGCATGTCCTCCTGCTTCAGGGTGAGCCGCTCGACCGAGATCGTGCGCCGGAAGAGATCCGCGTCCGGAGCGTCGATCCCGACCGGGATTCCCTTGGGCTTAAGGAAGTAGGTCGAGTCCGACTCGCCCCGATACAGAATCATCGGATTGTGCCCCGCGCTGGCGTAACTGACCACCCGGTTCACGGAATCGAGCACGACGTAGAACATGGTGACGAACATCCCCTTCTTCATGTCCTCCGTGACGAACGTATTCATGCGCGCCATGACGTCCGAGGCCGAGCGGTTGCCGCGCGCTTCCATGCGGAGCGCGGTCCGGATCATCGTCATGACCAGCGATCCCGGCACCCCCTTGCCGGACACGTCCGCGACCACGACGCCGATGGTGCGCTCGTCCACCTGCACGAAGTCGTAGTAGTCCCCTCCGACCTCCTTGGCGGCGCGGTAGAGGGCGCCGATCTCGTAGCCCTCGATCTCGGGAACGCTGCGCGGAAGAAGGCTCTGCTGGATCTCCTGCGCAACCTGCATCTCCTTCTGGAGACGCTCCTGCTCCACGAGATTCCCCTGGGCCGCGCGGAACTTGGCCGTGATCTCATTGAAGGCGCGCGCGATCTCGTCGATCTCCTCGTTCCCGGAGCCGCCCACTTCCGCCACCATGGTTCCCTCGCCGATCGCGCGCACGCTGTCGGAGAGCACCTGGATGGGCCGCACGAAGATTCCGATCAGGATCATCGAGAGCACGCAGCCCAGGAAGAGCGTCATCAGCGCGATGCCGGCCAGCTCCGCGCGCGCGGAGAGGATGCGCGCTCCGATCGCATGCTCGCTGACTCCGATCTGCACGTAGCCCAGGATCGTGGAGATCGCCTTTCCGGTCGTGCCCGCCCGAACAGGCTCGACGATCATTCCGACCCCGTTGCTCACGCGGTAGTCCGGAGGAGCCCACATACCGCCCAGGCCGGCGCCCGATCCTGCCCTGAGTCCGCTCCGCTCGGTCGTGAACAGCTCCTCGAAGCGATTGCTGCCCCAGATCCGTCCGGTCGTGTCCAGCACGCGCGCCGAGACGTAGTCGGGGTTCGACTTGAGCGCCGTGCGGATCGACTGGTTCAGAAGGGTCTGGTCGATCGACATCGGCTCGGGACGCGAGAGAACGTCGCACGCCGGGAGCGCGAGCCCGCGGGCCACGCTTCGGGCGTGCGAGACGACCTCCTCACGCACCGTCTGCATCTGGCGCGCGTGGACCACCGAGAACGCGACCGCGACGAGGAAGGTCATGGCTCCGAAGGCCTGCAGCGTATAGGCGAAGCGGAGCGAGCGCGGGCGCGCGCCCTTGCCGGGCCGGCGGCGCCGGCGTCCGAGGCGCTTGGACATGGTGAGGACGTTTCCGTCCGCGGCGCCCCGGTAACGCACCTCGTCCATGAGCTGGTTCATGAGGAAGACGCCGAGGCCGCCGCGCCTGCGGGTCTCGACGTATTCCTTGAGATCGGGGCTCTTGACGTTCCGGAGGTCGAACTGTTCGCCCTGGTCCTGGATCTCGATCGAGAATTCGCGGAGGTTTCCGGTCACGACGATCTCGATGAAGCCGCTCCGGCCTTTGTAGCCGTGCTTCACGACATTGGTGCATGCCTCGTCCACGGCGAGCTTGGTGTTGGCGAGGATCTTCCCTGGAATCTGGATCTTCTCGCCGACCTCCTGGACGAAGTCGCGGATCTCGGCCAAGTGCCGGTCCTCGGCCGGAACCCGGATCTGGAAGCGGCGGGTCGGGCCCGCTTTCCTCCTCACCGGCGTGCCTCCGATTTCATGCGCTCACGGGCCTCGAGCACGTTGCGGCGCGCGCTCTCGTTCAGCGGGTCGAGCACGAGGATCTGCTCCCAGTTCTTGAGCGCCTCGCGATAGTCGCCCGAGGTGAAGGCTTCCATGCCCTTGATGTAGAGCTGCTTGATGCGCGCGTCCAGCTCCGGCTTGGGCGTCGCGAGCCGGCGCTCGATGCGGTCGCGCCAGTCGCGGGCCTCCGGACTCTGCGGATCGAGCGAGAGCGCGCGCTGCACGGCCACGCTCGCGTCCTGGTAGCGCCCCTCGGCATAGTCGCGCGCGACCTCGTTCAGGCTGGTGAGCGCGGCCAGCTTGCGGCTCAGGTTCTGCACTTCCGCCGCGCTCTTCCCCAGGGAGGCTTCCATCTCGCTCCAGCGAGCCTTCGCCCTCGGATCGTCCGGCTTGAGCCGGAGCGCCAGCGCCACCTGGCCGGCGGCGTCGAACACCTTGGCCTTCGCCTGGAGGGAATCCGCGCGGGCCATCGCCCGGGACGCGGCGCGGTCCCTGGCGCCGGCGACGTCGCGCACAAGCTGGGCTAAGGTGTCCGCGTCGATGCCCGTCCCGCCCGCGCCCGCGCCTTCTCCGGCGGGAATCCCGCGCACGAGCCCCGACGCTTCCTCGGCGTCTCCGCGCGCCAGCGCCTGACGCGCGAGGTCCGCCAACGCCAGCGCCAGCCGGCGTCCGCTCTCGGTCTCGATCGCGGCCTGGGCGGCGCGCTCGATCTCGGCGCGGGCGCGCCCGGCGCGCGCGGCGTAGGCGCCCTGGCCCGGGTCGGAGCGGTCGAGCACTTGCCAGAGCACGAGCGCGCCCTCCCAGTCCCCCGCCTTCTCCGCCGTCTCGGCCCTGGCCCGGTCGCGCGCGATATCGCCCGCGCGCTGCGCGCGCAGCGAATCCAGGGCGGCCTTCCGGAGCTCGACCATGTGGCGCGCGTCGTACTGGCTCAGAGGCACGCCCCAGTTGAGCCGCAGCGCGAACTGCTGCGTGGCCTCGACGCTTCCGCTCTGATACGCGTAGTCGAAGCCGTAGCGCCGGAACTTGAATCCCACGCCGAACACCGGTCCCCCGTTCGCGAATCCGGCGCGCACCGCGCCCAGCCCCGCGCGCGTGAACTCAACCCCGAGCCGCGGCTTCATTCCTTCCTTGCCGCGCGTGGCGAGATCGAGCACCAGGCGTCCGGCGGAGAGCGCGTTCAGCCTCCACTCGGGGCTTCCGAGCCCGAGGCGGTAGGAGCGGTCCAGGGGCGGCACGACGCCGCCCAGATCCAGCGATCCGGCGACCACGTTCTGCGCCGAGACCCCGATCTGGGCGCCGCGAAGGGCCGACGGACGGTAGAGAAGGCCGAGATCGAGAGCCGGCGCCGACGCCGAAACGCCGCCGAGCGACTGGCCCAGGATCTTGAACGTCACCCCTCCCCAGAGAGGGCCCCGCAGGCGGCGCGCGAGACTCGCGGCGGCGGCTGTCTCGCGGTAGCTGAGCGAGGACGTCGGGCGGTTCTGGGCGTCGTATCCTTCGATCCCCCCCGTTCCGAGCCGCGCGAACCCGAGGCCCACGCCGCCCAGGCCGGGCACGGGGTACGAGACCGCGGCCAGGTCCCAGGTGGTCGAGAACTGGAGCGTGCCGTGATGGACCAGGAGCGAGCGCTCATCCTGCGTGGCCAGGCCGGCCGGGTTCATGTAGATCGCGAGCGGATCGAGCGCCGTGCCCGTGAAGCCGCTGGCGGCCCCCGTGCTCGGCCATCCCGAGGGCGTCGACAGGAGGTTCGCCGTTCCCGCCGTCTGCCCGGAAGCGCGTCCGCGCGCGCCGAAGAACGCGGCGAGCAGGAGCGACGCGGCCAGAAGCGCCCGGACCACGCGGCGCATCGGAACGCGCCGGAAGATGCGGCGGCGGACGACGCAGCCGCGCTTGAACCGGCTCCGTCTCATCGCAGCACCCCCACCTTGATCCGCTCCTTGACGCCGGTCCCGTCGATCTTGGCGACGTAGACGCCGGGGCGCACGATCTCGCCCTTTCCGTTCCTTCCGTCCCAGGGAACCTCGTTCAGCCCCCCCAGCCCTCCGCGGTCTCCGGCCGCGATGGAGATCTCGCGGACGAGATCCCCGAGAAGGGTGTAGATCGAGACCTTCACCGGCGCGTCCTGGTCCAGGACGTAGGAGAGGAGGATCGCCTCGCTGCCCGCATGGAAGGGATTCGGGTACCCGTGCGGATGGTCGAAGAACGTGACGTCGGCGGACGTGAGCGGCGCGAACGGAAGCCCTCCGCCGCCCACGAGGGTGACCAGACCGCCGGTGAAGAGGTCCACGGCCACCACGTCGCCCGCCTGCGCGAGACGGAACGCCACACGCTGCGCCGCGGAGCCCGCGCGGAACGAGACCTCGAGGAACAGCGACTCCGGGGCGCTCCCGAAAGCGAGCGACGAGGGAAGCGCCAGCGCGACCGGGTTCGAAGCGCCCGGCGAGGGCGCGCTCTGCGCGAGCAGCGTGCCGTTCCGGTCGCGAAGCGCGATCGAGGCGACGGCTCCGGCGGGGGCGGGGCTCGCGGAGCCGTCCGTGAGAACCGTGATCGCGACGGAACGAAGCGAATCTCCGGTGGAGCTGCCCGTCGCCGCAAGAGGCGTCAGCTCGATGCCCCAGACCCGGACCGCCGGACCGCCCAACGCGACCTGTACCGGCGCCGCCGTGTCGATGCCGCGCGCCTGGAGCGCCGCGAGCGGCTGGAGGACCGCGATCTCGCTGTCCGGCGAGGCGGCCGGCACCGTGGCAAGAAGCCCCCATTCGGTCCCCTGGAGCGAAAGGTCCACGCGATAGGGCTGGCTCGCCATCGCCGCAGGGACGGAGAGCGCGGGAAACGTGAGCGTGGCCGAAGCGCCCGGCGCCAACGTGAGGGGGCCGCCCGAGGCGAGCCCAGTCATCACGTCGGTGTCGTCCGTGATCGTGGCGCGCGACGAGGCGGGGTCAAGGACGAAGGGCGAGCCACCGCCGTTCCGCACACCGAGCGTGAGATCGATCGTCTGACCGGGCCGCGTCTGCGTGGGCGTGGTGGATCGCGCCATGTACTGGAGCGCCGCGGGCGGCATGGCGTGGAGCGTGTCGGCGGGAAGGCTCTGCGCGCGCGGCGCGCCGTCTTCGAGGCCGAAGACCTCGAGCGTCGCGGAGGCGTCCCCGGGCGAAGCGGGCGATCCCAGCGGCCCTCCCGCGAAGGAGAGGAGGATCGACTGCCCCGCGTTCACCGTGGGCGAAGCCCCCAGCGTGCGAGCGAGCGCGACGGGCGCGCCGAAGCGGAGCGCGGTAGAGGAGCTGAGCGCCATCGGCACGTCGCCCGTGTTCTCTAGGATTAGGGAGATCGGGCGCGTCTGTCCGGCGCTCACGGTGGCCGGGGACAAGGAGCCCGGGACGACCTGGAGCAGCGCGGGATCGACCACGTCGAGGCTGTCGGGCGCGAAGGCCACGGTGTCGGCGAACGCCTGCCCCGACTCCACGCCGTCGAGAACCAGGAGCGCCGGGTAGCGCCCCTTCGGAGTTCCGGCCGGGACCGCGAGCGAATCGAACGCGAGCGTCGCCTGGTCGGACGCGGCGACGGCCGTGTTCGCGGAGAGGGCGGACGTGAGGGTCGTGGCGCCGAGGTCGACGACGAGCCGCGTCGCGCCCCGGTTGAGCGTCACCGCGGCCGCGCCCGTGTTGGCCACGCGCACGCCCGGCGCCGCCGTCCTCCCGCGGAGGAGACGCTGCGGCGCTCCGCTGCCCGCGACCGCCGTGACCTGCGCCGCCGAGATGACCCGGAAGCCGAGCGGCACGGCGTTCGCGGCGACGACCGCATTCCCGCCATAGGTGACCGTGGCCTGGAGCGTGACGTTCACGGTCGTGCCGGACGCGATACCGCTCGCGGGGACCTGCACCGTGAACGTAAATCGCGTGGTCGCTCCCGCGGGGATCGTCGTTCCGAGCGCCGGCGTCGGGGCGCCGGTGATGAGAGCGCCCGTCGAGTAGCTCATGCTCGCCCCGGTGAGGGCTCCCGGCGTTCCGGATACGTTCGAGACGTCGAACACGAGGGTGAGCGTCTGGTATCCGAGCGGGACCGGGTCGGGCGAAGCGCTCACCGCCGCGACGCCGACCCCGAGCACGCTGACCTGAGCGCCCGCGAGGCTGGGGTAGAAGTCGAAGGGGGCGCCGGTCGCGTCGGTGCCGATCGCCAGGAAGCTGGGAGCATAGGCTCCCGGAGAGAGCGCGGCGGGAACGGTCGCGGATACAAAGGTCAACGTCGCCGTATTACCCGGCCCGATCGCCGCGGTCGACGCGAGAGTCGCGGCGTAGGTCGTAGCGCCCGAGCCGAACGAGAAGGCCGATCCCAGGCCGAGCTGGATCGCCCCCGAGCCCGTGTTCCGCGCCTGGAGCGAGAACGTGGCGGCGCTTCCGGGCGTTGCGGCCTGGGGCGAGAGCGAGCCAGCCACGTACGCCAGGGCCGGCGGCGGGACGTAGATGAATGCGCGCGCCCCGGCGGCCGAGCCTGCGTGGGTGGCCGCGGTGAGCGTGTCGGGACCGGCCACGGCCGCCGCGACGAGGACCACCGTGGCCCGCCCGTCCGCGCCGGTCGCCAAGTCGAGCCCTGGGAATACCGCGCTCGCGTCGGAGGCGATGAGGGAGCCGCTCCGCACGTCCACGCCGATCAGGGTTCCGACGCCCGCGAGATTGCCGAAGGCGTCGCGCACGGGACCGAGCGTGACCGTGGATGCGCTCCGGCCGTCCGCGGTCAGGCTGTCGCGCGTGGCCGCGATCGCGATCAAGCCCGAGGGCGGGGCGGGAGACACCGTGGCGCTTCCGCCTGCCCCGCTTCCCCCGCCCGCGCGATCGGCGCCGATGACGACGGATTCGACGAGAGTGTCCCGCCCGGCGCTGACGAACCGCCCGCCGACGAGCGGTCCCGAGGCCGGATTCCAGACTGCCGATCCCGAAGGCCGCATGGTCACGGTCGCCGCGTCCGTCGGCGCGAAGTTCCCGAACGCGTCGATCGCCTCCACACGGACCGATTCGGGCGCGCCCGCGGTCCAGGCGAGCGACGCGGGCGTGACGCGGAGCGAGACCGTTGCCCCGGGAACAGTCGCCGCGCGGATTCCGATCGGCGCGAGGGAGCCCGCCTTCGCGAAGACCGTGTCCGCGGCGGGGGCTCCGGCCGGGGCGCGATATCGAACGGCCAGTTTTCCCGAGGGGTTGGTGACGCCGCTCTGCGATCCCGGCCCGCCCGTGGTGCCTCCGTTCGATTCCAGAGTGCCCGCGGCGCTCGGACCTCCGAGAAAGAAGGTGATGGGGTAGCCTGGAATCGGATTCCCCTGGGGATCCCTCACCGTGACCGTGACCGTGCCCACCGAGGTCGGAGTGAGGGTGAGCGAATCGGGCGCGAGAGCGACCGTGGCCGCGCCCGCGGGGTTCACCGCCACCGGCCCATACGTCACCGAGCGCGCGCCGTCGCTCACCCGGACGGTGAGCGGAGACGCCGAGGTCGGCGTCACCGGGATCGAGGCCGCGCCGGAAGCGAGCAGAACCGAGTCGGGAACCGTCGCGCCCCCGGAGGTCACGGTGGGGCGGAGCGCCTCACCGCTCTCGCCGGGGAGCGGGTTATCGAACGCATCGAAGGCCAGGACCGCGAGCGTCACCGACGTGCCGGAGGTCAAAGGACCCGGAGGGCCCGCCACCGTGTAGTGATCGAGCGCGGACGGCTGGAAGACGATCGCGGGCGCGGTTGCGAGGGGCACGCCGCGCGCGACCACGTGCGCCACTCCCGTGTCGGCCACCGTCGTGGTCGCCCGGAAGTCGATCCGGCCCGCGGCGTCGGTGGCGGGAGCGAGCGCGCTCACCGTCGCGGGAACGCCGCTGAGGCTGACCGCGACCGACGCGGCCGGGACAGCGGGGATGGCGTGGTCCTGGCCGTCCCGGAGCGTGACGGAGACGATGCTGCCGGCCGGCCCGACGGGCGCCGGGGATGCCGCGGCGACGAGGGAGCGCGACGCGCTCACCGCGCCGGGAACGAGCCGGATGTCGAGCGATCCGGCCGAGAGCGTGTCGCGGACCGCCCTCGCGGTAACCGTCGCGGTCCCCAGCAGGTCCCCACCGAAGAGCGTGAACGAGATGGCGCCGCCTACGGACGCGACCTGGACTCCGGGTGTCGTGGGATCGGCGTCGGCCGTCTGGATCGCGCCGAGCGTCGTCTGGACCGTGTACTTCTCCCCATCCTGAACCGTATCGCCGCTTGAGTCCCTGAGCCCGTTCGCCCCGACCGTAAGCGCGGCCGAGCTGTCGGCCGCGAGCGAATCCGCGGAGGCGGAGAGCGCGATGACGCCCGAGGGCGGACCGGACAGGAGGCGGATTAGGACGGTGGCCGAGGCCGCTGGGCCCGTCCCCGTCCGCTCCGCGGTCACCGTCGCGCTACCGGCGCCCGCCGCGGCGCCCACGCGCGCGTACCCGCGCACGACGCCCGTCGAATCCGCGAGAAGCTGCGAGCCGGGAGCTGCCGGGTCCTGGTCGGTGACGGGATCGATGCGCGGACTCGCCGAGGCCGTCAGGGTGAACCGCTCCCCGATGGCGACGGCGTTACCGTACGCGTCCGACACCGCGCCCAAGACCAGCACCGAATCGGCTCCATTGGCGACCAGCGTGTCGGGGGCCGCGGTGAGCGTGATTGCCGCGGGCACGCCCGCGACCGTGAAGACCGGCGCGCCGGCGGTGCCGAGGAATGGAGACTGGTTGTTCGCGTCGATCGCGCGGATCCGGCCCTCCGCCGAAGTCGTCCGCGTATCGGCGAAGGTGAAGCGCGTGGAGTCCTCCCCCGCAGGGACGGTCACCTCGAAGATCGGGCTCGCGCCCGCGAGATCCCGGAACGTTCCACTGGACCGGTCCGTCCAGAGCGTCAGCGTCTCGGGGGCCAGAACCTCTGTCCGGTTGCCGTAGGCGTCGAGGACCAGGACCGCCGCCGTGTCGGGAACTCCGGCGGTGAGCCGGAGCGTGTCCGGCAGGAGCGCGATGCGGTCCGGACCTGCCGGTGCGACGTCGATGCGGTGACGTTCGGAGGTGAATCCGGCCGCCGTGTCGGCCGCCGCGAGGTAGAACGCGCCCGCGGCGCGACACGTGAGCGCGCCCGAATAAGCGCCGCCCGAGAGGGTCGCGTCCGCGCTCACCAGACGGGGATCGGCGGGCGCCGCTCCCACCGAGTCCGCGAACGCGACGAATCGCGCCGCCGCCGCCGAGCCGGGTCCGTCCGCGATCGTATTGCCGTTCGCGTCGCGCGAGCGGGCGGTAACCGCGAAGGCGCTCCCCGCGACCGCGGACGACGCGCCGGCCGTCATCGCAAGCCCGGCGTAGGCTCCGTGCAGGACGGTGATGAGCCCGGTGGAATCCGCCCACACGCCCGCGCTGTCCGCGCGCGCGACGCCCGCGCCCGGGACGTCCAGCCTGAGCGCGGTCCCGGCGCCGTTCGCCGGGACCGGCGCCCCGATTCCGCCCGTCAGCGTCCAGTCGCACTGGATGAGCCGCCCCGGGTTTCCGTACGTGTCGTACCCGCGCAGGAAGAGCTGCGTCGTGTCCTGATCCGTCGTGCGCGTCAGCGTGTCCACCGGCGCGCCCGAGCCGTCCACGAGATCGACCGACACGACCACGGGATCCGCGATCACGGATACCCAGGGAAACGACGCAAGCGAAGCGGCCGTGCCGGTGAGCCGCGGATCGCTTCGCACCCGGAAGTAGACCGTGTCCTGCGCCGTGGTCTGGGGGACTGCCAAAGCGTTCCCTCCCCCCTTGCCGTAGAGCACGAACACGTAGGAGCCGTTGGTGAACGAAGTCGCGGCGCCCGATCCCAGCACCAGCCGGATCGTCTGCCCGCTCACGACGACCGAGTCCGCGTACTGTCCGTTCAGTAGCTCGAAGTACCCGGGCGAGAGCGAGTCGGCGTTCTGAGGCGGGGTCCAGGAGGGCGGAATATCGATCTCGACCGTGCCGCCGGGCGCAAAGTCCTCGGCCGCCTGGTACTGAACTTCCCACGAGTCCGCGTGACCCGCCTCGACCGGATCAGGGCCGAACACCATCGCGGTCCCGGACCCGGCTCCCGCGAGCGCGGGCGAAGCGAGCAGGGAGCACGCGAGCGCCGCGCCCATCGCGGCGGCGAGGCCTCGGGCGATCGCGCGGGCGCGCGAGTGACGCGAAGGGCGGCGCACCTTGAACGCGCGGAAATTCCGGCGCCGGGATGTGAATGGCGGCATGGGCCTCGGTGGGTGAGGGATCGCTCCCGCGTTCTCTCGTTGAATCGCAGGGAGTTAGCGGAGATCCCGAGCGCAAGAGGCATGCCATGAGATCGCGGCGCTGCGGCGACGATGCGCGCGACTAACCCCATGGGCTCCGGCGCCTTGCAAACGCGCAGGCCGTCAGGCGTTCCGGCGCGCAACGCAACGCGCCCGCTGCCGTGCAGAATGCAACGCGAGGTCGAATCCGCCCGATGCGATCCGCTGGGCTTGGGGGGAGCCGGCCGAGACTTGGCCGGGGGGCTTGAACTGGCTGTCCAGAGACGAGTCGGCGTGGCCTACCGCGGCCCGCGAATCTCTCCGACGACCTTGCCAGGACGCTCGGGCATCTCCGAGCGCTCGACTTCCTCGGCGCCCTCGATCCGGTTCGCGAGTCCGATGAAGACAACCTGGATGATCGTGGCGAGCCCCATGACGCCGAGCCCCACGTCGAACACTTCCTTGAGGCTCTGCCGCGTCGTGCCGCCCCACCGCGACATTCCCAGGAGCAGAAATCCCAGGAGCACCGTGGTGAGCACGCCCGTGAGCTTCCCGAACAGAGTCGGGCGAATCCGCACCGGGCCGTGGAAGAAATACAGGTAGACCGTCCCTCCGACCAGGAGCGCGTAACGCATGAGCATGAGCGCCGTGACCCACCACGGCACGACGTGCGCTTCCAGGAGCGCGATGAAGACGGCTGAATTGAAGACGACGTCGGTCAAAGGATCGAGGAGCGCGCCGACCCGCGTCTCGACGCGCAGCGCGCGCGCGAGCACGCCATCCAGGACATCGGTGAAGGCGCTCGCGGCGAAAAGCCACACGACCGCCGCCCAACGCTCCTCGCGGATCAGGAGCACGATGGCCGGGATCGAGACGAAGCGGAGCATGGTGATGGCCGTCGGGAGCGGCATCCGGATCACGAGCTGCGCGTCGCGCGATCCCAGGTGCAGCCCGACATGCGTGAGCACCCAGAACGAGATGAAGAGGAGCATCAGACTCGAGGCGATGAGGTAGCGCACGCCCGTGCTCTGCCCCACGTGCATGGAGAGAAGGACGGCGCCCACGAACTGAAGCACGAAGAGGCCGAGCGCGGTCGCCGCGATCGGGCGAACAAGCTCCGGATGTTGCGGAAGCCCGCGCGAGACGCGGGCGATGCTCACGCGAGCGAACCGACAGATGGCCCGCAGCGTGTACCCTTCCCGGCGGATCTCGGCGAGCAAATCCGTGCGCTGCATGGAGCCTACGTTAGGAGGTCCGGCCGGTGGTGTCTAGGGGTTCTGGACTTCCAGCGACGCCTGGGCCATGCGCCGCTCCGCGCCGTAGACTTCATCGGGCAGGCTGTAGATGCGGATTGTCTCGGGCCGCGCGCGGCGGTACAGGAGCACCGCCTCGACCTTGATCGGCCCCTTGGCGTCTCCCACCGGGATCTCGAAGCGCGACTGCGCGCTTGCGCCTGCCTGGATCCGGCGATCGGAGAGCACCTTCGTTCCGGACCACGTCTCGGCCGGATAGGCGCCAAGCTCGTTCGCCATGAGAAGCCCGAAGACCGAGGTGTTCCAGTCCTGAAATGGATCGTTCTCCCAGAGAACGTGGCCCCCCTGGTCCGTGGCGCGCATGCGGATCAGGATGAGGTGCTGATCGTTTCCTGTGGGGATGGCGTGGCCCGCGCCCACGTTCGTCACTGTGGCGATCACGTGGATCGCGTCACCCTCGCGCTTCCCGGCGCGCAAGACGAGTGTGGCCGCGTCCTGCAACGCCCGGTCCTGCTCCGGGCCCCGGAAGGAGTGGTCCGCGATGCGCGGCCGGATGGGGCCCAGGGAGGAAGCGCGGGCCTGGCCTCCCGGCATGTGGCACTGCTGGCAGGTGACGCCCGTCTTCGCGTACTTCGATCGCTTCCACTCGCCGAAGGTGTCGCTGACCAGGATCCCGTTCTGATTCTGGTACTGGTGGCACGTTCCGCAGTAGTCGGCCTTCACGATGAACTCGCTGTGTTTGGAAGCGTGGTCCTTCACCGTCACCGGCTGCCGGATGGGTCCCAGGTAGGGGCCGATCTCGAGCGTCACCGGCGGAACAGCGTGCGGCTCGCCGGGACCGGCGATGGCGTGGCAAAAAACGCACGTGACGCCTTCCGAACTCACGTCCCGGAGCTTCTCGAAGTCGTTGGTGATGTACGACACGGTTTCGTGGCACGGCCCGCACTTCACCATCGTCACGCCCCGCGTCTCACGCAGGGATGCGAAGTACATCCTCCCGAAGAGGAGGTTGTTCTTGCGGTCCGCGGAGGCATGCGCGGAGGCCGCCCATTGCTGCGTGATGTCCACGTGGCAGGATCGGCACGTCATGGCGGATTGGGCGTTCATGTTGTTACGAAGGAGCGGCGGCGGCGTATACGCGGAGGCCGCGATAGCCAGAGCGGCGAGCAGGACGATCTTTGGGCACGGGGTCACGCGGGAGCGCATCAAGGTAACGTCATGGTACCCCGGGGCCGGAAAAAGGGTCAAGGATGTGCGCGAACACGGTGCCCAGGATCTTGACCCCCGCCCGGACCGATCCGCCCACGGTGCCTGAGATCTTGGAGCGTCCCACGCGACGGCGGTACCGCACCGGGACCTCGATGTGCCGGAGCCCTCGCCGCGCCGCCTTGACCTGCATCTCCACCGTCCAGCCGAAATCGCGGTCCTTCATCTCGAGCCCGACGAGGGCATCGTAGCGGATGGCCCGGAACGGCCCCAGATCCGTGTACCGGGCGCCGTAGAACGCCGCGATCAACCGGGTGGCGAGCCAGTTCCCGAACCGGGCGTGTGGGGAGAGCGCTCCCGGCTCCCGCAGACCCAGCACCCGGGAGCCGACCACGAGGTCGGCGCGGCCCTCGAGGATGGGCGCTAAGACGGCGGGCGCCTCGGCCGGGTCGTCGCTCCCATCGGCGTCCAGGAAGAGCACCACGTCCGGCGGATCGGCCTTAAGAGCATGGAGCGCCTCGAGGCACGCGGCGCCGTAGCCGCGGTGCGGCTCGAACACCACGATGGCCCCGTGCTCGCGGGCGACCCGGGCGGTCGCGTCGGTGGAGCCGTTGTCCGCCACGACGACGCGGCGGATCGGCGGCCTGGGGAGCGCATCGAGGACCAGGCCCAGGGACTCCGCCTCGTTCAGCGCCGGGATGACGGCGTCCGCCGTCACTTCCGCTTCAGCGCCGCGCGGGCCGCGGCCAGGCGCGCGAGCGGCACGCGGAACGGGCTGCAGGAGACGTAGTCCAGCCCCACGTCCTCGAAGAGCTCGATGGAATCCGCGTCCCCGCCGTGCTCCCCGCAGACTCCGACCTTGAGCCCGGGCTTGGCCTTTCGCCCCGCGAAGGTGGCCCGCCGGACCAGGGCGCCGACCCCGGGGACGTCGATCGAGACGAAGGGGTCGCACGGCAGGATGCCGGTGCGCACGTACTCCGGAAGAAACCGCCCCGAATCGTCGCGCGAATATCCAAACACGAGCTGCGTCAGGTCGTTCGTGCCGAAGGAAAAGAAATCGGCGTGCTCCGCGATCTCGCCGGCGAGCACAGCCGCCCGCGGCACCTCGATCATCGTGCCGATGGTATGAGGGATGGTCACCTCGAGCCGCCGCATGACTTCCGCGGCGACCGTCTCCACCACGGCGCGCTGGCGGCTCAGCTCCTCGGGATCGCCCACGAGCGGGATCATGATTTCCGGAGCGACCTGCTTGCCCTCTGCGATCAGGGCGGCGGCGGCCTCGAAAATGGCCTGAGCCTGCATCCGCGTGATCTCGGGGTGGAGGATCCCCAGCCTGCAGCCCCGGAAACCCAGCATCGGGTTGAACTCGTGCAGCTCCTCCACCCGCGAGAGCGTGGCCTCCAGGCGCTCCCGCCGCGCCTTTAGCCCCTTGCCCCGCTTCAAGGCCGCAAGCTCCCGGAGGAGATGCTCGCGCTTGGGGAGGAACTCGTGGAGCGGCGGATCGAGCGTCCGGATCGTGACCGGACAGCCCTCCATCGCGAGGAAGAGGCCCTTGAAGTCGGCGCGCTGGAGCGGCAGGAGCTTCTTGAGCGCCCCCTCGAAAGCGCGGATGGGCTCCCGTCCCAGGCGCTCGGCCAGGGCCAGCTCCCGCTTCAGCGCGGGCCGCTCCGACCGCGAGGCCGCCTTCAGCTCCGCGGAGAGCCGCTCGATCAGGAGCTTCTTCTCGCGCGCTTCCTTGGCGTTCATGATCATGGTCACGACGTGCGGGATGCGCTCCTCGGCGAAGAACATGTGCTCGGTGCGGCACAGGCCGATCCCCTCGGCGCCGAGCTGGCGAGCCAGCCTCGCGTCCTGCGGCACGTCCGCGTTCGCGCGCACCCTGAGCCTCCGCACTTCGTCGCACCACTGCGTGAGCCGCTGGAAGCACTGGAAGAGCGGAGCCTTCTCGGGTTTGAGCCTGCCGGTGAGGACCCGCACCACCTCGGAGTCTGCGGTCGGAGCGTCCCCGAGGAGCACCTCGCCGGTCGAGCCGTCCAGCGAGATGAAGGCCCCCTCGCGCAGGGTGCGTCCCGCGACACGCAGCACCCGCTTCTCCTCGTCGATGGAGAGCGCGGTGCAGCCAGCCACGCAGCATTTTCCCATTCCCCGCGCGACCACCGCCGCGTGCGAGGTCATCCCGCCGGTGGCGGTGAGGATGCCCCGCGCGGAGCTCATTCCCGCGATGTCGTCCGGCGAGGTCTCGGCGCGGACCAGGATGACCCGCTCGGTCGCCCCGCGGCGGACCGCCTCGTCGGAGGTGAAGACGATGGCGCCCGCCGCGGCGCCCGGCGAGGCGGGCAGTCCGCGCGCCAGCGTCTGGTGCTTCTTCCGCTCGACGGGATCCAGCACCGGGTGGAGCACCTGATCCAGATGCTCGGGCTCGACCCGCTCGATGGCCTCGCGGGTGGTGAGGAGCCCCTCCTCCACCATCTCCACCGCGACCCGCAGCGCGGCCTGCCCCGTGCGTGCCGCGCGGCGCGTCTGGAGCATGAACAGCCGCCCTCCCTCGATCGTGAATTCGAAATCCTGGACGTCCCGGTAGTGGCGCTCGAGCCTCGTTGTGATCTCGCGGAGCGAGGCGTAGGCGGCCGGAAGCTCCCGCTCCATCTCCTCGATGGGATGCGGCGTGCGTATTCCCGCCACGACGTCCTCCCCCTGGGCGTTCATGAGGTACTCGCCGTAGAAGCGACGCTCTCCGGTCGCGGGATCGCGCGTGAAGCCGACCCCGGTGGCCGACTCGGCGCCGAGATTTCCAAACACCATAGCCTGCACCGTGACCGCGGTGCCCAGGTGATCGGGAATCCCGTTGAGCCTGCGGTAGTGCACGGCGCGCTCGGTGTGCCACGAGCGGAACACGGCGTCGCGTGCCCGCGCCAGCTGCTCGCGGGCGTCCTGGGGGAACTCGGCGCCGATCTCGCTCCGCACGAGCTGCTTCATGCGCACGACCAGCGCGCGCAGCCGCCGCTCGTCCAGGCCCGTGTCGTCGCCCACGCGCGCCCGCTTCTTCGCGAGCGTCAGCTCGTGTTCCAACACTTCGCGCGGCACGCCCAGCACGACGCCGGAGAACATCTGGATGAACCGCCGGTAGCTGTCGTACGCGAAGCGCGGGTTCTGGCTCTTGCGGGCGATCCCTTCGACCGTCTGGTCGTTCAATCCCAAGTTCAGCACCGTGTCCATCATTCCCGGCATGGAGATCGGAGCGCCGGAGCGCACCGAAACGAGGAGCGGATTCCGGGGATCGCCGAGCCGGCGGCCCAGAAATTTCTCGAGGCGCGCCAGCGCCTGTTCCTCCGCCTCCACGATCGAGTCGAGCAGGCGGCCGCCCGCCTCAAAGAACTGCCGGCAGGCTTCGGTGGTGATGGTGTAGCCCGGCGGGACCGGGATGCCGGCGTTCACCATCTCGGCGATCCCCGCGCCCTTTCCGCCCAGGAGATCACGCATGCGCGCGTTCCCCTCCGCGCGTCCGTCGCCGAAGAAGTAGACCCAGCGGCGCGTGTCGACGGCCGAGGCCGGGGGACGCGCGGGGGCCGCGGTTTCCGCGCTCACCGGCCCATCCTCGTCAGCTCGACGGCCGGCACGATCTCCCCGGCGGCGATTCCGGCATGGCTTCGGATCAATCGTTCCTCCTGGGGCAGCAGGACCTCTCCGTCCCCCGGGCTCAGGAGCGCGAGCTGATCGAGCAGGGCCACGACCGCGGGCTTGATCGCGCGCCGGCCCGCGTCCCCGTCGGCGATCTTGACCGCGATTCCGATCCCGCGCGTGAGATACGCCGTCGCGTGCATCCCCTCGGCTCCCGCCTTCGAGACGACGGCTCCTCTCAAGATTCGCATGAGCATCGTGTCCAGCCGCCCCTCGCTCGCCACGTTCTCCGGATATTCCATCATCGCATCGCGGATCTCGGCAAGCGCGGGAACGGGCCGCCCTCCCGCGTCCACCCCGCGCGCCAGGAGCGCGAACGCCCGGGCCAGAAGCGAGAGACTCATTCGCGGCGTCGGCGCGCTGCAGCCGTCGGTCGCGGGGACTGAGTCCTCGAAGGGGACGCCCGTCAGCTCCTCGAAACGCGTGAAAATGGCGCGCTGAACGGCGTGCGAGGGATCGGTGTAGTCCGCGAGCGGCGCCTCCAGCGAGCGTGCGAGGAGGAGCATGCCGGCGTGCTTCCCGGAGCAGTTGTGCCGCAGCGGATCGGGCGGCTCGCCGCGCGCGCGCAGCCCTTTCGCGGTCGCGCGGTCATAGGGCTCGTGAGCGCCGCACCGGAGCAGAGACGGATCCGCCCCCGCGGCTTCGAGGATTTCCCGCACCACCGCGACCTGCGCGTCGGTGCCCCCGTGCGACCCCGCGATCAGGGCCAGCGCGTTCCTTCCCAGCCCCGAGCGCGCGAAGGCGCCCGATTCCACGAGAGGAAGAGCCTGGAACGGCTTGAACGCGGAGCGAGGGAAGACCGAGGCGTGGGCGTCGCCCGTCCAGGCGAGAAGCTTGCCGCTGGAATCCACGACGGCCGCGTGGCCGTAATGGACGCTCTCGACGTACGCGCCCCGCGTGAGCTTGACGAGCGGGGCGGGTCGGGTCGATGCCGCCGCGTCGCGATCCACGAGAGTCTTGGTCTCCGTCATGTTCGAGACGAAGCGCGCGAGGGCGCGCGCTTCCTCAACGATCGATCTGGGCCTTCTGCAGGCGGCCGCTGTAGTCGATGTAGATCGACTTCCACTCGGTGAAGGCATCGATGACGGTCGGTCCGCCCTCCCGATGCCCGTTCCCGGTCTCCTTCCAGCCGCCGAAAGGAAGCTGCACTTCGGCCCCGATCGTCGGGCCGTTGACGTAGGTGATTCCCGCCTCGATGTCCCGGATGGCGCGCATCGCGCGGTTCACGTCGCGCGTGTAGATGGAGGAGCTGAGGCCGAAGGGGGTGTCGTTCAGGACCTGGATCGCCTCTTCGAGGGAGGAGACCGTGATCACCGAGAGCACGGGGCCGAAGATCTCCTCCTGCGCGATCCGCATGGAGGGCTTCACCTGGTCGAAGATGGTCGGCTTGTAGAAGGCTCCCTCCGCGAGCGCGCCGTCGGTCGCGGGAGCGCCTCCGGCGACCAGCTTCGCGCCCTCGGCCTTGCCGATCTCGACATAGGAGTGGATGCGGTCCCGCTGCGCGCGGTTGACGAGCGGCCCTACCTCGGACGCGGGATCCAGGCCGTCTCCCAACCTGAGCTTTCCGGCCCGGTCGGCCAGCCTCTTCACCAGCTCGTCGTGCGCCTGCTTCATCACGATGAGCCGGCTCGTCGCGGTGCAGCGCTGCCCCGTGGTGCCGAAGGCTCCCCAGAGCGCGCCCTCGAGGGCCAGGTCCAGGTCGGCGTCGTCCATGACGATCTGCGCGTTCTTTCCGCCCAGCTCGAGCGATACCCGCTTCAAGGTCCTGGCAGAGCGCTCGGCGATCGTCTTGCCCACGTCGGAAGAGCCGGTGAACGAGATCATCTTCACGTCGGGGTGGGAGACGATCGGAATCCCGACCGCGCTGCCCCCGCCGTGAACGATGTTCACGACTCCTTCGGGGATGCCCGCTTCCACGAGCACTTCGATGAGGTGATGCGCCGAGCCGGGCGTGTCGCTGGCCGGCTTCAGCACGACCGTGTTTCCCGCCACGAGCGCGGGGAAAGTCTTCCAGGAAGGGATCGCCATCGGGAAATTCCAGGGCGTGATGAGTCCGCACACCCCGAGCGGATGCCGCACCGACATCGCGAACTTGTCCGGCAGCTCCGAGGGGACCGTCGCTCCGAAGAGCCTCCGGCCCTCCGCGGCGATGTAGTAGGCCATGTCGATGGCCTCCTGAACGTCGCCTCGGGTCTCGGCCAGCACCTTCCCCATCTCGCGGGTCATGAGACGGGCCAGCTCTTCCTTCCGGTCGCGCAGGATCTCGGCGGCCCGGAAGACGTATTCGGCGCGCCGGGGCGCGGGGACGAGCCGCCAGGAAGCGAAGGCGCGGGCGGCAGCCTTCACCGCGGCGTCCACGTCTTCGGCGCCCGAGTCCGGGAACACGCCGACCAGGTCGGATTCGCGGGCCGGGTTACGGTTCTCGAAGGTCTTGCCCGATCGCGACGGGGTCCACTTCCCGCCGATCAGGTTCAGGTATTCGCGGCGGGGCGCATTCGCGGTCTTGGTGCGGCTCTGCGAAAGTGTTTCGGGGGTTGCGGTGGGGGCGCTCATGAAATCCTCCGAGCCGCCCTCGTTCGGAACGGCGGCCTATCGAATGACGACGAAGTGTCCTTTGATGTTGTGACCTTGGGGGGATTCTACCTGATAAATATAGATGCCCGAGACCACCTTTCGTCCATCCGCGTTCTTGAGGTCCCACTCGAGGTCGCCGGTCGTGCCTCCGAGGTTGGCGTTCGGGTTCTGAACCAGAACCCGGACCAGCTCGCCGTTGGAGGTATAGATGCGGACGGTCGCGGCTGCGGGAAGGTGGATGAAGTGGACGCGGTCTTGGCCGGGAGCGGGGTCCCATTCGGCTGAGCCCCGGAAGGGATTTGGGACGACCGCGACGTGCTCCAAGTTCTCGGCCGGCTGAGTAGACGGCTGTACCGTCACGATCTCGCTGGAATCGATCGCGCTTTCGGTATAATCGCTGGCCGTCAGATGCAGGGTGTCGATTGAGGTCACGGCATAGAGCGAGGTGAACCCGGCCAGATTGCCCTGGTCGGCGAATACCCAGCAGCTATCGCAGTTGTCCGTGGGAGCGCCTGGCGGATAATTGATTATATAGCCGCCATTTAACGAGTTATTCCGGAACCCCTTGAAGAAGAGGCCCGTACCGTAGAAGACGAACTGGCTGAGATCGCAAGGCTTTGCGGTGGCGAGACATGCGCTGGTTACGGTATTCCGCGACTTGTGCTGCCCGACCACCTCGAAGGGGGTGGGGGTGATTCCCTTGATGGTTCGCCTGACCCGATACCCCATCCAGACGCTGTCGGATTCGACGTGGGCGCCGCTCCAGACCAGGAGCACCGTATTGCCGCCGGTGAACGGCGTGAAGAAGCCGCGGACCGTGTTCGGGCTCCGCGGGGGCGGAGCTTGAGCCCGCGCCGGGGCTGACGCGAAGAATCCGGCCGAGAGCAGAAATGCGACACAAAACGCTGAAGTCTTTGCTGAAAAAGGCATTAACAGTCCCTTCGTACGCAAATCTGCCCCGGCGTCAGGATCACTTCTTATTTGGCAAATTGGGGGGGAAGAGCTATAATCCAGTCCGTTGGGAAAGCCCGGCTGGGTGGACCCGGCGCCCACCTCCCTGACCAGGTCTCATGGGAGCCAGGTTAGGGCCCCAAGTCGCGAAGTGTCAAGGCAATTTTGAACCACGCAAAACGCTGTAAGTTCCAAAAATCGCTTGACACTGCGGCCCCTGCTCGCGTATACTCTATCAAGTAAATTAACGGCGTCCACTCTTCCCATTGTGAGACCACACTTCAATTTAGCTCGGCTATAATCACGATGACTAAGGAGGTGATCGGGCTCGGAGTATTGTGATCCTTATCCTCTTGAGGGTGTCTTCTCGCTTTTACCTGCGTTAGAGAGGAGATGAATGGAATGAAGAGATTACTAAGCGTTGTCGCAATCTTGGTGATGGCGGCTCCGCTGTTCCCGGTGAAGGCCCACGCTGGCTACCGCGGCGCCTTCGGCTACATTTCGGCCTTCGACGACCTCATCAGAGGGAAGTTTTCGCCGACGCTGAGGAATTTACCGGCCTCGGGAGCAGGAACGGCCGCTAGTCCCAGGGTGGAGCGGTGGCTCGCATTCGTCACCCTCAGCAGCATCGTCGGCAGCGAGAGCGTCGGCGAGATCTGGATGTATCGAAACACGGAGCAGGCATTTCTAGCCGGCCTCGTTCCCACACCTTTGCTCCGGGATCCCGCAGGCGTGGTTTCCTACGTCGATCCGGCATGGTCCAAAGACGGGAAATGGCTCGCCTACGTGCAGACGAACAACTCCGTGAATTCGGCCAGCATCTACGTTCAACAGTTCGATCAGAACTCCTCGGATCCGGCCATTGCCGGGGCTCCGCTCGGGTCGCCGATTCTCATCGCGGACGGCACTGGCGGCGTGCACCACCGGCACCCCGCGTTCAGTCCGAATGGCGCGCAGATCGCGTACGACTCGGACGCGTTCGGATCGTCCATCGATCTCTGGACGGTGAACGTGAGCCTCGACCCCGTCGCCCACACGGGCGCGGTCGATGAGCTTTCGCGCACGCGCCACCTGCTCGGCCTCGAAGGCGACCCTGCGAGCCAGGCGATCCTGAACGGCAAGGCGGAATTCAAGCCGACCTACAACCCGAGCGGCACCCAGATCGCATACGTAACGAACCGGTTCGGCGTATTCCAGATCCAGATTCTGAACTTCACGTCGAACGGCTTCAGCGAGACCACCCACGCCTCCGAAGTGAATCCGGCGTTGGTCACGCACGACAATCCGTCCTACGCGCCCGACGGGAACACGCTCTATTACGACGCCCCGTCGAACGAAGATCCGGCGAACCCGCAGGATATTTGGAAGATCGATCTCACCACGGGCCAGAAGTGCAACATGTTCATCGACCTCGCGGGTGACGTGGATCCGAACATCTCGCAGTACACGAACACCTCGGCGGACGGCATCCAGTTCAACTACTTCGTGTTCATCTCGCAGGCCGGCGGGTTCGGCGTCCAGATCTGGCGCGGCGAGTCCATCCAGAATTGCAACGGGCCGCTCCCGATGAACGTCAACATCACCCCGTCGTCCGTGAACCTCGGCGCCAATCTCGGAAGCTCCCCGATCGCGGCGAACATCACCTTCCCGGCATCGACGAAGGCTGCCGGCTATATTTGCAGAGCCGCGAACGTCGGCGGAGAAGGCATCCGTATGAGAACGAGCGTCATCGCCAGCCCCACGATGGCCGGCCTCAAGACGGAGTCGACACCGGGCACCGGCGACTGCACCGACATGGATATGCTCGCTTTGGTCGGTGGCCATATCAGCTGCTTCGACGTGCTGAACGTTGTCTTCGGCAACATCGGGCACTGGGTGGTGAATCTCGATCCGAGCGGTGGCACGGACCACACGCTCATCGCTTACTGGGGCAAGCGCAAAATCATCGATCGCCTCGTCGCCTTGGGTCTGATCAACCAGTTCGTTCCACTCGAGGTGCGCGCCTACTCGAACCGCGTCGGCCGCCAGTTCTTGGGCTTCGGCTACATCAAGCTGAATGGCGCCAACAAGGCCGGATCGATCGTGGCGATGCAGCAGAACTATCCGAACCCGTTCAACCCGGTAACCAAGATCAACTTCTCGACCAGCAAGCCGGGCAACGTAGACGTGCGTGTCTTCAATACGCGCGGCGAATTGGTTCGGACGATCTCGAATCAGTGGTACCCGCAGGGCGAGCACTCCGTCTCCTGGGATGGCAAGACAGTGAGCGGCGGCCATGCTCCTTCGGGGATCTATTACGTCCGCGCCTCCTCGGGCGGCAGCACCGACATCATCAAGGCGGTGTTGGCGAAGTAAGCTTCAAGCAACATAGCGACGACGAAGGCCGCGGGGCGCAAGCTCCGCGGCCTTTTCGTTGCGTACATCGAGGGCCGTTGGGGGGGTGCGCGATCGTCCATTCGCGGAGACGCTAGGGCCCGCGTGATGTGCGAACGCATGTTGCGAGGGGGGGCGGGGCGCGGGAGATCCCTACTTCCTCAGTATCGCGATCTGGCCGGCGTGATAGAGGTCGTGCTGGATGATGCCGTGGAGGAGGACATAGCGGGTGGAGGCCTTGCCGGTGGGTGATGTGTCCAGGAGATCGTCGCTGACGGAGGATGCGGTCTCGCGGAGCCGCGCATGCCCCGCTCGGAGAGCGGCCAGCGCCTTGTTCCAGCCGGCGGCGCTCTCGTCCCGGATCGGCGGCCAGTTCTCCTCGTCGGTGATCTTGGGAGACTCACCCTGGAGCCGCCGCCGGACAATATCCTCCCAGGCCGTCATGTGGAGCACGATCTCCCAGATGCTGTGCGCCTTGGGGATCGGCTTCAGGAGCGCCTTCTGCCAGGTCACTCCGTCGAGCGCCTCGCGCACGGAGGGCCCGTGCCAGGCATCCCCTTCGAGCGCGCGCTCGAGCTGATCCAGAATCCGGTCCCGCTCCTCCATCAAGGCGCGATGGAGGAGCCGGGAGCGGGTTGCCGGGGGTG
>JBGPHU010000006.1:0-33644 GCA_041484545.1 Candidatus Eiseniibacteriota bacterium | reverse complement strand
CCTCGAGACACCGCGCGCGCACTCTAGCACGTGGCCCGCACACATCCAAATTTTTCATCTCGGGATCGTAAAAAAAGGGAGGGGCGGGTGGGCTTGAACGGTTCTCGATGGGCTCGAACCGTTCAATGGAAACACCCACCCGCCACATCAACGGCTTGTCACGAAGCGTTCAATCGCCTTCGTTGTTGTTGTCCTGATCGCGATCGTCGCTCCGATTGCGATCGTCATCGCGGCTGCGGTCCCCGTGATTCATCTGATGCTGAAGATCGGACCGCAGTTGCTGAACCTCCTTGCGCAGACTGGCGACCTGATCTTGCAATTCCCGCACCTGACGCTCGATGTCATCCCGATTGCGGCGGAGGATCAGAGTTCTTCCGTTGTCCGGCATATCGCGCGAGTCGCCCGGGCCGGGGCCGTCCCAGTTGGGCATTCTCGGGGGCATCGGCGGCGGCGCGTCTCTTCCCTCGGGCCGCGAGCCGACCGTGAGCGTTAGCGTGCGGGTCACCCCGTCGCGCCAGATCAGCACCGAAACCTTCCTGCCGGGCTCGAGGTTGCCGACCGTCTGCACGAGATCGCTCGGATCCGGAGTCGATTGATGATTCACTTCCAGGATCACGTCCCCCCGCTTGATTCCACCGTCGTCCGCGGGGCTCTGATCCTCGACGTTGTTGACGAGTGTTCCTTCGGTCGTCTCGGGGATACCCTTGGCGCGGCGCAGCGCGGCGGTCAGCCGCTGGACCTGGACGCCCAGGTATCCGGAGTTTGCGTCGCGATCGTTACCGCGATCCGCCTGCGCGATACGTATGACCTTCTGCTCGTATTTCGTCCCCGAGTCCTCGTCGCGTGCGCTGGCGACGGAGGGGGCGATCGAAGAGAGACCCAGACTCAGCCCGAATAGAGCCGCGCCGATCGGCACCATCTTGAGCACCTTCATCCATGACCTCCTTGCGGGACTGACACTTACACGGCCACCATAGCCTCATCGAAGCACTACCGCCCGAAGCCGCCTAAAGTTCCCATCCGGGGCCACCCACGAAGAGTCCAAACCCCCAGGAAAGGGGAAAGCTATTTGCTCGGGAGAATCCGGAAGGACGAGCAGCCCTTGCCGAGGGGCCCGATCCTTCCGCACGGCGCGAGGATCGCCGGGCTCAGATCGTGGACGTGGAAATCGTCTTTCTCCGCGTCGCAGAAGAGCGGGTTTCCCACGATGATGTTCGCCGAGGGCTCCGGGCCGGGACCGTCCATCGTGTAGACGAGGTTGCACACGTACCGCGAGGCGCCCCGGACTTCGAGCACGGCCTTGTTCCTGTCGGTGCTGTCGATAACGAAGATGTTGCGGGTGATCTCCGGGGAGGCGCCCTCCGCGAAGACGGATGCTCCCGCCTGGGCGTCCACGCCGTTCCGATAGAACGTGTTGCTGGTGATGAAGGGATTCACGCCCGCGGTTCGGCGGCCCAGGATCTGGACGGCCGAGCCCGCGCCGGTCGCGCGATTCTTGGTGAATATCGAAAGCTGGAGGTCGAGCGAAGAGAGATCCGTGAGAACGGCGCCGCCGCTGGAAGAGCGGTTCCGGGCGAAGAAGCATGACCGGATGCGCAGGTCGGAGCTGTCCCTCGCGCCGATCGCGCCTCCGCCGGCCGCGGCGGTGTTCTCCCGAAACAGGCAATCCAGGAGATGCAGCGGCGAGGACTCGGCGAAGAGTCCCCCGCCGGTGCCGTCGTCGGCCCGATTCGACTGGAAGATGCATTCCCTCGCCACGGTCAACTCGGTCGAGGTGAGAGCGACGGCCCCGCCGGAGGGCGCGTGATTGTCGCGGAAGGTCGTGTGGATGAGCTGCAGCTTCGAATTGCTCGCGGTCACGCCGCTTCCGTGGTTTTCGGAGATCTCGCTGTCCACGATCTGGATCGGGCCGCACTGCCACGCCGCGACGCCAGCCTCCCAGTTCCCCCGGATGTCGCAGCTTCCGATCTGGAGCATGGTGTCGCGCAGGCAGTAGATCCCGCTCCCGCCCGCGGCCTTCCCGTTCTGGATGCGGAATCCGATGATGGCGGCGCGCGTCACTCCCTCGACGTGGAGCACGCGGACACTGTCGCGTCCGTCGAGGATGGTCTTGGCGGGACCTCCGTCGCCGAAGAGAACGAGCCGCTTCTTGATGACGAAGGGCCCGCGGTACGTCCCCGCCGACACCCAGACCGTGTCGCCCGGCGCCGCGGCGTCGATGGCCGCCTGGAGGCGTCTGTGCTGCCGCGGGACGAAGATGCGCCTGGCGTCGGCGCGATCCGGGGCGACGGCCGCGGCCAGGCACCAAAATGTGAGCGCCGCGAGCGTGACGCGGCCGATCCGGCGCGCGACCGGAGACGGTCTCATCGACCCACGCCAGCGGCCGGGGCCTCGGGATAGCTTCCCGCCATCGCGAGCGCGCAGGCGGCCGGACGGAAGTATTTCCGCCCCGCCGCGCGCGTCTCGTCGAGCGAGACGCCGCGGATGATCGCGGGGTAGCGCTGGATGTAGTCCATTCCCAAGCCGTACAGCTCGGCGCCCAAGAGCTGCGACGCCACGCCGGCGTTCGTCTCGAGACGCACCGGGAAGACCCCGGTGAGATAGCTCACGGCATCCTCCAGCTCGGTCGCGGTCGGCCCTTCGTCGTGCATGCGCGCCACCTGGCCCAGGATCTCCTCCGCCGTGCGATCGGCGCTGGACGGGTTCGTTCCGGCCCGGATCTGGATCGGTCCCGCGCCGATGCCGGCGTTCAGGCTCGAGTAGACCCCGTACACCAGACCCTGCTTGTCCCTGAGGTTGTCCATCAGGCGGCTCGAGAGCGACCCGCCGCCGAGGACGAAGTTCGCGAGCATGGCGGCGTAGTAGTCGGGATCCGATCGTGAGAGTCCCGGGAGGGCGCACGCCACGTCCACCTGGGATTTTCCCTTCATGTGCACGACCCGTCTCTCCGGGCGCTCGGGCGCGAGCGCGCTCGGCACCGCGAAGGGAGCGGCCTTGTCGAGCCTCTTCCAATCGAGGAACGTCCGCCTCACCTCCTCGCCGGCGGATTCGGGATCGACGTCACCGGCCAGGACCAGCACCGTGGCGTCGGGCCCGTAGTGCGCCGCGTGAAAAGCGGCCAGGTCCTCGCGCGCGACCGAGCGGAGCGATTCCTCGGTCCCGATTGGAGAGCGGTGATACGGGTGATCCTCGGGGAAGAGGATCTCGTTCGCCGCGCGGGATGCGACGTACGCGGTGTTTTCGTTGGAGACCTTCACGCGCACGACCAGCTCGTCACGCGCCTTCTCGATCTGGTCCGGCGCGAACACCGGACGACGGAGCGCGTCCGCCAGGACCTCGAGCACCGTGCCCAGGTCCTCCGAGAGCGTGTTCCCCGAAAAGGTGACCGTCTCGGGTCCGGAATCGAAGTGGAGGCTGGCGCCGAGGCTCTCGAGCGCTTCGGCCTGCTGATAGGCCGTCCGGGTCGCGGTGCCGCGGTCCAGCATCGAAGCCACGAAGCTGGAGAGGCCGCTTTTTCGTGGCGGGTCGAAGATGGCCCCGGCCTTCACGAGCCCCTGGATCGCCACGGTAGGGTTGGCGTGGTTCTCGTGGAAGATGACCACGAGGCCGTTGGGAAGCGCGACCCTGGCGGGCCGCGTCCCTCGCGGGCGCAAGGCCGCGCCGGCGCCGCCGGCGCCGGTTCCGGCCGCGGAGCTAATCGGAGGTTGGCTCATAGTGCCCGACGGTGCGCGTGCGCTCCCCGAGGTAGGTCCGCGCCACGCGAACCACGTCCTCCGAGGCGACCGCCGCGATCCGGTCCAGGTACGTGTCGAGATATCGATAGGACCCCACGGTCTCGTAGTACCCCAATTGCTGCGCCAGGCTCCGGATGGAGTCCTTGGAATAGATGAAGGAGGCCTGGATCCGCTTCCGCGCCCGGTCCAGCTCCGCCTTCGAAGGGGCCTCTTTTCGCAGGCGCTCCACCTGCGTCAAGAGGGCGCTCTCGAGGGCGTCGAGCGTCACGCCCGGCGCGGCGGTCGCCTCGACGATGAAGAGAAAGGGGTCGCGCGCCGTTTCATTCTGGGCCTCCGCCTCGGTTGCGAGGGCGCCCTCCACGAGGGCCTGGTAGAGCCGCGACGTCTTGCCGTGTCCCAGGATCATCCCCAGGATGTCCAGGGCGTAGTTGTCCAGGTGGACCAGGGTCGGGTTCGGGTACGCGACCATGAGGTATCGCGTGTCGCCCGGCCGCTGGAGCTTGAACCGGCGCTCTCCCTGCTGTGGAGGCTCGACCGTGACGACGGGGTCCGGCTCGCGACCGCGCGCGATCGAGCCGAAGTGTTTCTCCACGAGAGCCATCGCCCTGTCGCGATCCACGTCCCCGACGACGACCGCGGTCGCGTTGTTCGGCATGTAGTGCGCCTCGTAGTAATCGCGGATCTGCCGGGTCCGGATCGCCTCTACGTCGCTCCTCCAGCCGATGGTGGGCCAGTGGTAGGGATGAGCCTTGAACGCCTGCGCGAAGAGCTCGGAGTAGAGGGCGCGGTGCGGATTGTCCTCGTTCCGCTCCAGCTCCGAGCGGACCACGGTCATCTCGAGCCGGTGCTCCTCTTCGGGAATGAGGGCGTTCGTCATGCGGTCCGCCTCGACCTCCATCGCCAGCTCCAGCCGGTCGGCCGCGAGCACCTCGTAGTAGTTCGTGTAATCGATCGAGGTGCCGGCGTTGAAGGAGGCCCCGTTCTTCTGCAACAGGCGCGAGATCTCCCCCTTGCCGTACTTGGGCGTGCCCTTGAACATCATGTGCTCGAGGAGATGGGAGATTCCGGTCACGCCGGCGGTCTCGTTTCGCGAGCCGACCTTGTACCAGACCATGAAGGAAACAACGGGAGCGCTCCGCACTTCCTGGATCAGGACCTTGAGGCCGTTCTGGAGAACCGTTTCATACACGGCGCTCCCGGCTTCGACACCCGGCGCGCTGCCGGCCCTCACGCGGCCTTCCGGAGTGCGGCCACGCATTCGATGTGGGGCGTGTGCGGGAACATGTCGACCGGCTGGATCCAGTCGATCGCGTAGCGCGACTCGCAGAGGATTCCCAGATCGCGGCCGAGGGTGCTTGGATTGCACGAAATGTAGACGAGCCTCGGCGCGCCAAGGTGGATCAGGCGGCTCAAGACGCCGGCATGGAGTCCCGCTCGCGGAGGATCCACGAGCACCGCGTCGATCTCAGGCCGCGGGGTGTCTACGGCCGAGCCCAGGCCCATCCGGTCGCGCAGCGCCTCGAGCGCTTCGGCTTTCCAGAACCGGGCGTTCGTGATCCCGTTCCGGGCCGCGTTCCGCTCGGCGTCGCGGACGGCGATCTCCGAGGACTCGATGCCGATCGCCTCGGAGGCGCGCTTCGCGATGGGGAGGGTGAAGGTGCCGGTGCCCGAGTACACGTCGAGGACCCGCTCCGATCCCGTGAGCGCGAGCCCCTCGAGGGCCGCCGAAAGCAGGCCCTCCGCCTGCTCGGTGTTCGTCTGGAAAAAGGAGTTCGACGAGATCTCGAAGGTGAGTCCGCCGAGCACTTCCTGGATCGAGGCCTTGCCGGCGAGCACGCGCTCCTCGTCTCCCACCGCGACTTGCGCCTTACGCCGGGTCAAGTTCAGGACCACGCTCGCCACGGCGGGAAAAGCCTTCCTGAGATCCACGGCGAGGCGCTCGAGCGCGGGGTGGGCCTCGCTGGCGACGATGTTGACCATGACCTCGCCGGTCCGGATTCCTTCGCGCACGGCGAGAAAGCGGAGGAGTCCCGTATGCCGCCTGAGATCGTAGGGCGAGAGCGCCTCGCGGCGCGCGAAATCGCGCGTGAACGCCACGATCTCGCTCGAGACGGGGGTCGCGATGAAGCAGCGCTCGAGATCGAACGGGCGGTCGAAAAACCCTCGCCGATGGAGCCCGAGCGTGAGCGTCCCCGCCTGGTCGCTGCCGAAGGAATACTCCATCTTGTTCCGGTAGTGGAAGAGCTTCGGGGCGGGCAGGACGGCCCGTACGTCCGCGCGAAGCCTCCCCAGATGCGTGAGGCAATCATCGACCTGGCGCTGCTTGTGCCGGATTTGCTCGCTGTAGTCGAAATCCTGAAACCGGCACCCGCCGCAGATCGGCACGTGGCTGCACGGGGCGGGAACGCGGGAAGCCGAGGGTACGAGCACCCGATCCGCCCGGGCCTCCGCGTACTGCCGGCGCTTCCGGTAGATGGTCGCGAGCACGCGGTCCCCAGGCAGGGCGTTCTCCACGAAAACCACCAGGCCCTGGACCCTGGCCAGAGCCTTCCCTCCATAGGCCAGGTCCGCTATCTCCAATTCCACGACTTGGCCCCTGCGAAGTGGGAGGTCCGTCAGGGCGGGGGTAGCCTGCGGCGAAACCCCAGCCGGAGTCCGTTCGTTCGATTCCATCCGCTGAGTCTACACCATCGTTTCCGCTCAGGATCACCCGGTAAACGACCGAAATCTGCGCTGAGAGGGCAGTTCCAGCGCGGAAGGAGCGTTTGCAAGCATGGATGGAAGGATGGGGATCCCGGGAAGGGCCTTGGCGCGGACGGCATGGGCGGCGGTCGCCTTCGCCCTGACGATGAGCCTCGCCGTTCGCGGCGAATGCGGCTCGGTCGGTCCGGTGAATTTCCAGGGCAACCTGGATCTCGTCGGGGTTTCGCGCACCGATCAGAACGGGATCAATACCCTGAACTTCGGCGAGAATCCGTTCCACACGGCCCGGATTCGCCTCTTCGCGGACGCCCCCATCCAGGACCACGTCCACGTGTTCACCGAGTTCCTCTACGACGACGACACGATGTTGGCGCGTCTATTCGGGGGATTCGTGCGCTTCTCCGACCCCAAGGGGCGCGATCTTCATCTGGAGGTCGGGAAAATCCCGCTCCACCTGGGCGCCTACCCAAATCGCGCGTACGCGCAGAAGAACAGCCTGATCGGCGCGCCGCTCATGTACCAGTACCACACGGATCTCAGGAATGACCAGGTCCCGACCCGGGGCGAGGACATCGTCGCCAATCGGGGCCTCGGCTATTTCTCGAGCTATCTGGGCGGGGGTCTCACCGGAATAGGCTACCCCAACGGGTGGTCGCTTCCCGTTCTCTACGAGAATTGCTGGGACTTCGGAGCCGTGGCGATCGGCGCCATCGCCCCGCTCGAATTCGCGCTCGGCGTGACGAACGGCACGGCCGGAGCCCCCGTGATGAGCGACTACAACGACGGCAAACAGGTCCTGGCGCGGCTCGGCTTCGTCCCGGCGCCCTGGCTCCGGGCCGGCGTCTCCGGAGCGCGCGGTCCTTACCTCAGAGCCACCCTCAATGAGGACATGCCCGCCGGGCACACGGTCGACGAATACATGCAGGATCTCGCGGCCGCGGATCTGGAGCTCTCCTACGGCCACGGCGTCCTCTACTCGGAATACCTCGTCAATCGGTTCGAGTCCCCGTTCGTCGGGAATCTGGACTTGAAGACGTGGTACGTCGAGGGCAAGTGGACCGTGCTTCCGGGGTGGTACGTCGCCGCCCGCTTCGACCGGATGATCTTCGGCGACGTCGCGCTTGCCTCGGGCGGAGTCGCCGGGTGGGACGCGGACCTCTGGAAGCGGGAGATCGGAATCGGATTCAAGCCCTCGACCCGGCTCGTCGCGAAGCTCGTGCATCAGGAGTCGCGCATCAGCGTCAGCCCGGCGCTCGTTCGCGCCTTCGCCGCGGCCCAGCTCTCGGTGGCGTTCTGATGGGCCGCCTCGCGGCCCTCATCGCCGTCTCCGCGGCGCTCGTGGCGCCCGCGATCCTCGGCCAGGCCCGGGTCTTCGCGGGCTCGGTCGAAGGATCGGTCTCGCTCGCGCCGTCGGACCTGGCGATCCGCGACAATTCGAAGCCCAATCCCTACGTGGGCCAGCTGAGCGCCTCCGCGAAGACGGCGATGGCCGCTTCGGCGGCCGATTCGACTTACGGCGTGGCGTGGATCGCGGACCAAGCCCCCGACGCCGGGGCGGCATTGCCTCCCGCCCGCATGGATCAGCTCGGGCAGCGCTTCGTTCCGCGCATTCTCGCGATCGTGGCCGGCCAGACGGTCGAGTTCCACAACAGCGACAACGTGTTCCACAACATCTTCTCCTATTCGCCCCCGAAGAAATTCGACCTCGGGCGCTATCCGAAGGGGAAATCGCGGAGCGTGACGTTCGTGAAGGCAGGAGCCGTGCAGGTCTACTGCGACATCCATTCCGACATGCGCGCCGACATCATCGTGGCGCCGAGCCGGAGCTTCGCCTTGATCGGGCCCAGCGGCCGCTTCCGCATCGACGACGTGGGCGCCGGTCCGCACACGGTCAAAGTATGGCTCGCTTCCGGAGAGCGCTCCGCGACGATCGAGGTTCCCCAGCAGGGCGCGGCCTTGCTCCCGATGCTCATGCCATGAAGCCGATCCGGCTCTCCTGGCCTCGGATGACCCTGGCCGCGAAGATCGCGGCTACCACGTCGCTGCCCATCCTCGCCGTGCTGGTGGCGGCGCTCCTCACCGTGAACTTCCGCGTCGCCGCCCAGCAGAACCGGACCGTCACCGACGGCCTTTCCCGGGCCGCCCTGTCCTTCGAGAGGCAGATGTTTCACCAGGGGGAGGAGCTGAAGCGGATCGGAACCGTCGTGGCGCGCGATCCCAAGTTCTTCGCCATGCTCACGCTCCCGCCATCGGAGCGGGTGGGCGAGGATTTCCATCAGACGCTCGCGGGGGTCGCCTCGGACTTCCAGCGCGACGCCGACGCGCAGATCTTCGACGTAACCGACGAGCACGGGGTCGTCCTGGTCCGGGGCGGACGCCCGGGCGAATACGGCATCAACATCTCCGGATCGGACCTCATCCGGGAGGCTCTCGCGAGACGCGTGATGAGCGGCTACGTCATGGAAGGAAGGAACGCCTACCGCGTCGCGGTGGTCCCGATCGTCGTCGGTGGATCGCTGGTGGGGACCCTGACGCTGGGAAACAGCGTGGACGCGGCGCTCGCGCAGGCGCTCAAGGAGACGACGAGGAGCGAGGTCGTGTTCGCGGTCGATGGCGAGATTACCTCGAGCACGGTTCCCGCATCGCCGCTCCGCACCATCCTCGTCCAGAAGATCCGGTCGTGGAGAAACGAAGGCGCCGGGAGGGCGCCGGTCGAGGTCCTGCCCGCCATGGGGGAGCGGTTCCTCGCGCTGCGCGGCGAAGTGCGCGGGCCGGAGATCGGAGGGCGGCTGGGGTATCTCCTCCTCCGCTCGCTCGATCAGGAAACCGCGGTCGTGCGGAGGATCGGCGGAGACCTTCTCGCCGCGGGGGCCGCGGCGGCCATCCTGGCGGTTCTCCTCGGCCTCGGCGTGGCGGCCGGCATCACGCGGCCGATCCGGCGGCTGGTCCAGGCCGCCAACGAAATGAGGGTCGGAAATTTCGACTTCCCGCTGAACGTCCGCTCGCGGGACGAGATGGGGCGGCTCGCTCTGGACTTCGAGGCGATGCGCGCCGCGCAGCACAGCGAGATGGACCGGCTGGCCGAGATCGATCGCATGAAGACGAACTTCATCGCGGTCGCCTCCCACGAGATCGTGACCCCCGTGACCATGATCCGGGCCTACGCCGACATGATGGCGGAGGGATCCTTGGGCGAGGTCACCTCGATGCAGAAGGAGGGGCTGATCGCGATCCGGAGCGGGACCTCGACCCTGACCCGGCTCGCGCGCGACCTGACCGACATGTCGCTTCTCGATCGAAACCAGCTCCCCGCGAAATTCGCGGCCGCCGACATCGGCGAGATTCTCGAGGAGATCGCGGTGCAGATGGCGCCCTTCGTCACGCAGCGCGACCAGCAGCTCTCGATCGGCGTGGAGACCGGGCTCGTCCATCCGCGCGTGGACCGCGACTATCTGAGCCAGGCCATCCTCAACGTGGCCATGAACGCCATACGGTTCACACGCGACGGGGGCTCGATCGAGCTGGCCGCGAAGCGGACCGAGAGCGGGATCGAGATCGCGGTGTGCGACACCGGGATCGGCATCGCTGAGGAGGACAGGGAGCGGATCTTCTCGAAGCTGGTCGAGCTGAAAGACGTCAACTTGCACTCCTCGGGAACCGTTCAGTTCAACTCCTCGGGCCTGGGGCTCGGCCTCTCCATCGCTCGCGGCATCGTCGAGGCCCACGGCGGCACGATACAGGTGGAGAGCCACGTGGGCACCGGGAGCACGTTCAGGATCCTTCTGCCCATCCACAAGCCCTCGCCGACCCTTCCGCCGACAACCTCCGCGGACAACCGCAGTCAAGTTAAGACGACATAACTAATCCTCTGCGCTGCACTTGATTACGCTGACTCCGCAGAACCGTAACGTATGGTTGTCTATTTGGGCCCCTCAGGCCCTCCGCCAAAACGCAATTCGCACTGCCTATATCTTGTTGTAGGACAAACCACTACACGTATATTTCCCGATCGATTGCAAATGGCACGACGACTGCTATTACCTCCCAGCGTTGGAAGCACGGAAGGCCGAAGCAGATCAGCAGAAACCCAAACCAAACGAGGTGTGTCATGGAAGCTCTCATTCTCCTGGTCGTCGCGTACGCCACAATCGTCCCCCCGGGCAAGGCTGGCTGGTAAGCAGAGCAGAAGGCGAAGAAGTCCCAAGATCAGCGACCCGAAGTAACAGAAGAATCACTCGAAAGGAGGTGAGAACCAAATGAGCGCACTGCTCCTGTTGATCGTCGCGTACGCCACTATCGTCCCGCCCGGAAAGGCTGGCTGGTAGGCAGTAAGAAGAGAATGTCCGGCCGCAGGTAGGGCGAACTCCTGCGAATCACCGGAGAAGGCGAAAGAAGATCGATGGGCCATCAGTTGAGCTTCCCCTGGTGGCCTTTCGATTTTCATGGGGCATGCGGGGGGGCGAACTGGCCAGCGGGCGGGAAGCTGTGATACCGTGGGCTTTCGTCCCCTCGCTCCCGTCCCCCTCGCTTGCGGAAAGGATCGCCCAGGATGAGCAAACGACCGATGTCCGAGATCGGCCGGATGCTCGATTGCGACGTGCCCCCCGTCATGCCGGTGCTCCCCCTGATGAGCACTGTGGTGTTCCCTCTTGGAGTTACATCGATCCAGATCCGCCTCGAACAATCCAAAGCGCTGCTCCGCGACCATGCCAATCCCGATGAGCTGATCGCCCTGGTCTACAGCCCCGCCAAGCGCGAAAAGGATCTTAGCGCCGACGAGCTGAGCAAAATCGGCCTCGCCGCCCGGGTCATCCGCAGCCTCAATATGCCGAACGGGAACGTCCAGGTCACGCTCGAGGGGCTCCGGAGGATCGGGATCGACGAGATTCTCCACGCCGAGCCCTACATCCAGGCTCGCGTCTCCTGCCCGGCCGAGACCACGGTCGACCCCGCGCGCGTGAGCATCCTGGCGACGCGTATCTTGGAGTTATTGAAGACGATCTCCCAGCTGGACCACTCCTACCCGCCCGAGATGGACAACGTCTTCAGCATGAACCTGGGGGACCCCGGACTCTTCGCGGATACGGTCGCCTCGATGGTGCGCTTCCCGGTGGAGACGAAGCAGCGCGTGATCGAGACGCTCGACGTGGGAGATCGGCTCATCGTCGTCGCCGAGGCGCTGGAGAGCGAGGTAGCGCGGATGAGCGTGGCCGAGGACGTGGTGCGCCGGGCGGCCGCGAACGTCGAGAAGAACCAGCGCGAGTTCTTCCTCCGCCAGCAGCTGACCGAGATCCGCCGCCAGCTTGGGGAGGAAGACCCTCAGGAGATGCTCGTGCGGCAGATCCTGGACCGGGCGGACACGCTCGGGTTGCCCCAGCACGTGCGCTCGGTCATCTACGAGGAGGCGAACCGCCTCCGCTATCTCGCGCCGACTTCGCAGGAGTCGGGCGTGATCCGGAACTACATCGATTGGCTCCTCGCGCTGCCGTGGAGCAGGCCGGTGCGGCATCCGATCGATCTCGAGGAAGTCACGAAGAGGCTCGACGCCGAGCACTTCGGCCTGGACAAGGTGAAGGAGCGAATCCTCGAATACTTGGCCGTGCTCAAGCTCAAGAACGATTTGAAGGGCCCCATCCTCTGCTTCGCCGGGCCTCCCGGCACAGGCAAGACTTCACTCGGAAGCTCCATAGCGCGCGCCATGGGCCGCGACTGCGTGCGCATGAGCGTCGGGGGCGTGCGCGACGAGGCGGAGATCCGGGGGCACCGCCGGACCTACATCGGCTCCCGGCCCGGGAAGATCATCCGCAGCCTACGCGACATCCACAGCAGCAACCCCGTGTTCATGATCGACGAGATCGACAAGCTGGGTCACGACTCGCAGGGGGATCCTTCATCGGCGCTCCTCGAGGTGCTGGACCACGAGCAGAACGCCCATTTCGTCGATCACTACATCGAGATGCCGTTCGATCTTTCCGAGGTCCTCTTCATCACGACCGCGAACGTGCTGGACTTCATCCCCGGGCCGCTCCTGGACCGGATGGAAGTGATCCAGATCCCCGGATACATGGACGCCGAGAAGATCGAGATCGCGAAACGGCACCTGATCCCGCGCGCGGCCCGCGAGCACGGGCTCAAGGAGGGGGACATCACCTTCGACGACGCGGCGATTCTCAAGATGATCCGGGAGTATTCGCGGGAGGCGGGGGTACGCCAGCTGGAGCGCGCGATCGAGACCGTCTGCCGCAAGTGCGCGCGGCAGCGCACCACCGGCTACGCCGGCGTCTGGTCCTTCGGGGAAGTCGACATCGAGAAACTCCTCGGGCCGCCCTACGTTCTTCCGGAGATGGCGGAGGGGCACGCCGAAGTGGGCGTCGCGACAGGCTTGGCATGGACGACCACGGGTGGGGATCTCCTCCTCATCGAGTCGCTCAAGATGCGAGGCGCCGGCCGGGTGATCGTCACGGGACAGCTCGGCGACGTCATGAAGGAATCGGTCCAGGCGGCGCACAGCTACGTGCGCGCGCGGGCGGAGCTTCTCGGGATCGACCCCGAAGTCTTCGACGACTACGACCTCCACATCCATTTCCCGGAGGGCGCCGTGCCCAAGGACGGGCCCTCGGCGGGGATCACGATCGTGATGGCCATCGCGTCGGCGCTAGCCGAGGCGCCCATCCGAAACGACGTCGCGATGACCGGCGAGGTGACGCTGCGGGGCAAGGTGATCGCGGTCGGAGGCTTGAAGGAGAAGATCATGGCCGCCTACCGCGCCGGCATCAAGACGGTCGTCTTCCCGGCGGACAATCAGAAAGACATCGTGGAGGTGCCCGAGTCGGTGAGGGCGAGCATGACGCTGGTGCCGGTCAGCGCGGTCGACGAGGTTTTCCGCTATGCCTTCGTCGGCGTGGCGGAGCGTATCGCCGAGCTGGAAGCGCGAAAGGCGGCCGGCGGCCGGGGTCGGGCCAAGGGGAAGAAGAAAAAGAAGGCGAAGCGCGGCGCGCCCAGGAAGAAGAATCGCCCCGAGGCCAGCCTCCGGCAGAAGGCGGCGCGGGAGCGCTCCCCCCGCGCGAGCCGGGGAGGGCGCTGACCCCGCACCACCGACTTACTGCTTCACCGCCTCACCTCCTCGCCCGGTTGAGCATCGAATCCGCAAGACCCCAGGACGCCAGAATCAGAATCGGCCAGGTCACGTCGAAGAACGCGCGCCGGTCGAAATAGACCCAGGCGATGAGGGTCAGAATGGCCAGAAACCAGATCGCGCGGTAGAGCGCCGCGGGAATTACGCCCCGCGGCCCGAAGAGCGGCGGGATCACGCCGGTCGCGGCCCTGGCCGCTGTCACCGAGCGTGTGAACCCGACGAAGTACATCGCCATGCCTGCGAGAATGCCGTGCGAGAGGTCGGGCGACCAGCGCTGCGGGAAGAGCGCGAAGGCGCCGCATCCCGCCGCGATCAGGACGACGAAGATGGGAATCCAGGATGGTCGCATGGCAAGCCCGGCTCATCCATTCCAGGCCTGGGCCGCGCAGTAGAGTCCGGCGCCCAGGAGCGCGGCGGCGGATCCCCCTGCGACACAGCCGGGGAAATCGCCCATGTCGTGGCACCCCTCCTGCACAGCTCCCAGGAGCCTATCCGCGAGCGGGACGAAGCAGCCGCCGAATCTCGCCCAGTTGAACCGCTCGGGCGCGCGCCGAATCACGCCGCCGCTCGATGCCTGGACGTAGGTCGGGCCGCCACGCATCCAGATGCCGTGATCTCCGGAGTTCACGCGCTCGAACCCCGTCTCGTCGGCCGTCGGCTTCCGGTTCCGGATCAGCTCGAAGGACTCCACGTGCGCGACGCCGTTCACCTCGAGGATCGCGAAATAGACCGCGTGGTTCGAATCGTTGCTGTACTGGTAGGGAAACAGCGTGACGCGAACCTGGCTCCCGTCCTTCGCGGTGCCGGCCGCGCCCATCACGCCGCTGCGAAGGAGCGACAGATTCGGATCGGACGCTTGCTCCTGGACCGCCTGAGCCATGAGCGGGCTCTTGGCCGCGCGCGCCTCCTCCTGCCGTAGTTCGTCCGGAGCCGTGATCCATCGGGCATCCGTGAAATCCGTGAGGCCCGGATCGGGCCGCGGCGTGGGCCCGGCGACACGCTGGACGCCCTGTTTCGAACATCCGGGCGTCACGAGCGCGAACGCGGTGAGTGCGGCGAGTGCGACGGCGGCGAGGATGATTCTGAAACGCTTCATTTCGGCACCCCTTCTGGCTACGCGCGGCATCGCCGCGCAGTGGGCGCCGAGGAGCGAGGGCGAGACCACGGCGAGCACGATCCGTTCCAGGCGAGGGTCGCGGGGCCGGGATCGCGACCGACAGGGAACTGAAGCGCGCGCCGCGGATTGGAGCGCCGCGCGCGGGGGACGCGCGTGGGGGAAGCGGAGGGAAGAGCGTCGGCCGTCCGACGCCGTTAGATGCCGAAGCGCTGTCGCGCGCCGCTAGCCGCCGTTAGATGCCGAAGCGCTGGCCGATCGTGAGCTGGATCGAGCCGTCCAGGTCTTTCGGTAGCGCCGGCGCCAAGTGCTGCACGCGGTCGACGCGCCCCTCCAGCGAAATCGCGTTCTCTCCCAGCCCGGCTATGCGCAGGAGCGCGAGCTGAAGCCGCGCCGAGTACCGCTCCTCCCTCGTGCCGAGAAGCGCGTACTTGCGCGATGAGCCCGAGATGAAGGGCGTCACGAGGAAGCGCCCCGCGACCGCTTCCCAACGCGCTTCGAAGGATCCCTGGATGGTGGTGTCGGTCAGGTTGACCCCGCCCGAGTGGTTCTCCTCGAGACCCAGCGTGAGCGTGCTCACCACGCGCCCGGGGTGACGTCGCGTCGTGACGACCGAGCCCGACGTGACCCGCCGCTTCGTGCCGGCTCTCAGGGCGTCGTCGATGAAGGTGACGTCGAAGCGCGCGGTCGTTCTGCCGCCGAGGGGCTCAGAGGCGGAATACTCGGTGGCGATCCGGTTCTCGGTGAAGTCCGTGTTCGCCCCTTTGTTTCTGACGTGCACGAAGGACGGCGTCACCCAGCTATCCTGGTTCATCTCGACCCGCGTGCCAAACGTCGCGGTCTGGACGCGCACGATCGGCTCGAGGCCTTCCCGGTGCGCCGGCTCCTCGGAGCGAAAGCTCCCGAGGAAGCGCCACCTCAAGAAGCCGCGCGCGAGCTGCGCATAGCCGCCGCGCCGATCGGAGAGCGCGTAGGGGTTGAGCGCGGTAGCGAGCGAGGGCTGGTAGGAGAAGGCCTGCGCGACGGCTTCGAATCCCGCAGTCTTTCCCTTCAGCTCGCTCCGCCAGCCGGTGCGCGAGCGGCCGCCATCGGCGCCCGGAGTGGCTCGATGGCGCACCGTGGCGCCGTCGGCGAGAAGCGTCCAGGCTCCCGGGAGGTCGAAGAGCGCCATGCCACCGTAGATCGCCGCGCGGTGGACGGCGAGCGCGCCCGAATCAGGAACCGTCCCGAAGAGGTCTTCCGGAGGACGGCCCTTCTCGTGGGTGTAGCCGCCATAGAGCGTGGCCTCCACGCGGTTCTTCCAGAGCGAGCGCTTGAGTCTCGCCGAGTAGAGATCGGATCCCTGGTCGCGGATCGCCCCTCCCGCGGACACCGGATGCGAGGAGAGCGCCACGAACCCGTCGAGATCGCCGAGCAGCGTGCCGCGCCATTGACCCTGGGCGCCGCGCCGCGGCACCGGACTCATGAGGAGCGGCGTCTCGGCGGCGCGATCGGGCGGGGCGTCGCCGTACTGGAGCGAGCGGCGCGGATCCGTGTAGCGGATCTGCACGTGCTGCGGCGTTCCGTGGCCGTTCCCCACGTCGTCGAAACGGAGCCGCATCGATGCTTCGGCGTCGATCCTCCTGGTCGTGCTCAGATCGTAGGTTCCGTTCCATGCGCCCCAGCCGACCGCGGAGCGATCCTCCTCGCGGAATTTGGTGCGCGCCTCACCGAGCCAGGTCACGGCGCCGTGCAGCCGCTCCGGCACCGGGGACGGCGCGGCCGGCGGCGGCTCGAACAGCCCGCGCGCGCGCGGGGCGACGCCGTTCGCGGGCGGCGAGCAGATGAAGGAGATCGGGTTCGCCGCGACGGGCTGCGGGGACTCGACCGCGAACTGGAGCCGGTGTTCGCCCAGACGCCGGGTCGGCAATGGACCCCGCATCGTGACCTCGACCGGACGGCCCGCTTCCATGTAGCCCTCTTCGATCGAGATGAGATCCCCATCCAGGTAGAAGGCCGCGCGGAAGGCGCCCGTTCCGTTCCCGGTCACGACCGCGCGCGGCAGGAGAGTGTCGCCCGCCGCGATGACCGCGCCGTGGAGCGGCCACTCGAGCACCGCGGTGCGGACGAGCACGTCGGAGGCCATGGAGGGGAGCACGCTCGCCTGGTGGGTCGCGATCGTCGCGGGGTCCACCCGGAAGACGGCGTCAACGACCACGGAGGATGCGGTCTCGTCCGTGCCGTAGAACGTGAGGCGAACGCCCAGCATCCCCTGGGGAATGTCGCGCGCCACGGCGCTGGGAAGGGTGACCGGCGCCACCAGATTCGCGGCGCCGTTCCGGCGGAGGAAGATCCCGGTCGGCAGCGTGTATTGGTAGAGCGGGGCCACCTCCACGTCGAGAGTGTCGGTGTCCGTGGCGGCGACGGCCGGCGATGAAAGAAACTGCACGCGCACCGAGGTGAACTGGACATCGGTCCCCGCCAGCTCGCGCACCGGAATCGAGACGGGCATCGTGACGTCGGGCGTGAGCGAGAGATTCAGATTCCCCGCCTGCACCCGCTCCACGCTGGCGGGCGATGCTATCGTGAAAGAATAGATTCTTGAATACAGTCCGCCAGGGACTTCCTGCCAGATGACCCCGCTCGTGTCGCGTACTTGATTGATCTTCATCTGGAAGAAATGCGACAAGGGCAGAGGCACAAGCGGTTGGATGTACAGCGTGTCGCCAAGAGGGGACCAGCGGTCCGGCAGAGTGGTCGGGATCCCACCACCACCGGTGATGTCCACGACCGAATGCCTAACCTGCTTTCCCGTGGGCCGGTCGAACACAAAGGTGACGATCGCATTCGCCGGCACCCGGTCCGCCCCGTCCGCCGGATACGTGGCGACCACCAGCGGCGCCTGCGCGCCGGCCTCGCTCGCGAGAAGGAGGAGCGCCACCGTGGCGCCGAGCGCGAGATAACGATGCGGCGCCAGGATGCCGATTCCATGTATCATGAGCGGCCTATGCTAGCAAAATCGCGTGTAACCGCAACGACTTCGAAGCGCCCATCCCAAAAAGGACGGCAAAACGGCCGGGAGCCGATGCCTGTCGCCGTCCTGGGAGCCACCGGGACCGTGGGGCAGCGCTTCCTCCAGCTTCTGGAGGACCATCCCTGGTTCTACGTGGCCGAAGTGATGGCCTCGGACCAGAGCGCCGGAAAGTCCTACGCCGACGCGGTCGGATCGCGCTGGAAGCTGACGACCGGAATTCCCCAGACGGTCGCCCGGCTCAAGGTGCGCGGGTCCGACGACGCGCTCAAGTCGCCCATCCTCTTCTCCGCGCTCGATGCTTCGGTCGCCGGAGAGCTGGAGGAGCGCTACGCGCGCGCGGGGCACCTCGTGTCCTCCAATTCGCGAAACCACAGGCTGGACCCGCTCGTGCCGCTCGTCATCCCCGAGGTGAACCGCGACCACGTAGCGCTCCTCGACAGACAGAAGTTCGGGGGCGGCGGGATTCTCACGAACCCCAATTGCTCGGCGATCGTGGTCGTCATGGCGCTCGCGCCGCTGCATCGCGAGTTCGGCGTGGAATCGCTAATCGTCACCACGTTCCAGGCGACAAGCGGCGCCGGCTACCCGGGCGTTCCGTCGCTCGACATTCTGGGCAACGTGATCCCCTACATCGCGGGCGAGGAGCCCAAGATGGAGGCGGAGACCAACAAGATTCTGGGCAGGCTCGGCGCGAAAGGCATCGAATCAGCCGGCATCGCGGTGAGCGCGTCCTGCCATCGCGTGCCCGTGCTGGACGGACATCTCATGGCGATGAGCGTGAAGCTCCAGCGCAAGGCGACCTTGAAGCAGATCCTGGCCGCGCTCCGCGGATTCCGTCCGCTGGAGCGCATCGCGCTTCCTTCGGCGCCCCTGGAGCCGCTCCAAGTCCGTGACGAGGACGACCGGCCTCAGCCGCGCCTCGACGTGGATCGCGCCTCGGGAATGGGAGTGACCGTGGGCCGCCTTCGTCCCTGCGCCGTGCTCGACTGGAAATTCGACGCGCTCGGACACAACACCATCCGCGGCGCCGCCGGCGCGGCCATCCTGAACGCGGAGCTTCTCGCCCATGCGGGCAGGATCTAGCCCGATCGCGGCGCCGATCACACGCGACTTCGTCTTCGTGCGTCACGGCGAGACCGACTGGAACCAGGAGAAGCGCGTCCAGGGATCCAAGGGCGCTCCCATGAATCAGGCGGGGCACGAGCAGGCGAAGGGCCTGACGCGCTCTCTCTGGGAGGTCCCGCTCTCGGCGGTCTACTCGAGCGCCTTGCCGCGCGCGGTCGAGACGGCGTCCTACGTCGCGGGGCCGCATCGCGTGAACGTGATCACCGATCCGAGGCTGAACGAGATCCATCACGGCGATTGGGAGGGCCTCTCCGAATCGGAGATTCCGGATCTCGATCTGTATCGCCGGTGGCGCGAAGACCCCACGTCGGTCACACTGCCCGGCGCCGAGCCGCTCGCGGCGGTGCACGCCCGCGCGGTGGAGGCGATGCGCGAGATCGCCGCGCGGCATACCGCGTCGGAAGGCCTGGTCGCGGTGGTCTCGCACCAGATCGTGCTCGCAATCTTGAAATGCCACGTCCTCGACCGCCCGTGGAGCCAGATCCGCCGCGTGGCGCTGGGGGTGGCGTCGTACGAGGTCCTGACCACCGGCGAAGGGTTCGCCCCGCGGCCGTAACGCCTGCGCGCGGAACCCGCCGGTTCACCCCGGGGTAGAGGTAAACTGATGAGAGACCGCATGTTGAGGAAACGGATGTGGCTGGTTTCGGCCGTCGTGTGCGTGGCTTGGGGCTCCTTTCTGGGAGCGGCGAGCGCGCGGGCCACCACGTTCACGCAGGTCACCTCCGACACGACGCGCGAGACCGATCCCGCGCCTTCGCCGGACGGGAAGTGGATCGCGTTCACTTCCGATCGCGGCGGCCACGGCTCGACGCATGTCTACGTCATGCCCGCCGAAGGCGGCGAGCCCCGCCAGATCACGAACGAGCCGGACAGCGTGCGCGCGGGAACGCCGAGCTGGGCGCCCGACGGCAAATCGATCCTCTTCGTCTCCACGCGCGGCAGACGCTACAACATCTACTCCGTGCCGTTCGAGGGAGGCGCGCCCCGCCAGCTCACCCACGCTCCGGGGAGCCACCGTTTCGGCTGCTACTCCTCCGATGGAAGGAAGATCGCCTTCTACTCCAATCGCGTGCGTCCGACCGACCTCTACGGGTTCAACATCTACGTCATGGATTCCTCGGGAGAGAGCGAGGACGAGATGGCGAGACAGGTCACGGACAGCAGGGGAAGCCCCGGACATCCCACGTGGTCCGGGGACCGCAAGTGGATCGCGTTCGTCGCCAAGGAATTCGATTCCACACGGCAGCAGACCATGGAAGGGAACATCCTCTTCACGAAGTACCACGTCTTCAAGGCGCCCTCGGGCGGCGGGAGAGAGATCCAGCTCACGAGCGGCAAGATCGGCGGACAGGCGGTCGAAGACACTTGGCCGTCGTGGTCGCCGGACGGCAAGTGGATCGCGTTCGGAAGGCAGATCGGCGCGAAGCGGGACGTCTGGGTCCTCGAGGTGGCCTCGGGCAAGGCCTTCGCGATCACGACCGGCGGTAATTGCCTCAAGCCCACGTGGACCTGGGACTCCAAGGCGATCTACTACTCGACGGTCGTCGACCGGAACGAAGACATCTGGGTGGCGCGGGATCTCACGCTGAAGACGTTCACGCCGACCAAGGGGCGGACCGTGAAGAAGGCGCCGGCTCGCGCGGGCTCGACGACCCGCAAGACCTCCACGCGAACAACCCGGAAGTAGGGCCCGGCCACGCCGCGCGTCATCGTCGCGCTCCTGAGTGCGATCGTGATCGCGGGCCCGGCCATCGCGGCTCCGGCGGCTTCACGCCGGCCAGCGGCGAAACCATCGGCGCCCGCCCGGCCCGCCATCGTTCCGCAAGTGCTGCTCAACGGGGTCGGCCCGCTCGCCTGGAACGCGGCGGTGGGCCGCCAGCGCGGCAACGGCCCCGACGCGCCCGAGTGGTCCGCGCTCCGCGTGCTGGCCCCTTTCGGCGCCGAGTCGCTCTTCGTGTTTCCCGAGCGCGCCCCGGCTCCCACGCTCGTCGCGTCCTGGCCGAAGCAGGAGATGGCCGCGCACGTAGTCCGCATCTTCCCCCGATACCGCTGGGTCGTGATCCAGGCGCCGGTGGATTCGTCCGCGCGCTTCTACGACATGGACGGGGCGCTTCGCTGGCAGACCCGGACCGGAGCGGTCCCCGCCGCCCTCGGGCGTGACCTCGTCATCGCGCGCCGGCCACCCGGCGCCGACGCTTTGCCTCGCCTCAGCGTGCTCAGCCTCCCGACAGGCGCCCCGCGCGCCTCGTGGCCCGCGCTCGCGGGCTGGGGCGCCTCCTCGCCGCTCGAGAATTTTCTAGCCGTGAACACGATCGGGCTCGTGGATTCCTCGACGGGCCTCCGGCAGGATGAGCTCCGGCTCCTGGATCTCGAGGGAAGGATCCTCTGGGCGCGCACGCTCGCCGCGGACCCGCGCGAATTCGCGGTGAGCAATTTCGGCGACGTGGCGATCGCGCGCGAGAAGCACCTCGTCGTGTTCGACCGCTCGGGCGCGGAGAAGCTGCGGGTTGCGCTGCCACGGAACACGGTGGGCCGGACGGCGATCACGCCCGATGGCCGCTTCGTTCTGGTGGCGGCCAGCTCGCCCGTGGCCGAGCGCGCGGGCACGGGCCTCTGGATCGCGCTCTACGAGACCACGCGCGACACGCCGGTCTGGTCGCGCCGCAATCTGCCGGTCGAGGGTGGGAGGGCGGAGGTGCTCGAGCTGTCGCTGTCGGACGACGGCCAGCGCGCGCTGGTGAGGCTCACGACCGGGCCCGTGTTCCTTCTCGGGAACGACGGGAAGAGGCTCGCCTCGTGGAGTCTTTCGTTCATCTCCCGCGGCGAGTACGACCCCGGGAAGGTGCCGCGGCGGACCTGGCTCTCGGGGGACGGCGCCCTCGTCGCATTCACGATGCCGGTGGCGCCCTCGCTCGCGGCCGCTCGGGGGTGGCTCTTCCGCGTGCCGCGCTAGCCCGGCGGCGACCTGCGAGGCGGCTCGTCCAGCGCCCGCCCGCTACCGCACCACGATCGTCCCCCGCATACCCTTCTTCGCATGCCCATCCACGTGGCAGAAGAACGAGTATTCTCCCGGCCTCGTGGGCGTGAACGTCGCGTGCTTGGTGCGGCTGAAGCTCATGAAGCCAGCGCCCCGGCTCACTGTGATGCCCGCGTCGCCGTCGATGCAGGTGAAGTTGTGCGGGACGAAGAAGCTCTTGAAGTGGAGTGTCAGGTCCACGGGTTTTCCCGCGTCCACCACGATCCGGTTGGGCTTGAAGTAGAAGGAATGAACGTCCACGTCGACGACCTGCACTCCATGCGAGTTGGTCCTCGCGGTCATCTCGCTCACCGGGAGCTTGGTTCCGGACGTGCCGCATCCGCCGGCGAGGAGCCCAAAGACGAAAAGCGGGAGCGCGAGCCGCAGGGCAAAACGGATCATTCCAATCCTCCTCATATGGTGATGGCCTTGAAGACGAGGCACGCGTTGGTGCCCCCGAAGCCGAACGAATTCGAGATCACCGTGCGCACCGGGCCGGAGCGGCCCACGAGCGGCACGTAGTCCAGGTCGCACTCGGGATCGGGATTGTCCAGATTCGCCGTAGCCGGGAGAAACCCCTCCGAGACCGAAAGCGCTGCGATGGCGGCTTCCATGGCGCCGGAAGCGCCCAGCGCGTGAGCGTGAAGCCCCTTCGTGCCGCTCACCGGCACGCGTCGGGCCCGCTCGCCCAGGACTTCCTTGATGGCGAGCGTCTCCGTGCGGTCGTTCAGCACGGTCGAGGAGCCGTGGGCGTTGACGGCCTCGATCTCCTCGACGGTGAGGCCCGCGTCCCGGATCGCGAGCCGCATGGCGCGCGCGGCGTCGCGTCCCTGGGGCTGCGGCGCCGTCATGTGGAAAGCGTCGTTCGTGGTCGCGAAGCCCGCGATCTCGGCGTAGATTCTCGCGTCGCGGCGGAGTGCGTGGGCCAGGTCCTCGAGGATCAGGATGGCCGCGCCCTCCGCCATCACGAACCCGTCCCGGCGCGCGTCGAAGGGGCGCGAGGCCTTGGCGGGGTCGTCGTTCGAGGTCGACATGGCCTTGATCACGGTGAACGCGGCGAAGGTCAACGGCGCGAGCGGCGCTTCCACGCCCCCCGCGATCATCGCGCGCGCGTCGCCGTTTCGGATCGCGCGAAAGGCTTCGCCGATGGCGATGGCGCCCGAGGCGCAGGAGTTGGAATTCCCCAGGACCGGGCCACGCGCGCTGAACGCGATCGCAACGTTGCAGGCGCCCGCTCCCGCGAACACGCGGGTGGCGAGGCTGGGCGGGACCGAGCGCAGGCCCGATTCCAGAAAAGCCGCGTGGTCGGCTTCCGCGCTGGGCACACCGCCCAGGGCCGAGCCGATGGTGACGCCCATCTCGGTTTCCGGAATCGAGAGGTAGCCGTCGCCGATCGTCAGGCCCGAGTCCTCGAGCGCGAGCTGTGTCGCAGCGATCGAGAGATGGGCGAAGCGGTCCAGACGGCCCGCGCGCTTGGGGCTGAAGAAGGACGAGGGCTCGAAGCTCGGGATCTCGCCCGCGATCCGGGTGCGCATGGCGGAGGCGTCGAACCGGGTCAGCGGACCCACACCGCGCCGGCTGGTGCGGACACCTTCCCAGAACTCGCGCCGGCCCGTTCCGATGGGCGTCACGGCGCCGATGCCGGTGATCGCGACGCGGCGGCGGATAACGGGGGCGATCACGAGACGCGCCCCTCGGCCGGCGTGCGAGCGCGCCCTGCCGCATGCGTTCCTTCGCCTGCCCGCCCCTCTGCGATCGCGCGGAAGCAGGCGAGGGTCTTGGCGACGATGGGCTCGATGAACTCGCGCGCGATCACGCGCTCGGCCAGCCATTTGCCCACGAGCGGAACCCGGAAGTCCAGATCGTGCTCGACCAAAGCGCGCGTGCCGCCTCGCTCCGGCGTGAAGCTCCACACCACGTCCATGCCGCGCGTGATTCCGCGCACGTGCCGGAAGCGGATCGTGCGCGCGCCGGGGTCCTGGGTCTGGAGCGCCTCCCAGAAGACCGGGATCCATCCGCGCCGCGCGCTCATGGCCGCGCGAATCGTCCCGCCGCTCTGGTCGAGGATGCGGACGTAACGGTAGTGGGGCAGGCGGCTCTTCCAGCGGGTGAGGTCGGAGACGAGATCGAACGTTTCCGCGGGCGGCGCTGCGATCCAGATGGATGCCGTCGAGTGCACGGGATCAGTGGGCGCTCTTGGGCCCCAGGTGGCGGTTCATGCGGCTCGCCACAGTATCCACCTTCACGCCGAGGCTCTTCGCGATCTCGAGCCAGCCGGTCCCCGCGGTCCGCATCGCCACCACGTCGGCGGGTGTCTTCCCCGTCCGGCTCGCGCGGGCGAAGCCGTAGGCCATGGCGATCTCGCCGTAGCCTAAGCCCCAGGCGTCGTGCTGGGCTTTCAGCGAATCCGGGCTCATGCCGAGCTGCGGGCCCAGGCGGGCGACGACGTTCGCTTCGCCCTCGGGCGTCTTGGCCTCGGCGTCGATGCGGGCCACGGTGCGCTGGATGCGGTGGAGCGCGGTCTCGGGCGAGCGCTTCGCGGTCGCGGCGGCGTATGCGCTGCCGGGGGCGAAGGTGCTGCCGGGGCCGAATGCGGCGAATGCGGCGCCACCGGCGATGGCCGCAATGGTGCACGCGAGCGAGAGCCTGCGAATGCTTGAGGCCAGACGAGCGGTCATGAGGCGATCCTCCCTGGATTCATGGATTCCCGCGGAGCGCACGCGGAGATGCCTCGGCGCCCGCGGGGCCTTTTCAGCGCAGGACGGCGACGCGTCGATTCTCGATGCCGTCCTGCGTCGAGACGCGGAAGAAGTAAACACCGCTCCCGACGCTCTCGCCACGATCATCTTTCCCGTCCCAGCGCAGGGTTCGCTCGCCGGCGGGGTAGCTTCCCTCGTCCAGCGTGCGGACCAGACGTCCGCCCACGTCGAAGAGCTGCACGCGCGCGAGGCCCGGCCGCGAGGTCCGGAGCGAAAGCGCCGCGCTCCCGCGCGAAGGATTCTCGCTCACGATACGCGCTCCCAAATGCGCGCCCGCTCCCGTCGGCGATCCCATCGCCAGTCTCGGCTCCAAGCGGGAGGCCGCGAGCTGCACCGCCTTGTCGATCTGGATCAACCCTGCGCCATAGATCGGATCGGTTCCGTTGCTCGTCCGGCCGAAGGGATTGATCGCGGTCGCCCGGAGAATCTCCTCGATCAGGCCCTGGCTCCGGATGCCCTGCGACATGAGGAGCGCGACCGTGCCCGAGACGTGAGGCGCCGCGAAGGACGTGCCGAAATTATCGATGAATATTCCGAACGAATCCGGATTCGCCAAGTTGTCATTGTGCTCGGACTCGCGAAACCGCTTCATGCCGTAGAGGGCGATGCCGTCCTGCACGCCGTCCCCGTTCAGCTCCGTGAAGTCTCCCCCGGGCGCCACTAGGGAGAGCCCAGGCCCGCCGGATGAGTAGGACGCGATCTGGTTGTCCTCGCCGGTGGCCGCCACCGAGATCACGCCGGGATAGCCTGCCGGGAGACTCAGCTCGGGAAAGTCGAAGTTGCCCGCCGCGGCCACGAGGATGACGCCGCGGCTCTGCGCGTACTGGACGGCGTCTTTCAGGGGGCGGAAGAAATCGCGGAGGACTTTCTTCGTCACGCCGTGCTCGATGAGCTGGCGCACGGGAGGAAATCCGAGGCTCAGGTTCGCGACGTCGGCCCCCTGGTCCGCCGCGTAGCGGATTCCCTGGACGATGTCGGACATCACTCCGCCGTTGTTGTACGTTAAGACTTTGATCGGCAGGATGGTCACCCCGAAGGCGATTCCCGCGCTGCCCACGTGGTTGTTCGCCATCCCGGCCGCGATCGTGGACGTGAACGTGCCGTGGCCGTCGTCGTCGTTGGGGTGATCGTCGTTGTTAACGAAGTCGTGGCCCGGAAGGAACGGCCCCGGCAATTCCAGCGACTGGCGGTACATGGTGACGCCGGGCTTCACGTTCGCCAGCTCGTAGTCGGGGATCGGGTGATCCTCGTACGCCACGCCCGTGTCGATCATCGCGAGCACGATGCTGGGGTCCCCGGTCACGGTGTTCCACGCGGCGACCGCGCCCACGTTGCGCAGATTCCAGGTGAGGTCGAACCTCTGGAACAAAGGGTCGTTGGGCGGCGCGACTTTCGGAGTCCCGTCGTAGGCGACCGGCGTGGAGAACCCCGCGCCGTAAGCGTTCGGCGCGGCGTACTCGACCTCGGGCTGCGCGTCCAGGCTGTCGAGCGCGTCCGAGACGGTCATGCCCGGCGCGAGCTTCACGCGAATCAGGCCGTCATTGGTGAGCAGGCGCAGCGGCGCCGCTCCCTTGTTCCGGAGGACGCCCATCGCCTTCGCGGTGCTCACGCCGTCTTTGAACTTCACGAGAAGCTCGTCGGGCACGTAGCCCGGCGCGCGCCAGGCGAAGTCGGTCTCGAAGGGCATGACGTTGAGCCCGGCATGTGCGGTCGGCGCGGCGAAGGCGATGACGGCGAAGGCGGCGATGGTGCCGCGGCGGGCGAGAGCGGTGCGGCGGGCGAGAGCGGTGCGGCGGGCGAATGCGATGCGAAGCGAGGGCGCGCGGAGGCCGCGAGCCCTGTTCAGGACCGACCGGAAAGCCGGAATCACGAAACCCCCACTCGGAGCGCTAGCCTTGGATGTTTGACACAGGGCAGGAGAAGAGCCGGTTCCAGATGGGGGGAAGGCGCGAATCGGCTCGCTTCCTTTGTATAAGGGTATCACAGAGGCGCCGCCGGGAGGCGGGGCTAATCCTGCTCCGCCGGCACGCCGGCACGCTGGCGCGGGGCTGCCGGCGCGGCCTAATCCAGCCTGATCCGGCCGCCGTCCCGCTCGAAGAAGAGGACCCGCTTGGGGTCGAGCATGAGGCCAACCACGTCGCCCGGGGTCGGGAGGGCGCCGCGCGGATCGGCGCGGAGCACCTGGCGCCCCGCTTCCGTGCGGAGGTGGATCAGGGTCTCGCCGCCGAGCCGTTCCACGCGTTCCACCGTCCCGCGCGCGTTCGCATCGCCGACGCTGCCGAGCGCGGCAGCCTCCGGGCGGACGCCAAGGATGGCGGGCCCCATGTGCCCCGCGTTCGAGGCGAGCGCGAAGGCGAATCCGGGCGCGCGAAACTGGGCGCGGCCGTTCTCGGCGGCGATCTCTCCCTCGATGAGGTTGATCGCGGGATCGCCGACGAACCGCGCCACGAAGAGGTCGCGCGGGTCGCGATAGATCGCGTCGGGCGTGCCGACCTGCCGGACGCGCCCGCGATCGAAGACCGCGACGCGATTCCCCAGCGAGAGCGCCTCCTTCTGGTCGTGCGTGACGTAGATCGACGTGGTGCGCGTGAGCCGGTGGAGGCGCGCCAGCTCCTCGCGCAATTCTTGCCGGAGCTGCGCGTCCAGACTCGAAAGCGGCTCGTCGAAGAGGAACACGCGCGGCCGCCGCACCAGCGCCCGCCCGAGCGCGACCCGCTGGCGCTCGCCGCCCGAAAGCTCGCGCGGGCGCTTCCGGAGGTGCGCGGTGAGGCCCAGGGTCGCCGCCGCTTCATTGACGCGCGTGTCGATCTCGGCGGTCGGCGCCTTCCGCGCGAGAAGCCCGAACGCCATGTTCTCGCGCACCGTCATGTGCGGATAGAGCGCCAGCCCTTGGAACACCATGGCCACGTCGCGGTCCTTGGGCTCGACGTGGGTGATGTCGCGCCCGTCCATGTCGATCCACCCGCCCGTCGGCGTCTCCAGCCCCGCGACGAGGCGGAGCAGGGAAGACTTCCCGCAGCCCGAGGGCCCCAGCACCGCGAGGAACTCGCCGTCCTCGATCTCCAGCTCGACCCCGTCGAGCGCGCGCACGCCGTTCGGATACGTGAGGGAGAGGTTCTTGAGCGAGAGGGAGGCCATGGCGGGGTGAAACCTAACACGAACGGCGCGCCGCGGTCCGAGCTAGGCGGCGACCATTTCCCCTAGGGTGCGGCCAGGCGGGCCACCTTCGAGAATTGCGACAGGGAGACAAGGGGGTCGGACATGCTGTCTCCTATGGCCCAGCCTGCGTAGAAGAGTTCCGGAGTTCCGGCCTCTCCAGCCCGTCTTCTGAACGCGCGGGCTCTTGCGATACCCCATGTAGTTTTGCCACGTGACCTCGAAGACTTTCTCCAGCTCCGACGAGACGGATCAGTGGCCATGAATCAGAACCACGGCTCGTCGCCGCTCGGCCCGTAGATCGAGGGCACCTTCGCGCCCGCCATACGCAAATAGACGGAGAACTGGCCGCGGTGGTGGATCTGATCGTGAAGCAGGAACCACGCAAAGTCGATGCGCGGAATATCGCCCATCGTCTTCGGCGCTACGAAGAATCGAACGCGATCGCGAGGATCAGGACCGAGAGCAGGATCGTGCTGATGACGTGGCCCGTTTGCTCGCCCACGCGCGGGATCAGGACCGCCGCACGGAACCCACCGTTCGCGATCGCCAGGACCACGAGGATGAGCCAGACGGCCAGGCGCGGAGGATCATGGGGTGCGGCCCGTCCCTACAGCGGCGTCCACTTCTTCGACTCGGATACCTTCGCGCGCGCTTCGGCGTCCGCGAAGACCCGCACCAACCCGCAATCCCGGCATAGGACGAGGCTCATTCGCGCCCTGTGAAGGAATCGCCCGAGTCCCGGCAGAATGTTCGGCCCATGCGTGCTGGTGGCCTCGACACTTTCGCTTCGGTACAGCGCCCTGCTCTCGCAATTCGGGCACGGAGAAAGTTTATCCATTACTCGGGATCCCTCCTGGCGCGCTTCAATACAGTCCCATCTCTCCGAGGATCTTCGTGCTGATCTCCCGCGCGATCCATCCCGGGGGACGCTGATCGCGTGGCGGGCCGCGATCGGAATAATGCGTCACGAACACGTACTCTCGCTTTCCGCGCGCGACGTGGCCCACGAACCAACCGGCTCCCTGGAGCAAGGCGCCGTCGGCACGGACGGCCGCTGCCGAACCCGTCTTTCCGTGGAGCACCCATCCCGCGGGAGACTTTGCGAGGAACGTGATCTTCTTCGTCATGGCGAATGCGTGCTTCGACACCGGCAGCTGCTCGCGCCAGAACCGCTCCCAGAAGCGAAGCTGCTCGTCCGGCGAGATGAGGAGCGACGAGTGAAGCCAGGCCTTCGTCAGCCCGCCCGACATATCCTGGTTCCCGTAGCGGAAGCGCGCGAGGTAGCTCTTCACGCGGCGCATGCCGAGCTGCGGGGTGAGCCGCTGGGAGAACCACACCACCGAATACTGCATCCAGCTCGCTGCGGTCTGATCGTGATTCCACTCCGGGCGCGAGAATTTGGTGCCGTCCCATTTTATCGACGACGTCTCGTTTTTGAGGATGCCCGCGTCGAACGCCATGAGCGAGAGCGAAACTTTGAAGGTGGAAGCCGGCGAGATTCGCTTGGCGCAGAGGGCCGGGTTGTAGCGCGTCACGAGCTTGTTCGTCTTGAGGTCGTACAGCTCGAAGCAGCCATCGCGTCCGGCGAACGCCCGGGCGAAGTTGGGGGCTTTGGGCTTCGCCTGCGCCTGGGCTTTGGCCTGCGCCTGCGCCGTGGATAGAAAGAGGATCGCGATCCACGGCGCCAGGAAACGCAGACGAATGCCCAAGAGGCGTCCCATCCGCCCTACTTCTTACTCGCCTTCTTGCCCGACGCCTTCGGTGCCGGTGCCGCGGCAGCCAGCGGGCGATCCGAGTTCCAGATGTCGCGGATGTAGAGCCACGACCCATTGGTGCGATGGTGAACCGACATGTAGTTGCCGCTGTCGATGGTCGTGCCCGATGAGTCCTGGACCGAGTACGTGCCGCTGATCCAGCCCAGGTCGCCACACACGTCGGAACCCGTGACCGATCCATTCTTCAGGGACATGCCGGCCGCCTTCGTCGTGGACGCCATCGCCCCCAAGTACGTCTTGATCGCCGGCCGACCGTTCACCGGGGGTGCATTGGGCGGCATCACCAGAGCGTCTTCGGCATAGAGGTTCGCCAACCCCTCGGAGTCGGCCTTCGCGAAGGCGTCGAACCAGCTGAGCGCGTCGGCCTCGAGCTTGGTCTTGTCGGCGGCAGTGTCCGGCGGCGGTGCGGTCTTGGCGCAGCCGGCGGCGACGGCGATCGCTCCGAGCATGGCGAATGCGAGCAAGAGCTTCTTGAGCATGGACTCTCCTTCTGGGTTGGGGACGATGGGGTGATTTAGGGAGACTTTGATGATGGGTTCTTCGCTGCTACCGCTTCCTTACCTTCCAAATCTCTTCCGAGGGCCACTTCCGGGCCCAATCCACGGTGACGAAAGGATAGCGCGTCGTCGCGCCCTCGGGCGGTTGGATCTCGATCAGGTCCTCGATCTCGAAGCCGGAGTCCCGGAGGAGCCGGATCCAGTCGGCGTGCGAGAGATGAAACTCGATGCCCGACTCGCCGGGCCATTCCATGCGATAGACCCCGAACGCGGGTCGGAGCAGGCGCTCGGGTGCTGGTTTCGTCTCGTCCTCTTCCGCGCAGAGCATGAGAAGGAACGCGTTCGTCAGGAAGTGGAGACGCCCGCCCGGGCGGAGCAGGCGCGCGGCCTCGGCGACCCATTTCATCGGATCCGCCCACAGGCACGCGCCGTATTCCGAGATCGCGAAGTCGAAGGATGCGTCCGGGTAGGGGACCGACTCCGCGTTGCCGTGGATCAGAGGGAAAGTGAGGTCGTGCTGCTGCTGGAGGCGCCGCGCCGTCTCGAGCTGCTGCTCCGAGTTGTCGATCCCGACCACGTGCGCGCCGCGCCGGGCGAGCCACGAGGAGACGTACGCTGTGCCACACCCCAGCTCGATCGCGGGGCGGCCAGCGAGGTCGTCTGGGAGCATGCGGAGGTCGGATTCGGGAATGCCCCAGATTCCCCACGTCGGCGTCGTCTGTTCCCAGTGCCGCTCGCCCGATGCGACGTAATCCGCCGCCTGCTTGTCCCAATGCTCGCGGTTGTGGAGGACGTAGTCAGGGAGGGTCATGGGAGCGGACTCTATCAGCTTGGGTGCCGCATCGCGCCCCGAAGCGTGAGCCAGCCGACGGCGGTATGAGCCACCAGCGATGCCATGGCAGGCGGGACTCGTCCCGGGACGAGTAGCAAGCCCGGAAGTGCTTGCAATATCAAGAGTTCACTTTCGTTACGTGGTTCCGAAGAGGGCCGGCTCAGAGTGGCTCCGTGCCCTCGCTCAGAAGGCTGATGTATCGCCCGTAGGTGTAGACGCGACGGCGCTGCTTGCCGGTGATCTCGCGCACGATTCCCAGATCCATCAGCACGTCCAGAGCCTTCGCGATCGTCGGCAGTGTAAGGTGGGTCTTCTTCGCGAGGCGCGGAATCGTGGCGATCGGCGTGCGCTGGAGAACCTGGTGCACCTTCGGCGCCGAGGCGGCACGCCGTCCGAGTGCCTCGATCCGCTCGCGATCGGCGTCGGCGACCTCTTGGAGCTTTCGCGCCGTCGTGACCGCGCTCTCGGCAGTGTCCGCGACGCCCGTGACAAAGAACTCCACCCATTCCTCCCACTCGCCGTGGCCGCGCACCGCGTCGAGCAGTTCGTAATACCGCCGACGGTGCTGCTTCAGATAAAGACTCATGTACAGCATCGGCTGGCTCAGGATTCTCTCGCTGCAGAGGAGAAGGGTCACCAGCAGGCGCCCGACGCGTCCGTTGCCGTCGAGAAACGGATGGATCGTCTCGAACTGGACATGCGCGAGCGCCGCTTTGATCAGCGGCGGGACCGACGGGTCGTGAAGGAATCGCTCCAGATCCGCCATCGTCTCCTGGACTCGTTGTGGCGGAGGAGGGACGAAGTGCGCGTTCCCCGGCCGCGTGCCGCCGATCCAGTTCTGGCTGCGCCGGAACTCACCCGGCGACTTTCCCTGTCCCCGGCCGCGTGACAGGAGCAATTCGTGGATTTCTCGGATCAACCGATTGGATAGAGGAAATCCTTCCCGAAGGCGCTTGAGGCCATGCTCCATCGCGCGGACGTAGTTCGAGACCTCGACCACGTCGTCGAGCGGGACCCCCGGCTCCTCCTTGAGTTCGAAGAGGAGGAGATCCGAGAGCGTGGATTGGGTGCCCTCGATCTGGGAAGAGAGCACTGCCTCCTTGCGAACGTAGGTGTAGAGGAAAAGGTGAGTGCTGGGAAGCTGGCTCGAGACGCCATCCAAGCGTCCGAGCGAGAGAAGGGCCCGCTCGAGCTCGGCTTGGGCGTGCGCGTCGAGGGTGAGGGCTGGGGTAGGGGGCAATGGTTGGGGGATGAATGCCCGGACCTTCTCACCTCCAACCGCCGTAATTTCAAAGGTACCCGCCGATTTCCGCCGCACTTTGTGTCCACCCCCGAGTGAAAATGGCTTTAGTTACGGATCCGGTAAATAAAGCGAGTCGAGCTTAGCTTTAGTTAGCCAGGGTGTCAATGGGGGGCGAGCGCGGTCGGGGAGGGTGCTCACGCCAGACCCTCGAGTTCCTGGATCAGGTCTTCCAGGTGCAGGGAAGCCGGGTCCGCGCTGAACTCACCCGGAATCGACTCCTGGACTGCCCGAAGCCTTTGGATCGCATCCACGAATTTGGCTTCACACGCGGACCTCACATCTCCAAGCAGCTGGTTCAGGAATCCCTGTCGTTCCGTGTCCGCCAAAGAGTCATTCAGCTCGTCCCGGAGGAACTCCTGGAATAGATCAACCATTCCTTCTCCGTCCGACCAATCAATGAAGGTCAATTCTCTCCTGGGCGTCGCTTCGCAAGATTACGGACAACTGGCGCCGGAGCCGAGGTAGCGATCACTGGACTCTCGTGGGCAAATCATAACTCCTGGCGAGCCAGGTTGGCTGTCGGGTTTGGTACTCTGGAGGCGCCATGCGGATCGCGACCTGGAACGTGAACTCGCTGAAAGCGCGCCTGGAGAAGGTGCAATGGTGGCTCGAGCGGGCCCGGCCGGACGTGCTGCTGATGCAGGAGACGAAGCTGGCGGATGCTGCTGCGCCTGTGGGGGCGTTTGGAGTGGCTGGCTACGAGCTGGCGCACCACGGGGAGGGTCGGTGGAACGGTGTGGCCATCGCGAGCCGCGTCGGGATCGAGTCGGTGGTGGTGAATTTCGGCGAGCCGTTGCGGGCCGCGGAGACCCCGGAGGTTGGGGATGACGAGCCGCTCGCGGAGGCGCGGATGATCGCCGCGGTGTGTGGCGGCGTTCGCGTCGTGAGCGTGTACGCGCCGAACGGCAGGAAGGTCGGGTCGAACTTCTACGAAGCCAAGCTCACCTGGTACGAGCGGCTTCTGGCATGGCTCAAGGTTTCAGCAGATCCGGGCGAGGGGTTGGTGCTCGGCGGGGATTTCAATGTGGCGCCCACGGACGCGGACGTCTGGGATCCGAATGTGCTTCGCGGAGGAACGCACGTTTCGCCGCGCGAGCGGGAGGCGTGGGCGCGGCTCTGCGCGTGGGGGCTTGTGGATGTCTACCGGGCGCATCATCCCGAGCCCGGCCGCTATTCGTGGTGGGACTACCGCGCGGGAGACTTTCACAAGAACTTCGGAATGCGGATCGATCACCTGCTGGCGACGCGCCCGGTCGCCGAGCGGACGGTGTGGGCGGAGATCGATCGGGAGGCGCGCAAAGGGAAGCCGACGCCGTCGGATCATGCGCCGGTGGTCATGGATCTCGATGAGCGGGGGCAGCCCTTCGAGGCGGGGTGGGCGTCAGCGGAGGAGAGGATCGCTGTGAGGCGCTCGCGATGAGGGGGCAGTGGGCGACGCCGGCTGCATGGCGCGTTAGTCGCGATAGATCACTTTGGTTT
>JBGPHU010000005.1:0-35494 GCA_041484545.1 Candidatus Eiseniibacteriota bacterium | reverse complement strand
TACATCGTCGCGGCCCTGACGCTGCTCTGGCTGAGCTACCGGCGGGCCGCCGATCCCCGGATCCGAGCCCAGCTCCGAACGATCTTCATCGGGCTCGCGTCGTGCGCGGGCCTCTACGCGGTCGCGGTTCCCATCCCGACGCTCCTGAACCACACGTGGCCGCCGCTCACGCGCTCCTCGCTGATCGTCGCGGCCCTGGTCCTGGGATCGGCCGGGATCGCCTACTCGATGGTCCGGCACCGATTCCTCGACTCCAAGCTGATCGCGCGGAAATCCATTCTCTACGCTGTCACCTCGGCGTTCCTGATCAGCGTTTACCTCACCATCATCCGCCAGCTCGACGCGCTCCTGGCGTCGGTGGCCGGCTTCGACGTGACCGTATTCGAGACCGCGATCCTCCTGATCGCGCTCGTCCTCTTCCAGCCCGTCGTCTCTTGGCTCGAGGAGGCCCTGGAGCACATGTTCCTGCGCGAGCGGAGCGACCACCGGACGCTGCTCCGCCACATGAGCAGCGAGGTGCTCACGGTGCTGGACCTCCATGCGCTCGCCGACACGGTGCTGGAGACGCTTCGTCAGGGGGTCTCGGCCCGGACCACCGTGATGCTCGTCCTTCCAGCGACGCACGAGCCGGTGGTGCGCGGATTCGGGGGGCGCGTGGATCTGGAGGCGATCGCCTCGATCCCACGAACGGCGCTCGACCGGCTCACGCAGGGGCAATCGATCCTCGGCCGGGAAAAGCTGCGCGACCTGGCCGCCGCGGATCCGGAGCTCACGGCGCTCCTGGACACCGAACCCTACCTCCTCTTTCCGCTCCGGCACGCCGGACAGTTCCTGGGGCTGATCGCGCTGGGGCGCAAGATCACGGAGACGCGCTACACCGCGGAGGAGATGTCGCTCCTGGAAACCCTGGCGAACCAGACGAGCGTGGCGCTGAAGAACGCGCTCCTCTACGAGGAGAACCTCGCGAAATCGCTCCTCGAGGAGGAGCTGGCGGTTGCGCGCCGGATCCAGCAGCAGTTTCTGCCGAGGCGGCTTCCCGAAATGGGACGCTTCGGGATCGCGGCGATGAACCTGCCCAACAAGCAGGTCGGAGGCGACTACTACGACATCGTGGACGTAGGGTCCGGAAATTACCTGATCACGATCGCCGACGTGGCCGGAAAGGGAGTTCCCGCGGCGCTCCTCGCCTCCATGGTGCAGGCCTCCGTGCGAACCCAGGCGCCGGACGGGAAGCCGCTGCGCGAGATGATGGAGCGCCTGAATCGGCTCGTGTTCGATGCGACGCCGGACGACCGGTTCGCCACGTGCTTCCTGGCGCGGGTTTCCGGAGGCGGCGCCGGAGGACCGTTCCTCTCCTTCTCCAACGCGGGGCACAACTACCCGATCCTTCTCTCCGCGGGCGGCGGAAGCCGGCTCCTCGATTTCGGCGGGATCCCGCTCGGGATCCACCCCGACTTCGCCTACGGCGAGACGAGCACCCCGCTCCTGCCCGGAGACGCGCTGATCCTCTACACCGACGGGATCACCGACGCCCGGAACCGCCTGATGGAGGACTACAGCGAGGAGCGTCTGTTCCAGTTCGCCGGAGGGTTGTCGCGCGATCTGAACGCGCGGGAGCTTCTGGACGCCATCTCCGTGGACCTCTCGCGGTTCACGCAAGGCGCGGAACAGGCGGACGACATCACCATGGTCGCGCTGAAGGTGCTGTGAGCCGTTCGGGGTTCTGATACAGTAGGCCCTCTATGGGAGCCGCCCAGCCGACACCCACGCGCGACGAGAGCGGCACCATCACCCTGACCATCGGCAGCCGCCTCGAACTGTTGTCCTTGGTCCATGGGCTGATCGCGGAGATCGCCGGTCAGTTCGAGCTGGATGAAGACGCGGCCAACGCGCTCACGATCGCGGTCATCGAAGCCGGAACGAACGCCATTCAGCACGGGAACGTCTTCGCCGCGGACAAGACGGTCACCTTCGTCTTCCGTGTCGGCCCCGGGCAGATCGCGGTCCGGGTCGACGACAACGGAAAGGGCTTCGACCCCGCCCGGGTCCAGAACCCCACGGATCCGTCGAACCTTCTCGACCCTCACGGGCGCGGGCTCTACCTCATGCGCGAGCTGATGGACGAGGTGACGTTCGAAACGCGCGCCGACCACGGGACCACGGTCCATCTGCTCAAGACCTGGCAGGTCCCCGCGCGCTGAGCCGTGGGGCGGCTCTCTCCCCGCGCGCTAGGCCTCCGTCGCGGACTCGCGGCGGGGCCTCAGATGCTCCAGGGTCCGCTTGACGGCAGGATAGATCTGCTCGAACGCGGCGACGACACGGGGATCGAACTGAGCGCCGGCCGCCTGGCGAAGCTCGGCCAGCGCCTCTTCCTCCGGAAGCTGCTCGCGGTAGGGACGGCTCGAGGTCATGGCGTCGAACGCGTCGGCGACCGCCATGATCCGCGCCTCGATGGGAATGTCCTCCCCTTTGAGCCCGTCCGGATGCCCGCTGCCGTCGAATCGCTCGTGGTGGTGGCGCACGCCCGGCAGCAGGGGATGCAGGAGCGCGATCGGCCGTAGGATGTCCTCGCCGATAAGAACATGCATGTCCATTTTCTCGCGCTCCATCGGATTCAAGAGGCCCTTCTTCGTGAGGATCGTCTCGTCCACCGCGATCTTGCCGATGTCGTGGAGCAGGCAGGAGCGGTGGATCATGTCGAGCGTCGCGGAATTGAGCCCCAGCTGTTTCCCGATGGCCTCCGAATATGCCGCCACGCGCACCGAGTGTCCCTCGGTGTAGGGATCCTTGGCCTCGAGCGCCATCGTGAGCGAGACGATCACGCTCATGAAGAGGTCTTCCAGCCTCTCGCGGAGGCGCTCTTCCTGCACCGCGACGCCCGCGAGGGTCGCCAGGTTCTCGAATGCCTCGATGTGCTCGGCGCGGACGTGGACCGCGTGCCGGTTGTTGACGAGAAGCGCGCCGACGTTCTGGTCGCGGACGCGGATCGGCGCGAGCGCTCCCCAGTTCATTCCGGCGGCCAGGAGGAATTCGGCCGCCCAGGCGTTCCGCTGCGAGCGCTTGAACAGGGTGACCTTGTCGCGGAAGTGAAGCATGTCCAGAAGCTCGGACGCAGAGCCGGAGAGCGTGTAGTCGTTCCACTCGGCGAGCCCGCCATGCGCCACCCGGAAGACGTAGGCGCCGGCCTCGTTCCGGACCAGGACCGCGACCCCGTCCGCCCGGAGCAGGGTCCCCACGCCCTCGATGACGGCGACGAAAGGCGAGCCGGCCCCCTCGACGTAGCCCAGGGATCGCGCCACCTGATTCAGCATCTGGAGCGTGGCGAGCGGGGCCGGGAGGTTCGCGCCGGTCGGAGCGAGGGGATCTGTGGGTTTGCTCCGTGTCTGCATGGGCCTCGTCCGCCGGAGGTCCGTCCGAGGACCAACCGGAGCCGATCGGGTTTACCGCTTGGAAGATCCAGTTCCGCCACTGCCCCGAAAAGAGAATCGGCAGAAGTGGGCTGAATATTTAGCGGTTAGCCGACCACCGGGAGGAAGCGCGAGAGGAAGGAAACGAACAGCGGGAAGAGGTTCGTGACAAGGAGGATGCCGAAGAGGATGAGCACGACGCCGCTCGCCACCTCGATCGTGCGGAGCCGGCTCCGGATGCGGCGGGATGCGGCCAGGAAGGAGTTCAACGCCAGCGAGGAGAGGAAGAAAGGGATCCCCAGGCCCAAGGAATACACGGACAGGAGCACGACCCCCGTTCCGACGGTCTTCGCCGTGCTCGCATAGATCAGGATCGAGGCCAGAATCGGCCCGATGCACGGCGTCCATCCGGCCGCGAACGTGACCCCGACCAATACCGAGCCCAGAATCCCCAGGGGCTTCGTCGTGAGCTGTTTCTTCCGCTCGCGCGAGAGCGCGGGGATGGGAATGATCCCGGTGAGGTAGATTCCGAAGAGGATGATCATCGCGCCGCCGACGCGCCGCAGCGCGTCTTGATGCTCGCGCAGAAACTGCCCCGCGACGGTGGCGGTCGCGCCGAGCGAGATGAACACGAGCGAGAAGCCGACGATGAACGCGAGCGAGTGGACGATGGTGAGCCGGCGGACCCGGGGGCCCGCGTTCCCCGAGGTCAGCTCGTCGAAGGAAACACCCGTGATGAACGTGACGTACGAGGGAACGAGCGGAAGCACGCAGGGGGAGATGAAGGAAACGAGCCCCGCGAGAAAGGCCGCGAGCAGCGAGACCTGATTGACCTGGGATTCGAACACGCGGGCGGTCTAGGACGCGAGAAGAGGCTGGATCGCCTCCTCGAAGACCCTGGGCTCCATCAGCCCGATGAACTTCTTCACGATCCGACCCTGACGGTCCAGCACGAACGTGGTCGGAATCCCGACCACGCCCCCATACAGGTTCGCGGTCTCCGGGCTCGCGAGGAGCATGGGGTAATTCACGTCGTGCTCCTCGGCGAAGGGTCTCACCGATTTCTCGCCGTCTTGATCGAGCGAGAGGCCCAGGATGACGAGCCCTTGCTGGCGGTATTTCGACTGCAGCCGCACGAAATTCGGAATCTCCTGGCGGCAGGGCGGGCACCACGTGGCCCAGAAGTCCACGATCACGACCTTGCCTTTGAAGTCGGAGAGACGGACCTTCTTGCCGGAGATGTCCGAGAGCGTAAACTCCGGCGCCGTGGACCCGATGGCGCCGGCGTCGGCCGACGCGCCCTTCTCCTGCTGCGCGCCGCGCTCCGGCGTTCTCGCGCAACCGAACGCGAGAAGGACCACCGCGGCCAGGGTCAGGAGGGTCGTCCTAGAGGATCGGATAATACTTCTCCAGTTCGTAGTCGGTGATGCGCGTCCGGTACGCGTCCCACTCGATGCGCTTGTTCTCGATGAATTTCGTGAAGACGTGCTCGCCCAGAGCCTCCCGCACGAGCTTCGATTTCCCGGTCAGCTCCACGGCTTCGATGAGGCTTCCCGGGAGGCTCCCGATCTCGAGTTCCTCGCGCTCCGCGGCGTTCATCTCGTAGATGTCCTCCTCGACCGGCGGCCGGAGCGCCGCGGACCCCTCGATTCCCTTCAGCCCCGCAGCCAGACAGACGGCGAAGGCGAGATAGGGATTGCAAGCGGGATCCGGGCATCGCAGCTCGACGCGGGTGGCCTTCTCGTGTCCGGGCTTGTACATGGGTACCCGCACCAGGGCGGATCGGTTCCGCTGACCCCATGCAATGTAGACCGGCGCCTCGAATCCCGGCACCAGCCGCTTGTACGAGTTCACCCACTGGTTGGTGATCGAAGCGAACTCGGGCATGTGGTTCAGGAGTCCCGCGAGGTACGAGCGGCCGTTCTTGGAGAGGTGGTACTTGTCGCGCGCGTCGAAGAAGAGGTTCTTCCCGCCCTTGAAGAGCGACTGGTGGATATGCATTCCGCTGCCGTTCTCGCCGTAGACCGGCTTCGGCATGAAGGTGGCGTAGTAGCCTCCCTGGCGCGCGATTTCCTTCACGACGTATCGGTACGTGATGCACTGGTCCGCCATCTTGAGCGCTTCGCTGTATTTGAGATCGATCTCGTGCTGGCTGGAGGCGACCTCGTGGTGCGAGGCCTCGACGGAGATCTCCATGGCCTGGAGCGCTTCGACGGTGCGCGAGCGCAGCTCCGTGCCGATGTCGTCGGGAACCTGGTCGAAGTAGCCCGCCGAGTCCAGCAGGGTGCGATCCTTCACGCTCTTGAAATAGAAGTACTCCAGCTCCGGTCCGAGATAGAACGTATAGCCCTGCTTCTCGATCCGCTTGAGCGCGCGCTTCAGGACGTGTCGCGTGTCCCCGGCATACGGGGTCCCGTCCGGGTTCTGGATGTCGCAGATGAGCCGGCCCACGTTCTCCCCGTTCACCTTCCAGGGAAGCATCTGGAACGTGCTCGGGTCCGGCATCGCAATGAGGTCGCTCTCGTAAATGCGGGCGAATCCCTCGACGGAGGAGCCGTCGATTCCAACGCCCTCCTCGAGGGCGTCGTTCAGGACGCGAAGCGTGATCCCGACGCTCTTCAGCTGGCCCAGGATGTCGACGAACCAGAGGTGGATCATCTCCACCCCCCGCTCTTCGCAGAATTTCACGATCTCCTTCGTCGACTTCAGACTCTCCATCCGCTGTCTCCCTCCTTCGTCCCTGTGGACGCCGCGTCCCATGCGCGGCACGTTACCGCTGGAGAATCAATTTGTCTTTCGTGAGCAGGAGGAAATCGAAACCAGGCTGTCTTGTAGTGCTCGAGCAACTGTCTGACATCGACTCGCGCGCGGTCATCCGTGATCTCGATCGGCATCGGGTTACGCGGTGTGTTCGCGGGGTGCGGCAAGACGGAACAATACCCGTCCGGCGGAAGCCTCGTCAATATGGTTCGCGGGAGTGAGCGGCGCGCGCGGGGTGGCAGGGCGACGGTCCCGGGCTATACTCCGGACATGAAGCATCTGCGCAAGACGCTCACGTTCCAGATCCCCGCGCGCATGGATTTCGTGAACATCACATCCGAGGTCGAGGAGGCGGTGCGCCAAAGCGGCGTACGCGAAGGACTCTGCCTGGTGAACGCGATGCACATCACGGCGAGTGTGTTCATCAACGACGACGAGCCCGGGCTCCACGCGGACTACAAGCGCTGGCTCGAGGAGCTGGCGCCTTTCGATCCGAGCCCTGAGCGCTACCGGCACAACCGCACCGGCGAGGACAACGCGGACGCGCATCACAAGCGCCAGATCATGGGGCGCGAGGTCGTTGTCGCGATCACGGATGGAAGGCTGGATTTCGGGCCCTGGGAGCAGATCTTCTACGGCGAGTTCGACGGAAGGCGTCCGAAGCGTGTCCTGATCAAGATCATCGGCGAGTGACGCGGCTCGGCGGACGAGCCGCGCCCCCACGGTAACCCGCGTCCGTACGCGGAATCTTTGCCGTGGCATCGCGGTCCTGATGCGCCCAGACTTTTCGCCATGCCTGCGTCCCCCCAGCAGTCGCTCCGCGCCGAGACGGTCGTCGCGTTCCCTCCGATCGAGGTGTGGCAGGCGTTCACCCGGCCTGTGCACCTCTTCTACTGGCTGGGCGACCCGGTCGAGATCGACCTCAGGGTTGGCGGCGCCTACATCGTCCGTGGCACGCACGGGATCAGGCTCGATACCACCGTGGAGCGGCTCGTGGAGGGCCGCCGGCTGGTCCTCCGGCCCACGCGGCGGGGCGACGATGCCCGAATCGAGATCGACCTTGTCAAGCTGTCGGGCGCCGAGACCCGGGTCTGCGTGGCCGATCCGGATTCGGAGGACGAGACGCCCTGGCGCCTGGCGCTCGAGAATCTCCGCTCCGTCTGGGAACGCGGGATCGACCTTCGCGAAGCGCGCCTCGCGGTCATGGGCGTCGGTCCGCGCGACCTCGCTCCATCCGACGCGCCGGCTCCGGGGGTCCCCCCGGGAGCCGGGGTCCGCCTCAACGCGGTTCTCGGGGACGGGCCCGCGAGAATGGCGGGGCTCCGGGCGGGCGACATCGTGACCGTGTTCGACGGCGAGGTCGTGCGGAGCGCGGAGCAGCTGGTGCGCGGGATCCAGCGGCACAAGCCCGGGGACTTAGTCGCGCTTCGAGCGGTCCGCAACGGAGAGGAGAGCGGGTATTCGGTCACGCTCGACTGCCGGAGCGGACGAGGCGACCCGCCTCCGGGTCGTGAACCGCTGATACGGATGATCCGGGAGTCGGCCGCCGAAGGCGCCGTCGAGCTCGAGGCGGCGGTGCGAGGGCTCTCCGACGCGGATGCCTACCGGCCCGAAGGGCCCGAAGCCTGGTCGGTGGCCCAGGTGCTGGCGCACCTCTCCATCACGGAGCGAATGCTCCAGTGCTGGCTGGACCAGGCGGCTCGAGGCGAGCGCCCCGCGATCCACAGCGACCCTTGCACGGATTCGAGCCGGATCGCGGGCGTGCTGGAGGGCCGCCCCACGGTCCGCCATCTTCTGGACCGGATCCGGCGGGACGAGGCGGAGACGATCGCATTCCTCTCGCATCTTCCCGCGAGTGCCGCCGCCTTCAAGCCGCTCTGGGGGCGCGTGGCCTTCACCGCGCTCGACTACCACGCGCACAGCAAAGACCACTCAGGTCAGATCGCGCGGATCCGGGCCGCGATCGGGTACATCTAGGCCCCGCGCACCGGGGCAAATGCCGCCGTCACTTCGGCCGCTCGGCGAGGAGCAGCGTCATCGCGAGATGCTCCGCAATCTCGAGCCGCGCCAGGGCTTCCTCCACGCTCCCGCCGACCGCCAGCGCCCCGTGGCTACGCAAGATGAGGACGTCGCACGCGGGAGCGCCGTCCGCGCCGCTCAGGGCCGCCGCGACGGCGCGCGCCAGGGTTTCCGTGCCCGACGGCGCGTAGGGAACGATCGCGATGGCGTGGATCGCGTCGCGCGCCTCGTCCAGGGCCCTGAGATTGGGCGCTTCGCCTCGAACCGCGAATGCCGAGAGAGCGGGCGGGTGCGCGTACAGGAGCGCCTCGATGTCGGGGCGCGCCCCGTAGGCTGCCAGATGCGTGCGATGCTCCGTCGAGGCCGCCGCCCGTCCCTGGGAATCCAGCGCCTCGCCCAACCCCAGGTCCACAAAATCGCGCGGCGTGAGGTCGCCCTTGCGTCGTCCTCGTCTCGTGATCAGGATGCGGTCCGGCGTGATCCGGGCGCTCAGATCCCCCTCGGACGCCACGATCATGCCGCGGCGCTCGAGCACCCGGCCGGCGCGCATCAGGTCGTGGGCCAGGGCCGCGCGCAGCGCGGAGACGCGCGCGGCCACGGCGGCCTTGCCGACGCCCGAGCCAATCTCGCGCCGCTCCCCATCGCCATCGCCCGCGCCGCCCGGACGCCGCCTAGATCTCGGCAAGGGCCCCGCTCTCCAGCGCCTTGATGGCCGCGGGCAACGCGCGCAGGATGTCGCCGGCGATGAGGCCGCGCATGCCCAGCCTCCGCGCCGCAACGTTCCCGGCGAGCCCGTGCAGGTAGCAGCCCAATGGGCCCGCCTCCTCCGAATCCACGCCCTGCGCGATGAGCCCCGCGATGGTCCCGGTCAGCACGTCTCCCGCGCCAGCGGTGGCCATGCCGGGATTTCCGGTCGCGTTCAGGATCAAGGGCTCCGCGGGAACGGCCGAGATCATCGGCGTGCTCTTCAGGCACACGATCGCGCGGCTCTCGTCGGCGAACCGTCTGGCCCATCCGGCCGGATCGCGCGCGACCTCCGCGACCGAGCGCCCGCTCAGCCGCGCCGCCTCCGCGTAGTGGGGCGTCAGCACCAGCGGACCGTGCATGCGGTGCACGCCCTTTCCCTCGAAGGCGTTCAATCCGTCGGCGTCGAGAACGATCGGCGCCTCGACCCGCTCGACCAGCTCGCGCGCCAGCTCCTGGGAATCCGCGTTCCTCGAGAGGCCGGGGCCGATCGCGACCACGTCGGCGCGAAGCGCCTCGGCCAGGATCTCATCGCGGGCGGCCGGGGAGAGCGTGCGCTCTTCCGTCTCGGGGAGGCCGCGCTTCACGACCTCCACGACCCGGGCCTCGAGCGGATCGACGCAGCTCCGCGGTATGGCCGCCGCCACGTATCCCGCGCCGGTGCGCAGCGCGGCTTCGGTCGCCAGCGCCATCGCCCCCATGTACCCCGCGCTCCCGCCCACCACGAGCACGCGGCCGACGGAACCCTTGTGGGCGTCCATGGGCCTCGTGGGGAGCAGGGCGCGCGCCCAGTCCGGATCGGCGATGAGCATGCCGGGGACGATCTCCTCGACGATCGACGGAGGGATCCCGATGTCCACCAGCTCGACCAATCCCGCGCTCGAGCGTCCCGGCTCCATGGAGAGGCCGCGCTTGGGAAGCGCGAGCGTGACGGTGAGGTCCGCCTTGATGGCCGGGTGCTCGCGATATCCGGTGGAGGGATCGAGCCCCGAGGGAATGTCGATGGATGCGATCGGTTTTTCGCTTTGTTCCGCCATCTCGATCGCGGCCGCGATCGCGCCTCGCGGGGCCCCCTTGGCGCCCGTGCCGAGGAGGGCGTCCACGAGAAACATGGCGTCGTGCCCGGCGAACGCGGCCTCGCTCCCCGGGCCCCAGGCCCGCGGGTCGGGAAGGAACGTGACCGGTATCCGTTCCCGCTCGCAGACCGCGTGGTTTACGGCCGCGTCCTCGGAGAGCGATCCCTCGAGGGCGGCGACGAGGACCCGCACCGTGAAGCCGGCGGCCTTGAGATGGCGCGCGCAGACGAAACCGTCTCCGCCGTTGTTGCCGGGCCCGGCGAGGACGATGACCCGTCCGCGGGACGGCCGCGCCGCCGTCGCCGGCCGTCTCCGTATTGGTCCTGGCTTCGCCGCGGTGACGCCGCGCCACCACCCGACGATCACCCGCGCCGATTCCTTTCCGGCGCGCTCCATCAGCGTGATCGAAGGAGTGCCGCGCGAGATGGCGGCGTGATCGATCGTGGCCATCTCGGCCGCCGTGACCAGGCGCTGGCCGCTGGGGAGACGCACGTCAGTCCTCGACCAGCACGACCGCGACGGCGTGCGAGGCGGCGTGGGACAGGGAGAGATCGACGCGGCGCGATCCGACGAGCGAGAGGGCGGCTCCGTGGAGCAACACGCTCGGCCGCGGGCCTTCGCCCCGAACGATCTCGACCTCGCGCCAGATCGAGACGCGTCCGATCTTGAGCGCCTTGGCGAACGCCTCCTTGGCGGCGAACCGCACGGCGAACGATTCCGCCGGACGCGCCTTCCGGCGGCAGTAGGCTATTTCGGTGGGCGTGAAGATCCGTTCGAGGAAACGGGACCCCCAACGCTCGATGGCGCCGGCGATCCGGCCCACCTCCACGATATCGACGCCCACGGAGACCATGGCGAAGGGCGCCCTGGACTAGTCCGCGCCGTTCAGCCGGTCGATGATCTCGATCAGCTCGTACACGTCGTTGAGGTCGTAGTCGGCGCCCGAGTGCTCGGTGCCGAACGTGTCGCCGTAGCGGGCGAACGCCGTCCGTATTCCCAGCTTGGCTGCCCCGACCACGTCGCGCTCCGGCCAGTCCCCCACCATGATCGTCTCGGCGGGAGTGGTGCCCAGGAGCTCGAGCGCGCGCTCGAAGGGTTTGGGGCTGGGTTTTCGCTCACCCGTGTCCTCGAAGGCGACGACGGGGTCGAAGAGATGCTGGAGCTGGAGCTGGGCGAGGCGCATCCAGGCCTGGAGCCGGGGCGCGTCCGAGACCACGGCGAGCTTGAGACCCCGCTTCAGTATTTCCATGAGCGTGAGGTTCACGTGGGGATAGAGCACGAGGTAGGAATCGCGCGCGCGACGGTAGGAAACGATGCCGCTCGTGAGGAGCTTGTAGTCGATGCCGCCGAACTCTTCCTTGAGGAACAGATCGAACACCTGCTGGTATTCGATCCCCTCGCGATCGTACACGCGGTAGATTCTGGAAGAGGCTTCCTCGCGCGTGAGCTTGAGGCCGGCGTCGATCATGCCGTCAACGGCGGCGTCGATCGCGGCACGCTTCATCTTCATGAAATCGGTGAGCGTGTTGTCGAGATCGAAGATGACGGCTCGGATCACGGGGATGCGGTTTATTTCTGGGATTGGCCTACCATCTTGCCGAGGCTGATCTCGCCATTGTCGATGCGAACGTTGAACCCGCAACCGGGATTCGTGCAGACCCATGCCTTGAAGGTGATCGGAGCGCCGTCCCGGCCATAGTCCGAAAGCGGGATCAGGACTCCGTTATTGCATTTTCGGCAGTCGGGAAGCTTCGCTTCCATGACCCGGCTCCTCCCCTCCACACAAGGCCGCTTCGCGCCTAGGAGATCACAGGGCCCCCAAGCGTCGGTCCTCTTGATAGTCCGACCCGGAGAAATGGGGTGTCAAGTCAAATTACGATTTATCAACGGACTGGCTGAGATATGATGCCGCCGATTTCGCCCGAAGAGGGTCGATTCCCCTGATTTCTCACCCCGAGGCGTCCCGATGAGTGTCGAGACATCGACCTATCTCCAAAATTTCCAAGCTTTTCTCTCGATGCCGCGCGAGACCCTCCCGCAGCTCACGACCCCCGAGGCGCGGAAGGCGCTGCGGTGGGCGGCGGAGGCGCTTGGGCTCGAATTCATTGAAATCGAAGGCGTTGCCCCGACGTTCCTTCTCCTTCCCCGGCCTGAAACCGATCCGGGCCCGCTCCTCTTCACAACGTGGCACGCCGAGGTGTTGCCGGTGGATCCGGCTGCGGTGGAGGGCGCGGAGCGCCTCGCCCTTTCCGTGACCCTGGCCGGGCTCGGGCACGCGTTCGGGGCGAAGGCCCGGTCCGCGGTGATCGTAGCGCCCGGGGCGACACAAGGCTCGCTCGTGCTCCTGCAAGTCCTGCGCGAGCATCGGGCGCGGCTGAGGGCTTCCGCTGCCTTTTGGCCCCGCATCGCGCCGCGCGCGCCGCTACGTAGGAAAATCTTCCTGGGCGCCCGGGGCCGCGTGGTGCTCGGAATCTGGGAATCGGGCGTGAGCGCTTTCCGGATTCGGGACCGGATCATCGAGGAGCTCAAGGCCGAGGCCTACGGGCCCAGGCCGCTCGACTTCGAGCTGCTTCACAAGCTCGGCGCGAACCGGGACGCTCTCGATTTTCTCGAAGAGACGATCGACGACCCGGGGGCGTTCTCGGGTGGGGGCGAAGGCGAAGGGCTCCTCACGCGCGCGCTCTTCGAGCCTCGCGGTCAGGTGGTGACGCCCCAGGTCCGCCATCCGGACCGACCCCAGGCCTGGCTCATCCTGGAAATCACGGAGAACGCAAACCCGGACGAAGTCCTCGAGCGCGTCAGGCGGATCGCCAATGGCGCGAAGATCGAGATGGCCGAAGGATTTCCATGGGACCGCATCAGCATCCACCATCCGTCGATACAGGCCCAAATCAAGCTTTCCAAGACCGTATCGGAGGGTCCGGAGATCTGGCCCGCCGCGCCCTGGATGACCCCGGGCGGGGTCTTCACGCGAGCGCTGGGGACTCCACTGGCCGAATGGGGGATCCCGATCGACCCCAGCGTCGCCATACGCTTCCCCAAGCCCGAGCAATTCGAGGCTTTCGCGGCCGAGGCGGGAGACTTGATCCGGCTGGCGATCGAGGAGGCTGGCGGCAAGCCTCGAGGCCCGTGGCCTAAGTCACGTAGTTCCCGCTAGCTGACGGCGTACCGCCGGGTACGGGCTTCGTACCGCCAGGGCTCATTCATTCTCGGCAGGCCGCGCGGGGGGATAAAGGCGCCCCGGCTATCTGCCGGTGGGGGAAGGGCTGAGCGGTTCCTGGGCGTGTCCGTGCATGTTTGGCATGTCGTGTGCCTGTGTATAGGACCGACACCGCGCATCGTTTCAGCCCTGACCCCCCATGGTGCGCGGCGAGAGCCCCTGAAGCACTGCTTCAGGGGCTTCTTTTTTCCCTCCCGCGTCACCATATCCTCGCCTTGCGAAGCTTCTCGATCGGGTAGAAAGTGCCTCGCCAACGCACGCCGCCTTGCCTCAGCGTCACGGCCATCGAGCGGAAGAACGCGTACACGAATAGCGCCACCCCCAGCGGGCTCAGGATTGCCTGCCATAGCCTGATCCGCACGCTCCGTTCCACCTCCCGGTAGCACAGTAAGATTCCGACCCACGCCGCGAGCGCGCACAGCTTGGGGGTCGTTCCGGGCAGGAGGAGGCCGACCACTGGCGCCCACCCGACCCAGAGCATGAGCCAGGGCGCGGTAGCGCCGACAAGGACGTTGTAGCGGGCGGCGGGGAATGCGTTCTTCTCGACGCCCCGGATCAGGCCCCGGACGCCGGGATGCCATCTCACGAGGACCCGCTCGTCGTGTTTCGCGAAGACCTGCCGGGCCCCGCATCTCTTGAGTATCTTTCCCAGCGCCATATCGTCCAGAAGCTCGTAGCGGATCGCCGCGTGTCCGCCGGCGCGCCGGTACGCCTCGCGGCGGATCAGGTTGAAAGCGCCGATTCCGATCACGTTCTTCCGGCGCGGGTCGGAGGCCAGCCAGGGACGCTGCGTGGCGTTGAAGACGACCATGAACGCCGCGACGAAGATCGCCTCTCCGAGACTCTGGAGGCTCATGGCCGGACCCACGGCCACATGGTCGAAGCCCTCCCGAGTCGCGAGCGAGACCGCGCGCCGGGCCGCGTCCGGCGCTAGCGTGACGTCGGCGTCCACGAAGAGAATCCATTCCGAATCGGTCGATTCCGCGCCGCGCGCCAGGGCGTGGCATTTCCCGATCCACCCCTCCGGCAGGGTGTCCACGTGCTCCACCCGGAGCCGTGGATCCTCCCGCGCGAGCCGGTCCAAGATCTCGCCGGTTCCGTCTTCGGAGCGGTCGTCCACGACGAGAAGGGTGAGGCGCGGATAATCCTGGGCGAGCAGCGAGCGGGCCGCCTGCTCCACGCGCGGGGCTTCGTCCTTCGCGGTCGCGAGGATGGTCAGAGAGGGGAGCGCCTCGTCGCGCAACGGCTCGACCAATCCCAGTCCCGGAGTCCGCCGATAGCCCAGCCGCGCGCTGACCCCCGCCTCGATCCAGCAGAGCGCCGCCGCGGCGACGCCCGCGGTCGCGAAGTCGAGCGCCCTCACGGTCCGAGTCGTGTTCCGGTCGCGATCACCATAATCGAATGGGGTGAATCTAGCAGCGCGTCCCCGAATTGACACGATCGCTTTGCGCACCTAGGCTCCGGGTCATGGAAACTCCGAAGGGGACGGTGCGTTGCGATCGCGTCGAGAGCCGGGTGCTCGAAGGGAATCTGCCGGGCGACCCTCACGTCCGCGATCTCTTTGTCTACCTGCCGCCGGGTTACGACCGGGGGAGCGAGCGCTACCCGGTGGCGTGGTGCTTGAGCGGCTTCACGGGACGCGGCCGGATGATGCTGAACGACAACCCTTGGAGTCCCGGCATCGCCGACCGTATGGACGCTCTGCTCGCGTCGGGCCGAGCGAAGCCCATGATCCTGGCGCTGCCCGATTGCTTCACGCACATCGGGGGGAGCCAGTACGTCAATTCCCCGGCGCTGGGCCGCTACGAGGACCACGTCATCGAGGAGCTGGTGCCGTTCGTGGACTCGCGCTACCGGACGCTCGCGGCCCGTGAGCACCGGGGCGTGATCGGAAAGTCGAGCGGCGGATACGGCGCGCTCATGCTGGGAATGCGGCGTCCGGAGACGTTCGGAGCCGTGGCGTGCCACAGCGGCGACATCCTCTTCGAGTATTGCTACAAGCGCGACTTCGGGCCCGCGCTGCGAATCATCCGGAACGCGGGCGGAATCGAGGCGTATGTGCGGTCTTTCCGCGCCTCGCAGCGAAAGCGACACGAGGACATCATGGCCCTCAATATCATCGCCATGGCCGCGGCCTACTCGCCCAACGTGGGCGTTCCGCCCGCCTTCTGCGACCTGCCCTTCGACCTCGAAACCGGCGCCATCGACGAGAACGTATGGAAGCGCTGGCTTGAGTGGGATCCCCTCTACCTGATCGAGCGCCACGCCGCCGATCTGAGAAAGCTCCGCCTGCTCTACCTCGACTGCGGCCGGGAGGACGAGTTCTATCTCGAGCTGGGAGCCCGCTGCTTCTCGAAGCGGCTTGGGGATCTTGGCGTGCCGCACGAATACGAGGAGTTCGAGGACGGACACATGAACATCTCCTATCGCATGGACGTGTCACTGCCCAAGCTGTCGCATGCCCTTGCCCGCTGAGCGGGAAGGCCGCGACACGGCGCTTCCTCCCGCCGAGGAGCGTCTGGTGGCGCTCTCCTCGGCCATCGCGGGCGGCGACCCGGCCTCCGTGGCCGCGGGCGCCGAGGAGGCGCTCTCGAATGGAGCCTCGCCGGCCGCGCTGTACGAGGCGCTCCTCCAGTCCTATCTCTTCGTCGGCTTTCCCCGCGCGATCGAGGCGCTCTTCGCGGCCCGGCCCGCGCTGGACCGGCACGGCGCGCGCCTCCCGGCGGCCGCGCGCATCGACACCGAGGGATGGCTTCGAGTCGGCGAGAATCTGTGCCGGAGCGTGTACGGCAGGAACTATGAAAAATTGCTGGAAACGATGCGCGGCCTCTCGCCCGATCTTGCTTCCTGGATGATTCTCGAAGGGTATGGGAAGACCCTGTCGCGGCCCGGCCTCAGCGCCTCCGCCCGCGAGTACTGCGTGGTGGCGATCCTGGCCACGACGCGCATGTGGCGCCAGCTTCGCTCCCACGCCATCGGCGCGATCAACGTGGGAGGCACCCGGGCGCGGGTCCGCCAGTCGATCGAGCTCTGCGCGCCGGTCGCGGGCGCCGAAACCGTGCGCGAGGCGCTCCGCGTCGCGGGGCTGGAGGCTCCCGATGCCGGCCGGTGATTTCGTCAAGGGGCACGGCCTCGGAAACGACTACGTGGTGGTGGACGGAGCGCGTTTTGGCATTCCGCTCACCCCCGAGCGCGTGCGCTTGCTATGCCACCGAAATCTAGGCTTGGGGTCGGACGGCGTGCTGGAAATCGGCCGGCGCGCCGACCACTTTTCCGTGCGTATCTGGAATCCGGACGGCTCCGTGGCGGAACGAAGCGGCAACGGACTCAGGATCGCCGCGAAATTCCTGAGCGATCACGGCTACACGGCGGAGACGACGTTCGTGATCGAGACCGTGGCCGGCCCCGTGGCCGCCGAGGTGTACCGGCGCCAGGGCCGCGTCCACGCGGTGCGTCTGGAGATGGGGCGGGCCGTGATCGACCGGACGAAGCGAACCCTGGAGGTGGACCAAGACCGGCTCGACGTGACCGTGGTCTCCGTTGGAAATCCGCACTGCGTCATCTTCGGCGAGCCGCTCACGCGCGAGCGGCTCTTCGCGCTCGGCCCTCTCGTGGAGCGCCACGCGGCCTTTCCCGACCGCATCAACGTGCAGCTCGCGGCCGCCGAATCGCGCCGCAGCGCCCGGGCGCTCGTCTGGGAGCGGGGCGCCGGGCACACGCTGGCTTCCGGCACGAGCGCCTGCGCGGTGGCGACGGCCTGCTTCGACCGCGGGCTGGTGGATGGAACGGTGTCGGTGCTGATGGAGGGGGGGCAGCTGGAAGTGGAAGTCGGTCCCGAACTCGATCTCATCATGACCGGCCCCGTCGAGGAGGTCTTCGAGGGGACGCTCAGCCCGGACCTGAGACAGCGCCTGATGGAGATGCAGTAGGCGGACGCCCCTCGACGTACTTGTTGTACGCCCCGCGCACGAAGTAGGTCGCGATAGTAGCCAGGAAGGCACTCATGTATCCCCACGCGAGGAAGAGCGCCGCGAAGAGCAGCCCCAGCGTGAAGAGGACGAAGGAGCCCAGCACCTCCTCCGGCGACGCGAACGTCGTCGACCAGACGTGAGCCGGCTTGAGCTTCTGATCCAGCGAGACGACCCCCGTGACGAGCCACGTGTTGAGCAGGAAGTAGGTCACGGCCGAGAGCGCCAGCGCGCCGGCGTTCAGGGGCGACAGCAGATTCTCGAGCCCGTCGTGGCCCTGGGAGATCCTCGTGAAGACGCTCGAAGCCGAGAACACGGCGATGCAGCAGACGGAAGCGTTGAACAGAACCTGATACCAGCGACGGTGGCGGAACAGGAGGTCCACGAGCGCGCCGGCCAGGACCGTCACGGTGACCGCGAGCGACACCGGAAGCACGAGAAGGGTCGCGAAGTTGGCCGCGGTCGCCATGCTGAGATAGCCGCGCTGCCGGGGGGCCGGGAGCCACAGAAGCTCGCCCAGCATGTTCGCCAGTACCCAGAAGAGGAGCGCCATGGGCTCCGCTCCGGCCTGGCCCGGAGACCAGGCCTCCCACGCGAGCACGAGCCCGCCCAGAATCACGATCGCGACGTATTCGATCAGTGCCATGGAGCTACCAGCCCGCCTTTCCGGTGGCGTATCTCGAGAAGTGATCGAGACTGGTCACGATGGCCGTTCCCGACGTCCTGGATCTCGCACTGAGGCTCACCCAGAGGAGCCGGGTCGGGTCGTACCAGTACGTCGTCAACGTCGAGACATCGACCGAGGTCCCGGAATAATCCGTGATCAACAGGGCTGGATTAGTGAACTTGTTCGCCGACTGTGGCGAGGTCGAGAGGTCGCAGATCATTACCGTGGTGTCGGCCACCGAAACGGTGACGGTCGCAAATCCGCTGAACGCGCCGGGCGGCAGCGTGACCCTGAACCGGCCCGCTCGAACGGTGCCACCCTTCGAGCCGTCGAGCTTTGCCGACGCACTCACCGATTTTGGCAAGGTCGACGCCATCGATACCGACGCGTCTACCGCGGCTTCGACCGGCGCCCAGACATAACCCACCGTCCCGTCCGAGGCGAGGGTGACAATGGGCGGCGCGAGAGAATTCCCGCTCAGGCCGCCGCCGATAGCGGTATCACTGGGGCCGAGCGGCGCCTGGCCGCAGCCTGCGAGCGCTGCGCTCAATCCCAACAGGACCGCGAGCGCGGCTCTATTCCACCGAGCGTTCATGCTTCCTCCTTTACGCCACCCAGGGCGCCCGCTTGCGCGGGGGTGAATTCACACCTGGTTAGGGCATCGAGCATGCCGCCGCGCCGGAAATCGGAATCCGGGCATGAACAAGGGGGTTAGCGGTCGCGGAGGAAGCGGGCGTCGAATGCGGGGTGGGGAATTTTGCCCCGCGCGGCGGCTCGAATGAGCCACCGGCGGCTTAGGCGGGAACGGCCAGGATCTCGCGCCGGAACGCGCGCACCACGGGAGGTATTCCCTCCTGGATGGTGGGGTAGCGCGGAGCCCAGCCCAGATCCCGGCGCGCCTTGGTGCTGTCCACCTTGGGGCAGGTGGTGTACGCCTCGACGGCCCATTTCCCGAGCACCGGAATCAGCTCTTCCTCGGGGATCGGGATCGGAGGCGGCGCTTTCATCTCCTTCGCCACGAGCGCGGTGAACTCGCCGAGCGTCGTCGGGCGGTCGTCCGCCAGAAGATAGTCCTCGCCGGGGATCCCGCGCTCGATGGCGAGCCGGTACCCGGACGCCGCGTCCGCGGCTTCGATGTAGTGCATCGTCTGCAATCCATCGCCGATCACCGTGGATTCTCCGCGGCTCATCGGACGAAGCACGCCGTTTTCGAACCAGCCGCCGGGTCCGTACACGAACGCCGGATTCACGCTCATCGCCCGGAGGCCGCGCTTGCGCTGCCGCTCGAGCACCGGGTAGGCGATCCGGTGCCGGATGCCGAATCCGCGTCCGCTCGTGATCGCCGACGTCTCGCGAACCCACCCGTCGAGATCGGGCTCGTAGAGCAGCGCGCCGAATGTGTGGATCATGAGCTTCTTGTGGCGCCGGCAGAAGGTCGCGATTCGGTCCAGGACCGCCGCGATGGCGTGGGCCTCGCGCTCCGCGTCCTCGTATTCCTTGGGTCCGGCGGACTCCAGGGGATGGAGCGCGAGGTGGATCACGAGGTCCGCCTGCTCGATGGAGTGTTCCCAGGACAGGGAATCGCGGATGTCGCCGATCACCGGGATCACCGCGTACGGCAGCCGCTCCTTCGCCTCGAGAGTCCGGACGAGCCCGAGCACGAGGTAGCCGTTCACCACGAGGTCGCGGCAAACCGCGCGCCCGATGGCGCCGGTCGCTCCCGTGACGAGCACGGTGCGCTTGGCGAACTTGTTGAGGACGGCCACGGGCTAGCGGGCGCCGAAGCGGCGGAGGAATTTCCACCCGAGCGGGAGGAGCGCCGCCGCGAACGCGATCTTGACGGCGTCGCCCAGGACGAACGGGAAGAGCCCGAGCGCCAACACGCGCCCGGGACCTACAATCCGGCATAGCCAGAGGAGACCCGGCGCGAGAATGGCGAGATTTCCGATGAGCATCGAGCCCAGAGTCGGAAGCGGGCGCCGGTCCCAGCCGCGCTCCGCAAGGCCGCCGCACACGAAAGCGCCGAGGACGAATCCCGCGAGGTACCCTCCCGTCGGCCCCACGAGGACGTGCGGACCCGCCGCGCCGCCCGCGAAGACCGGGAGCCCCCAGGCTCCCTCGGCGAGATACGCGAGCGCGGATGCGGCGCCGCGGCGCGAGCCCAGAGCCGAGCCCACCAGCAACACCGCGAAGGTCTGCCCCGTCACCGGCACCGGCGAGAAGGGGAGCGGGATCGCCACCCACGCGGAGAGCGCGATCAGGGCGCTCCCGGCGAGGACGAGCAGCAGCTCAGAGGCGAGCGCGCCGGCCTTCGCGCGCCCGGCGGGGATCGCCGTGGCCGGAGCGGGTTCGGCCGCCGCGGATGCGCCGTGGCGCCGGAAGCCGGGCCGGATTGCGTCTGCCATCGTGATCATAGGCGGAGCAGTGTATCGGCGGGCCCAGTCCTCCACAAATATTATGTTTTCTTCTCTTTCTTCTCGGCCGCGGGGAAGAGGACGTTGTTGAGGATCAGCCGGTAGCCCGGCGAGTTCTTGTGAAGCGACAGGTCGGTGGGCGGGTCTCCGACCGCGTGCTGGTAGTCCTCGGGGTCGTGGCCGCCGTAGAAGGTGAACGTGCCCTTGCCGAAATGGCCGTGGATGTACTTCGCCTCGTCCGCGCCGGGCACTTCCGCAAGCACCGTGATCGCGGGCTTCAGGAGCTTCTTCTCGAACCCGGTCGTCTGGCCCATGAATCCGGGAACGTTCGCCACGTGGTCCTGCACCAGCATGCTGGGGACGGGGTCCTGCTTCGCGGAGAAATCGAAGAGCGTGAAGTAGTCGTTCCGCTGCCCGCGGATCATGTCCTTGGAGCTGGTGTCGATGTTCGAATACTCGTAGACGAGCGGGCTCTGCTCCAGCTCGAAATTCTGGAACGCGACGCACTTGTTGAAATCGAGCTTCCGCTGGGCGGAGGGATCGGCGGGGTCGCCGTCGTATTCGGGGCCCGCGATGTCGATCCCCTCGGCGGCGAGCGCGATGTCGAACGTGTCGGTCGCGGAGCACATGGCGAAGAGGAACCCGCCCGCGGCGACATAGGCCTTGATCGTGCGGGCCACCGCCTTCTTCAGCTCCGACACCTTGGAGTAGCCCAGTTTCCTGGCGATCGCTTCGTTCTCCGCCACCTGTTTCCGGTACCAGTCGGTGCCCGCGAACGCGGCGTAGAACTTCCCGTACTGCCCCGTGAAGTCTTCGTGGTGGAGGTGCAGCCAGTCGTACTCGGAGAGGCGCCCCTGCATCACCTCCGCGTCCCAGATCTTGGTGTAGGGGATTTGCGCGTACTCCAGGGCGAGCTGCACCGCGTCGTCCCACGGCGGCGCCGTCGGCGGCACGTAGACGGCGATGCGCGGCGCGGTCTCGAGCTTCACCGATTCCATGTTGTTGTCGGCTATCTCCGCGCGGATCTGGGCCACCTGCGAGCCGTTCACCTCTTCCAGGCGCACGCCGCGCACCGCGGCCTCGCTCTGGATGCGCGCGTCGTCCGGGAGCAGGAACGATCCTCCGCGGTAATTGAGAAGCCATTCGTCGTGGAGCCCCTGCTGCAGCGTCCAGAAGGTGAGCCCGTAGGCGCGGAGGTGGTCGGTCTGCGTCTCGTCCATCGGCACGAGCAGCTCGGCGCGGGCGGGCGAAACGCCCGAAGCCAAAGCCAGGAGGAGGAAGCCCGACGCGACGAGCGGGGATAAGATCGCGTATCTCAAAGCTGGAGCTTCTTCCGGATTTCCATCACCTCCGCGCGAACGGGAGGCGCCAGAGGCGACGCCGGGTAGCGCTCGAGGAGCGTCTGGTAGAGACGGAGCGCCTTCGCGGGGTCGTCCCCCATGGCCACCGTCTCGTCGCCGGCGAGCTTGAGCGCGTAGGGCGCGAGCCGGCTCTTCGAGGTCGAATCCGCGACCAGGAGGGCGAAGCGGATCGCCTCCACGTGGTCGCCGCGCTCGCGGGAGATCTCGGCCAGGAGATAGTTCCAGTGGTAGCGGATGCGCGCGCCCGGGAACCGCTCGAGCCCCAGCCGCGCCGTTGCCGCCGCCGAATCGGAGAGTCCCGCGAACCGGAGCGCCCACGTGCGCGCGTAGAGCTTGAGCGCCTCGTCCCCGGGCTCGCGATTCTCGCGGATCAGGAGGACCCGTTCGATCGCGTCGTTCACCAGGAGATTCCGCGGGAAGCGGACGGCGAACCGCTGGAACCCCACGGCCGACGAATCGAAGAGTCCCGCCTCGAAGAGCCACCGCGCCGCCTGGTACTCCCCGCCGCCGAGCGTATCGGCGGGGGCGCTGATGGAGAGGTTTCCCAGCAGGGTGTGGTAGACGCTGCTCCGGTCCACCGCGGGCGCCGGCGTGGAGGACGGGGCCGGCTGGACCGGCGCGTGAGCGGCGCCCGCGAGACCGGGCCAGAGGAAGCAGGCGGCCGCGATCACGCGAGCGCCGTGGCGGACCGTCACCGCAGCTTTCCTTGCAGGAGCGCCTGGAAGTACTGGTCGACGATGGCGCGGTAGCGCGGCGACACGGGATCGCGCCCGCCGCGGGCCAGGAGCGCGGCCAGCGAGGGACGCGCCTTCAATAGCTCCGGCGACAGGGCGTCGGGCGAGGAGCGGACGACGTCGATGCCCGGTCTCGAGGTGCGGCGCCGCGAGTAGTCGCGCTTCTCCACGCTGCGCGGCGCGTCGAGAAGGCGGCTCAGGATTCGCTGCTGGCGCTCCACGGTCTCCTGGCTGAGCCTGCCGCCGCGCAGATCCTCGGCGACCTTCTTCATGTCCTCGCCGGCCTGGCCCAGATCTCCGAGCGTCCCGCCGCCTTGTCCGAGCTTCTGCGAGGCCTCCGCGAGCCCGCGGCGGATGGCTTCCTGCTCGGCCGCCATCCGGCTCAGGGCGCCGGCCTGATCGGGTGTCAGCCTCCCTTCCTGGCCCTGCCCGCCCTCGCCTCCCGGCAGCATCGAGAGCGACTGGCTGTTGAGCTTCTGCTGGTCTCCCGCGAGGCTCTGGAGCATCTGCATCGCTTCCTGGAACCCGGTCGAGGACTTGGCCGAGGCCATGGCGTCCCGGCCCCTCAAGAGCGCCGTGGCGGCCTGGTTCAGCGCGATCGTCGCCTCCTTGCTGGAGACGAGCCCGCCGATCAGGTCCTCCATGGAATAGCGGCCCACCGCGTTCTTCTGATTCGAGAGGGCGCGCCCGATCGACTGCATCACGTCGGGCGTGATGAACAGCGTTTTCTTGCTAAGCTCCCCGATCCGGTTCGCGGCGCCCTCGGTCGTCTCCTCGAGCCCCTGCTGGGTCGAGGCGCGCGCTCCGGTGGGGCTCTTCTGATCGTCCAGGGTCTCTTCCTGCGCGTCCGCGATCTCGAGCAGATCCGCGATCGCCGCGTCCATCTTCCGTCCCACGTCGTTTTTCTTCCGGAACGCGAAATCGTCCTTCATCTTCTTCATCGCGTTTCGCATCTCCTCGAGCTGGTGCTCGAGATCCTGCGTGCTCTCCTTCGCGTCCTGCTTCTCCGCGTCCTGCATCGATTGGACCGACTTCTCGAATATGGGGTAGAGGCCCTGGAGGCGCGCCTTCTGCTCCTGGGCGTCCTGGGCCGATTCCTTGTCCATTTCCTTGAGCTCGGCCGCGAGGGAATCCAGCGCCGCGCGCTGTTCCTGGCTCATCTTCTGGATTTCCTTCTCGCCCTTGGCGAGGTCCTTCATGTCGCCCGGCTGGCGCGCGCGGGCGAGCGAATCGTTGAGCGCGAGCTGCCGGCGCGCCATGTCGGCGGCGCGCTCGGACGCGGCCTCGAGCTTCTCCTCCATCTTGACCTGTTTCAGGAGCTCGATCGTCTTCTCCAGATTGCGGATCACTTCCTCCTGCGTGAGCTTCATGTTCTGCATCGCCTTCTCGAGCTCTTGTGGAGACATGTTCTTGAGCGCCTCCTGGACGCGCTGCATGGCGCGCAGGATCGACTGGTCGTGAAGCTGGCTCAGGAGCTGATGCAGCTCGTTCAGCTTCTGGACCAGCTCGGCGTTCATGGCGCGCGACTGCGAGAGCTTGTCGGCGTCCTGGCCCAGCTTCGCGGCCACCTTGTCGATCTGCTCGCGAAGGGCCTGCTGGCCTTCGAGCGTCTTCTGGATGTCCTGCCCCTTCTCCCACGGCAGATCCTTGGCGCGTCCCAAATCCCGCTCCAGCTCCTCGGATTTCTGCTGCAGCGCCTTGGCGCTCCGGATGGCGTCCTCGAGGGTCGCCACGGACTCGTCCTGCTGCCGCTCCACCGAGGAGAGGATCTCCGCGGCGGACGGGAAGCGCAGGGTCCGTGTCTCCGACCAGGAGGTCTGGGGCCCGTCGATCTGGTCTCCGTCCTGGGCGCCAACCTCGTACTGGATCTCCTCGCCGGGAAGCAGATTGAAGGAGCCGAGCGCCCACGTGTAGCGCACGGCCAGCTCGCGCGTGCCGTCCTTCTCGTCGTGCAGGGTCTCGACCGCCTGCGATCCCTCGCGGACGCGGTAGCGCAGCAGAACCTTCCGCACGCCGTAGTCGTCGGTGGCGCCCGCCACGATGGTCGTGGTCAGGTCCCTCGTCACGTCCTCCACCGGGCCGGGAGCGACGACGGTTACCGTCGGGGGACGGTCGGGGATGGACTTGATGTCGTAAGGCCCCAGGTCGACCTTGCGGCCGCGCGCATCCACGAGGCGGATGCGATAGCCCCATCCGCGCGGATCGACACCACGAAGCGCGCGAGCCGTTCGCCCAGCTCTCCGCTCAGTGCCGCGCCCCCGTCGTACTGGAGCGAAGCCGTGTCGACCGACCGGTTGAGGAGCACCTCGAGGCGCGCGCGGGTTCCGCGGGGCGCGACGAGGTCGCCGGTGATTCCGTTCGACGCTTCGGGCGTGAGTCCGCAATAGGCGGGATACTCGTACCGGACGCGGAATCCGGACGCGCGCGGCAGGTCCCGCACCGAGATGCGATACACAGGGCTGACCTGGTCCAGATCGCGGACCTGATAGACGAGGTCCTCGTTCAGATTCGGGATCACGGCCGCGTACGAACGCTCACGGGCGCGGGGCGCAACGCCATCGGTCGCGCGCTCGAGCGCTTGTTCCCGCCACGGGCGCTCGCTCTCAGCGCCGCGCTCCTTCACGAGGAGCCGGGGCTTCCGGTCGGTCCCGCTGATGTAGACGCGCACGGGCACCGACACCCCCCCTTCGACCTCTTCCGATCCCGGCTCGACCCGGATCCCGATCGGAGCGAGCGGCGCCCTCTCGGGGTCCGCGATGCGCCTCACGGTCGTCACCGTGCGCGACCCTCCGAGCGCCGCCACGCCGGCGAGAACAAGGAACACGATCCCGAGGCGCTCGATCGATCTCTTGCGCCCGCTCCAGACGCGAAGGCGGCCCAGCGGGAGCGAGGCGGCGCGGTCCGCGGCGCTTCGCACCGCATGCTGGGTGAGGGCGTCGGAATAGCCGGTGGACACCCGGGTCCCCGGCGGAGCGCTGGGTGGGCGGCCCAACTCGAAGGCGGTCAGGAGCCCGTCGTCCCTCTCGTGGATGAGATGGCTCGCCTCGAGCGCGGCCTCCGGGAGTCCGGCGCGGGAGCGCATCACGCGCACGAGCGCGAATATCAGACCCCCCATGGCGCCGACGAGGAGCGCCGAGCGGAGCGCCGCGTATTCGGACCGATGCAGAGGAAGCACGAGGGCAAGGAGAAGCGCCAGGACCGCCAAGGACAAGAGCCCCAGCGTCGCGAACACGCCCGCGCGCTCCACCGAGCGCCAGATCAGGAACCGGCGCGCGCGGTGAAGCTCGCGAAGAAGCGCGTCGTAGGCCGGGCTCATCGGACGGGCCTCAATGCGTCACCGCGTAGGTCGCGACGTTGATCGCGAAGCGCATGGCGGCCTGCCTCTTCTCGGGCGGGTCATCGTGGATGCCCGCGTCCTCGATCCCGTTTCCGATATCGCAGTCGAAGGTGTACAGAACCAGCACGCGGCCCCCTTTGACGACCGCGAATACGCGCGCGGGCCCTCCGTCGTGCTCATGGATCTTGGGCGCCCCCGCGGGAAAGGAATTCGGGTATCGGAAGATCGCGTGGGTGAAGGGAAGCTCGGTCAGGGGAGTATCGGGATAGATTCGCTTCACGGCGTCGCGGAACGACTTGTCCATCCCGAAATTGTCGTCCGCCCAGAGAAGTCCGCCCGCGTCGAGATAGCTCCGCAGCGCGCGCGCCTCGTCCTCGCTCACCTTCACGTTGCCGTGACCGGTCATGAAGAGCATGGGGTAATTCCAGATTTCCGGGTCTGTCGGCGTCACGACGGCTTCCTGCTCCTGGCTCACGCGGATCTCCCCCCGCTCCTTCAATGCACGAAGAAGATTTCGGAGCGAGGTCTCATCGGAATACCAATCTCCACCCCCCGTGTACTTCAACCGGGCGATCGTGAATCCGCCGTCCAGCTCGAGCTCGCGGGAAGCGGCGGGCGCATGAGAAGGCAAGGCGCATGCCATGCCGGCGGCCAGAAAGGCGGCCAGTAGGGGCAGGGGTCTGTGGCTTGAAGAGGAAAATGCGGTCACGGAACTCCTAGATTGGCTCTAAGTAGCACGATTATAACAGATGGTGGCGCGTCCCGCGCTTCCGGGACTCGGCGGAGAGTACTACCTGCCAGAAGGCGCTCCGGTTCCGGGCCGTGGAGCCCTGGCGGGCTTTTAAGTTGCCGGAGCGTCGAGTGTTGCGGGGCCCAGCAGGGTGTGCGTCAGGGAGCCTTCCAGATCGTCCAGCCGGAACCATACGGCGTGCAGCGTACTGCCCATCCGCTGGCCCGGATTTACGCAGATCGTAGGGCCGAGCCGGTCGGCGAACTTTCCGGAGACGGCCGGCGATTCGTGGATGTGGCCGTGGAGGGAGAGCACCGGCCGGTGCGCTTCGAGAAACTTCCGGACCTCGCGCGACCCGACATGAACCTCTCCATGGATCACGTCGAGCGCGGTGCCGTGCGGGGGCCCGTGAAAGGCGCACACGAGCGGGGTGCGCTCGGGCCGAAGCTCGTTGCCGATCGTCTCGAGGTCTTTCCCGATCCACTCCTCCCACTCGCGCACCCGGAAATCGAACGGATGCACCGATCCGTCCTCCGCGCTCCGGAATCCGTCCAGGCGCACCGGACCCTGGAGCCCCTCCTCCCAGCGCTCCCAATCTTTGAGCGCGAAGGGCGTGAGACTCACCGAGCCCATGCCCGCGATCCAGAAGGATCCCTGGAACGGCCGCACCAGGCAATGGATGTGGTGGCACCGCTCGATCCCGGCTCCGACCAGGAGAGGCAGATTGGCCCGCCAGTCGTCGTTCCCCATGATGTAGAAGAGGTCCGCGGAGGCCGCCTCCTGGCGATACTCGCGCAGCAGCGGGATCAGGAACTCGTGGAAGAACCCGCGCTGCTCGACGACCGTGGCGTGCGGCGCCAGATCGCCTCCCAGGATGACCGCCCGGACGCCGAGCGTCCGCGCGAGCGTGAACGCCTCCAGATAGAGCTCGCGACTCCCGTGGAGATCGGCCGTGTAGAGAACGTCGGCCCGCATGCCGGAGGAAGGGCTCATGAGGCGGAGATCAGTCCTCGGCGCGAATTTCGGTTAGGAGCCATCGGTTGGCCCTGCCCCGCGCCGTCAGCGTGACCCGGACCGCGCGCGTGCCCTGGCGTCCGCCCCAATCACCGGTCCACGTCGCGATCGCGCGGCAGACATCGCGCTTCTTGTCGCAATCGAAGCGGGTCATCCGGAATTTCTCCGTGCGCACGAGGCTCAGCTGGTCCTTGAGCAGGAAGGCGGCCGCGACGCGGGTCAGCGCGCTCGTGAGCGGCGCGCCGGGTTTGATGGCGATCCGAACCGCCGTCGTATCCAGGAGCGAGGCAAGGCGCTCCGCGTCCGACGCGGCCCATGCTTCCTCCACGCCCGCGAAGAGCCGGATGGCGCTCGGAGGCGCTTGGTCCGCCGGGGGCTCGGCCCATGCGGAGCCGGCAGCAGCCACCGTCGAGGCGAGAAAGGCGAGCATCAGCAATCTGGGAATCGTCACCGGGGCTCCGTTGTGCGGGGCGGCGCGGACCGGAGCTACTTCTTGGGGCGGCCCTGGCCCGCGCGTTCGAGCCAGAGCTGGACTTCGAGCGCGAGCCCGCTTGCGACGTAGACCGACGAGTAGGTTCCGAACACCACGCCCACGAGCATCGCGAACGCGAAATCGTGGATGACTTCCCCGCCCAGCGTATAGAGAGCCAGAACGGTGAGGAAGACCGTGAACGACGTGATGATGGTACGGCTCAACGTCTCGTTGATGGCGATGTTCATGATCCTGGTCGGCTGCTCGCGGCGGAGTGTCTTGGACCGCTCGCGGATCCGGTCGAAGACTACGATGGTGTCGTTGATGGAATAGCCGGCGATGGTCAGGAGGGCCGCCACCACCGTGAGCGTGATCTCCTTGTTGGTGATGCTGAGCGCGCCCAGGGTGATGAACACGTCGTGGAAGAGCGCGGCCACGGCGCCCAGGGAGTATCTCCAGTCGTAGCGGATCCCGACGTAGATCAGGATGAAGCCGAGCGCGAAGAAGATGGCCTTGATGGCCGCCCCGCGAAGCTCGCCGCCCACACGCGGCCCGACCGCCTCGTAGCGCAGCCTCTCGACATGCGTTCCCGGATGCTGCGCCTCCACGGCCGCCTGAATCGCGGGCGCGGGGTTCTGGCCGGACCTGGCTTCGGTCCGGATCAGGAACTGCCCCGGTCGGCTCAGCTCCTGGATTTCGCTCCCGCGATAGCCCGCGCGGTCCACGGCCGCGCGCACTTCGTCCGCGTGGACGGGCGGGGTGACAAGGATTTCGACGAGCGAGCCTCCGGTGAAGTCCACGCCGTAGCGCGGGCCCCCGTGCGCGATCAGCGAGATGATCGAGATCAGCACGCACGCGCCCGAGAAGAGGAAGGCGAGGTGGCGCCGCCTCATCCAGTCGACATTGACTCCGTGCAGGATCTGGAACATCGGCTCTCCTAGATACTGATGGACGAAAGCTTCCGGCGGACCGACCACGCGTCGAAGATCATCTTCGAGATCCCGACCGCCGTGATGAGGTTGATGATGAGTCCGATCGAAAGCGTGATGGCGAATCCGCGTATGGGCCCGGTCCCGAACCACATCAGGGCGAAGGAACTCAGGAGCGTGGTCACGTGCGCGTCGATGATCGTGCGGTAGGCGCGCGCGTAGCCGGTCTCGATGGCGGCGAGCACCGTCCTCTTGTTCCGCAGCTCCTCACGGATGCGCTCGAAAATGAGCACGTTCGTGTCCACCGCCATCCCGATCGTGAGCACGATCCCGGCGATTCCCGGAAGCGTGAGCGTGGAGTGGAATCCGGCCATGCACGCCAGCAGGCCCAGGATGTTGAGGACCAGGGCGACCACCGCCACCACGCCCGAAATCCGGTAATAGATGAGCATGAAGAGCACGACCAGGAGGGCGCCCAAGGCGCCCGCGTGGAAGCCCCGCTCGATCGAGTCCTGTCCCAGCGTGGGGCCGATGGTGCGCTCCTCGATGACGTTGACGGGAGCCGGCAGAGCGCCGGAGCGGAGCACGATCGCCAAGTTCTGCGCTTCTTCCTCGGTGAAGGTCCCGGTGATGGAGCCCTGCCCACGCGGGATTTTCTCCTGGATGTTGGGCGCGGACTGGATCTTTCCGTCCAGCACGATGGCCAGCCTGCGTCCCACGTTGGAGCCCGTGAGGTCGCCGAAGAGGGCTCCTCCGCGGCTCGTGAGATTGAAGGACACGCCGGGGGCGCCGGGACGGGTCGCGTCCAGATCGAGCCGCATCTGGGCGCTCGCCACTTCGGAGCCCTTCATCAGCGCTTCTTTTCCTACGACGTAGAGCCCGCGACCCGTGCGGCCGGAGACATCCGTGTCGTGCGAGTCCCAGGCGAGCTGCGCGTCGGAGGAGAAGGTGGAGTCGGCGTTGAGCGCCCGGATCATCGCGTCCACGATCGCCACGTTCTCGGCCAGGACGAGGCCCTCCGAGTGCGAGGACGAGAGGATCTTGGACGTGAAGGGATGCTGGACCGAATCGGGCGCCGCGCTGTCGGGGGCCGCTCCGTTTCGCAGCCGGCGCGCGAAGTAAGCGTCCATGCGGTCATAGAGCGCCTTCGACTCCTCCTCGGTCTTCACCAGCTTGAACTCGAGGAGCGCCGTCTGGCCGATGAGCGCCTTGGCGCGCTCCTGGTCCAGGAGCCCGGGAAGCTGGATCAGGATCCGGTTCTCACCCTGCCGTTGGATCGAGGGCTCGGCCACGCCGAACTGGTCCACGCGATTCCGGATGATCTGCATCGCCTGGTTCACCGCGTTCTTGGCCTCGGCCACGCCGAGCTTGGAGGTGTCGACCTCGAGCAGGAGGTACATCCCGCCCTGGAGGTCCAGCCCCAGCTTGATAGCCTTCTCGCGGAGCTTGGCGTACTTCTCGAGCTTCCCCCGCTCGCCTTCGTTCGTGGCCTGGGAGGGACGGGCCTGCAGGACCTCCTGCCGGACCTTGGGGGAAAGCGAGTAGAACTGGAACGTGGGCCAGAGTGTCCAAACCGAGGCCAGCACGAAGACCACCGTGAGGTAGAACTTCCACTGGTCGCTGCGCGTCATCACGCTCTTGAACGCTCCTTCATAAGCATTCGCATGGCATCAGGAGACGGCATTCAACTTCGATTCGAGACAATGCAGGCCGCGGAGCGTACCCAACGGCCGCCAGGAAGTCAATGCGGGAATGGACGATGCTCGCCTTGTAACAGGGCGTTCACGATGCCGCAACCCCGGAGTAACAAGAAGGGCGGACCCTTCGGTCATTCAGAGGGAACGCTTCCCGGGGGGTAACGGACGTGGAATCGAAGCAGGATGGTATACTGGGCGCGCCTGATTCGGGGTCCGACTCAGTGAAGAGTCGGCTGTCGAAATCCCGGGAACGATACCTCAAGGTGCCCAAGACGCCCAGATCCACCATCCTTGTCGTGGACGACGAGGCCGAGATCTGCGACCTCGTGAGCTATAACCTTGCCCGTGAGGGGTATCGCGTGCTCCAGGAGCACGACGGAGAGGCTGGGTTGAACCGCGTCTTCCAATCCGCGCCCGATCTCCTGATCCTGGACCTCCTGCTGCCCAAGATGAGCGGCCTCGAGGTCCTGGGCGCGATCCGGGCCGAGCCCCGCACGAAGGCCCTTCCCGTCCTGGTGCTCACGGCGCGCAGCACCGAGATGGACAAGCTCGTGGGGTTCGAGCGCGGGGCCGACGACTACCTCACGAAACCCTTCTCGCCAAAAGAAATGGTCGCCCGGGTCCAGGCGATCTTACGTCGGACGCGCGGCGAGGAAACCGCGGCGCCGGTCAAGGTCGGCCCGTTCCAGTTCGACAGCGAGCGGCACCGCGTTCTCCTCCACAACCGGGAGCTGGATCTGACGCCCACGGAATACCGCCTCCTCGAATACCTGCTCCAGAAGCCCGGACGGGTCTTCTCGAGGGAGCAGCTTCTGGACAAGGTGTGGGGGCTTGGATATTTCGGTGAAACGCGGACCGTGGACGTCCACGTGCGTAGGCTCCGCGCCAAGCTGGGGCGGGACGCCGCGTTGATCCGAACGGTCACAGGCGTAGGCTACGCGGCCGAGACTTCCGCGAAGTAGCGCGTGACCTCGCTCACGGCGCGTCTCTACTCCCTCATCGCCATCCTGCTCGGCCTGGGCCTTCTCGTGGCGGGCCTCCTTCTCGACCGCGACTCCTCGCGCATGGCGACCCGCTCGCTCGAGGAGGAAGGGGTGCGCGAGCTCGGGCTGCTCCGGATTTCGGCCCCGCTGGCCGAGATCGCCCGGGGCGACATCCCGAACGTGGACGCCTGGGCCGACCGCGCCGGCCTCGCGATCGAGCGCCGCGTGACGGTGATCGATTCGACGGGGCGCGTGCTCGGAGACTCGAACGTTCCCCTCGACTCCGTTCCCCTCATGGAGAATCACGCGGGGCGCCCCGAGGTCCGTTCCGCGCTCGACACGGGGCTCGGTGAGGCGAACCGCCGAAGCTGGACCATCCGGAGAGAACTCTTCTACATCGCGGAGCCCCTTGCGCCTCTCGATTCGGGTCGAAAGGGGCCGCGGGCCGTGCTCCGCATCTCGATCCCGATTCCGCAGGCATATGAGTTCGCGCGCCGATGGCAGCGGCATCTCTGGATCTCGGTGGGGGCGGTCTTCCTCGCCGTTCTCGCGGGAGGCTATCTCCTCGGCCTGCGCGTGGACCGCCGACTACGGGCCATGCGCCGCTCGGCGGAGGCGCTCGGACAGGGGGACCTCACCACGCGGATCGCGGTGGAAGGTCACGATGAGCTTGGAGCGCTGGCCCGCGTGCTCAATTCCATGGCCGAGCGGCTCTCAACCAAGCTCTCCGAGCTTCAGGCCCAGCGCGACCTGAGCGAGGCGGTGATCGGAAATCTGAGCGAGGGCGTGGCCCTCCTCGCTCCCGATCTCACGATCCTGCATGCGAACGAACGCTTCTGGAGGCTGGTCGGAGCCAAGCGCCCGGCGGGATCCTCGGCTCCGCGCCTCGCGGCGACCCGGCAGCCTGTGCTCGAAGAGATCGTCCGCGAGGCGATGCGGCACGGCACCACCGTGCGTCGCGAGGCCTCGATCTACGTTGGGGAGCGCCAGGAGCACGAGGTCACGGCCGCTCCCGCGCGGGAGGGCTCGGAGGTCGGCGACTGGCTCCTCACGATCCGCGACCTGAAGCCGGAGCGGGCCATGGCGAACCTTCGCCGCGAGTTCGTCGCGAACGTCTCGCACGAGCTCAAGACCCCGCTCACCTCGATTCGCGGCTACGCCGAGACGCTGCTCCAGGGTGGGCTGGACGATGAGGCCAATCGCGCCCGGTTCGTCGAGACGATCCGGAACCAGGCGATCCGCCTCGAGGCCATCGTGGAGGACCTGCTCGAGCTGGCCGACCTGGACCGGCCGGACGCGGCCCTCGACGTGAAGGACTGGGACCTGGCCGTGGTGGTGCGCGACATGGCGGCGGGGTTCGAGGAGACCGCGGCCCGGCGGGGCCTCAGGCTGGATCTCGCGGTCCGGCAGGGCCTGCGCGCGCGCTTCGACCGGAACCGGGTCGAGACCGCGCTCCGGAATCTGCTCGACAACGCCATCAAGTACACGGATTCGGGGATCGTGAGGGTTTCAGCCGAAGCCGGCGCCGCGGTGGTTCGCGTCTCGGTCGCGGACACGGGCAGAGGCATCGCACCGCAGCATCTGCCCCGCGTCTTCGAGCGGTTCTACCGGGCGGACCAGGGACGCTCTCGCGCCATGGGAGGAACGGGCCTGGGCCTCTCGATCGTGAAGCACGCGATCGAGTTGCACGGCGGACGGGTGGGCGTGGAGAGCGCGCCGGGACATGGGAGCACGTTTTGGTTCGAAATTCCGGACGTAGGCCCGCGCGGCACTCCGAGCGCGAGCGCCGGGACTGAGCCCGCTCCGCAGCCGTAACACCCTTGTAACATAGCCGTCACCTGACGCCTCGCCCAGGGGGCATAATCTTCCAGCATGGGTCTTCTTGCGAAATCGGCCGCGCGCGATCGGGCAAGCCACGCATTCCAGCCGTCGGCGGCCCTCGGAAAGAACCCGCCGAGGGAGGCCGTCGGGGATCCCTCGAAGGTCGCCGTCGAGGCGCGCGACCTCTCGCTCTGGTACGGGTCCAACCAGGTCCTGAAATCGGTCACGCTCGCCGTTCCGGAGCTTCGGATCACCGCCATCATCGGGCCGTCAGGCTGCGGGAAGTCCACGCTGCTCCGTTGCTTCAACCGCATGAACGACCTGTTTCCGCCGGTGCGCTACGAGGGCTCGATACACTTCGACGGGATGGATATCCTCCGGGGCGGGATCAACCTGGTGGAGCTGCGGCGGCGTATCGGGATGGTGTTCCAGCGCGCGAACCCGTTTCCCATGTCGATCTTCCAGAACGTGGCGTACGGACCGCGCCTTCTCGGGTTGCACTCGAAGCGCGACCTGGAACAGGCGGTCGAAGAGGCGCTGAAGCAGGCCGCGCTCTGGAACGAGGTCAAGGACCGGCTCAACAAGCCGGCCGTGGGGCTCTCGGGGGGGCAGCAGCAGCGGCTCTGCATCGCGCGCGCGCTCGCGGTGAAACCGGAGGTGCTGCTCCTGGACGAGCCGGCGTCGGCGCTCGATCCGACCGCGACCGCCAAGATCGAGGAGCTGATCCTCGAGATCCGGAGCGCGATCTCCGTCGTCATCGTCACACACAACATGCAGCAGGCCGCGCGCATCTCGGACCGGACCGCATTCCTGATGGAAGGGAAGCTGGTGGAAGAAGGACCGACGCAGGACCTCTTCACACATCCGCGCGAGCGCTTGACCGAGGACTACATCACGGGCCGCTTCGGGTAGAATGGGCCCGATTTCAACCGAACGGAAAGGGTAGGGAATGGAACGTCATTTTCATCACGAGCTCGAAGCGCTTCGCGACCGGCTGAGCGAGATGGCCGGGCGGACGGAGACCGCGCTCGTCAAGTCGATGGAGGCTCTGAAGACCCGGAACCCGAAGCTCGCCGAAGAGGTGAGGGTCGAGGACATGGCGATCGACCGGATCGAGCTTCAGATCGAGAGCCAGTCGCTCAGCTTCCTCGGACTCCAGCAGCCCGTGGCGCGGGACCTGCGCTTCCTGGTCGCGGCCATCCGGATCTCGAACGACCTGGAGCGGATCGGCGACCACGCCGTGAACATCGCCCAGAGCGCCATACGACTGAGCGCGCTGCCCCAATCCAAGCCCCTCGAAGACATCCCGGTGATGGCCGATCTCACGATCACCATGCTCCGCGACTCGGTCACCGCATGGCTGAACGGCGACGCGGACACCGCCAAGCGGATCTGCGTGAGGGACGTGGAGATCGACGGCCTGAAGGCCAAGATCTTCGCGAAGCTTTCAGGCGGCATGACCCAGACCCCCGAATCGGTGCCGCGCGGCCTGGAGCTCCTGCTCGTATCGCGCAATCTCGAGCGCGTCGCCGATCTCGCGACCAACATCGCCGAGGAAGCGGTCTTCGTCGCCGAGGCCCGCGTGATCAAGCATCACGCGGAGGACGTGAGCCCTAGCGAGGAACGACCCGTCTCACGGTAATCCGCAGCAACGCCGAAATCACCGTCACGATCATCACCAGAACCAGCGCCCCCGTCCATGCCTGCCGGTTCCAATCGTCGTACGGCGCCCTCGCGTAATCGAAGACCATCACCGGCAGCGACGCGATCGGCTTGTCGAGCCGCGTGGACCAGAACCGGTTCCCCAGCGCGGTGAAGAGAAGGGGCGCCGTCTCCCCGGCCGCGCGCGCGACCGCGAGCATGCTCGCGGTGACGATGCCCGCCCCCGCCGCCGGAATCACGACCTGCTGGGTCACCTTCCACCGGGGCGCCCCCAGCGCGAGAGCCGCCTCCCGGTAGGACTGGGGCACGAGGCGCACGACTTCTTCCGTGGACCGGATGATCGTCGGGAGCATGAGGATGCCGAGCGCCACGCCGCCCGCCAGCGCCGAGAATCCCCTCATGGGAATCACCACCAGCCCGTACGCCGCCACCCCGACCACGATCGAAGGCACGCCGCCCAGGAGGTCCGCGGTGTAGCG
>JBGPHU010000004.1:0-35521 GCA_041484545.1 Candidatus Eiseniibacteriota bacterium | reverse complement strand
CGAGCCGGGGACGAGAACGCTCTTGCGGTCTCCGAGAAAGGTTGCGATCGCCCCTGGGGCGGGCGCTGCGGAGGCAAGCCCTCGCGCGTCCTCGATGGCGTAGAGACATGCGAAGACCCCGTCACCGGATGTCGTGGTGATGTCCAGGACGCCGTCCCGGTTCAGATCCGCGATCGCGAGCCGGTTGGTTCCCGGCGGAGTGGCCACCGTCGCGACTTGCGTCAGAGCGCCATCAACGCCGCTGTGGAAGATCGACAGTGTGCCGGCCGCGTGGCTGGTCACGGCGATGTCGGGCCGCGAGTCGCCATCCAGATCCGCGACGGCGAGCGCGATGGGGCCTGCGCCGGCGGGATAGTCGTGCCTTGCGAACGTGGCCTGGCCGGTATTCAGGAGAACGCTGATAGACGCGGATCCGTAGGCGGTCGCCGCCAGGTCGGCTCTGCCGTCGCCATTCAGGTCCGTCGCGGCCAGGTCGATCGGAAAGGTTCCGACCGGTATCTGCCTGTCCGTTCCGTACGTTCCGTTTCCATTCGCGAGCAGCACCGACACGGTGCCGGGTATCACGTTCGCGGTTACGAGATCCTCCCGTCCGTCTCCGTTGAGGTCTCCGACCGCGGCCGTTTGCGGCGCCTGCTCCGTCAGGGTGGTGCTCGCGGGCCCGAAGGTGCCGTCCCCGTGACCCGGGAACACGTTCACGCCGGACGACCCCCAGCTCGGGACCAAGAGGTCGGTCTTCGAGTCGCCGTTCACATCCGCGAGCGTCAGAGTGCCCGACACAAAATTGCCGGCGGGGAACGAGGTGGCGGAGCCGAAGGCGCCGTTCCCGAGTCCCAGGAGAACGAAAGCGGTCCCGTTCAAGTTGCTGTCCCTGCTCAGAACGACCAGATCGAGCTTCCCATCGTGGTCGAGATCCGAAAGAGAGAGAAACTTGGGGTTCACATTCGTGAGGGCGGTGATTCCGGTGACGAACGTGCCATTGCCGTTGCCCCGGAGCACGGTGACCGAACCAGGGCTCTCGCCATCACCCACGACCAGGTCCGGGTTGCCATCGCCATTGAGATCGCCCGCTGCGACGGAGACCGGCTGTCCGGTGGCCCGTACGCGATAGGAGGAGAAGAAGGAGCCGTCACCCCTCCCCAAGGCCACGGTGACCGCCGGTGAGTACCCCGCCGAAGCCACGACCAGGTCCGGCCGGCCGTCTCGGTTCAGGTCGGATACGATCGTGGTTCTCGCGCCTCCGCCGCCGAAGATGGATGAAGGGGTTCCCTCTCGGAACGTGCCGTCGCCCAAGCCGATCAGGATCGCGATCGCATCCCCGCCGTTGGAGGTGACCAGATCGAGGATTCCGTCGGCGTTGAGATCGGCGGCAAGAATGCCTTGGGGGGCGTAGCCCGCCGGGTAATCGACTCTCGGTCGGAACGACCCTGTGCCGTCTCCCAGCAATATCGAGACGGTGTTGTCACCGCGGTTCGCGACCGCCAAGTCCAGGTGGCCATCCCGGTCGAAATCCCCGGTGGTGACACCCCACGCGCCCGCGCCGGTGTCGTACGACAGAAAGGGGGCTGCGAGGAAGGGCCCCGCGAAGGCAGTCGGCGTGCACGCAAGAAGGAACAGAACCAGAAGCATCGCTGGGGAGCGCATCAGAACACTCCAGGGATCCAGCCGGGGACGTCCTTGTCGTGGGATATTGATATGCGTCGATAATTATCCGTCCATAATCACTAGAGCACAACATTTCAATCTCTTATAATTACCGGACATTCCAATTGGGCGATGTTTCGCTGCTGGTAGATCATGGAGGTGTATGTGCCTAACTTTGCAGGTGTATTGAAAAGCGAGATCCGCCGCCTGGCGCGGAAGGAAGTGCGCGAGGCCGTGACACCGCTCCGGAAACTTGTCGCCGCGTTGCGCCGTCGTTCGGCGCAACAGCGCAAGTTGATCGCCGAGTTGCAGCGCGGCGCCCGGCGATCCACGAAGAGCGTGCGGGCCGCGGAGGTGCCTGAGGGCTCGCAGATCCGCTTCTCGCCCACGTGGGTGAAGCGACACCGCAAGAAGCTAAAGATGAGCCGGCGCGTTTACGCGAGGCTGGTCGGCGTGTCCGCGCAATCGATCTTCGGCTGGGAGTCGGGGCGAACGAGGCCCCGGCGGAGCGCGCTGGAAGCGTGGCGGCGCATCCGCGGGATGGGAGTGCGCGAGCTGAAGGAGATGCCGGGCGTGGAGAAGGCGGACGGTCGCACCCGCCCCGCGCGGGGTCGCAAGCGCGGGCGCCCCGCCGGCCGCCGAGCCGCCGGCCGCGCCGCAGGCCGCCGAGCCAAGAAGAAATAGCCTTCGCGTGACGAACCTCCACGACCTGGTCAGACGCCAGTTCGGGCTCAACGCCGAGCGATACGTCTTAAGTTACGACCACTCGAAGGGCGAAAGCCTCGACCGCATGCTGGAGGTTGTCGCACCCAAGCCCGACTGGCGCGTGCTGGACATCGCGACCGGCGGAGGGCACACGGCGCTCGCGTTCGCGCCCCGGGTTCGCGAGGTGGTCGCGACCGACATCACGCGGGAGATGCTCGACGCCGCGGAGCGCTTCATCCGCGGCAAGGGGGTCGCGAACGTTTCCTTCTCCGAGGCGGACGCCTGCGATCTGCCCTTCGAAGCGGCGGAATTCGACCTGGTCACTTGCCGCGTCGCGCCGCACCACTTCCCCGATTGCGCGAAGTTCGTCCGGGAGATGGCGCGCGTGCTGAAGCCGGGCGGGATCGTGGCGATGGTCGACAACGTGGTTCCGGAGGACCGGGCCGCCGCCGACTACATCAACGCCTTCGAGAAATTCCGCGATCCGAGCCATGTCCGCGCGCTCGCGGCGACCGAGTGGATTCGTCTCTTCGAGGACGCGGGATTCACGATCGACATCAACGAGATTTTCCGCAAGGCGCGCGATTTCGAGGCGTGGGCGGGACTACAGACGGTGAGCGATTCGGTGAGGACGGAGCTGCGGCGAAGGTTGATGGAGGCGCCCCCGGGACCGGCTGAGGCGCTGGGACCCGAGACACGCGACAACAGGCTCTACTTCTACCTCACGGAGATTTTGCTGGTGGGGCGCCGGTCGCCTTCTTCACGTCCATGATTTCGATGATCCTCGCCCCTTTCCGCTCCATCGAGTAGCCGCTCAGATCCACCTTTTCGGCGATCCAGTTTCGGCACGAGGTGAAGGGATCGGGAATCGTCCTGAACGAGAGCGGGTCCATCGCGCGCAGATGGTTGACCGAGATCATGTAGAGCGCCCCGTCCGTCGTGAGAAGCCCCATGCAGATGTCGCCGGCGACGCAGCGCGTTCCGCACGCCTTGTGCATCGGCCCGGTGAGCCCCTTTTCAATGTAGCAGTAGTAGTCGACGATCTCGCCCCGCAGCGTCACGTAGTGACGGTTCGAGATCGTCGGGGGAGTCGCCTGCCCGTTTCCGCCGCTCGGAGTCGCTTTCCCTCCGGCTTGGGGGCCGGCGCCGAGCGCGACCACCAGCACAAGCGCCATGGGCGCGAGCCGCTTCAACGTCCGCAAGGTCACGATCGTCACCGCTATCCCGCCGGCTCCATGGGAGGGGCGAGCTTGGCGGTGAGAACCTCGAGAAACTTCGAGCCGCTCCGTTCCCATACGAACCCGGTGACGTCGACCTGGAGCGACGGCCAAGTGCGGCACAGCGCGTATGGATCGGGAGGCGGGAAGTTTGACGGAGCCATCGCGCGGTCATGATTCTGAGTCAGCACGTACACCACGCCGTCGGCGGTGACCAGGCCCGCGGGGACTCCCACCGACAGGCACTGGCGCGCGCACTCCCGGTGCGTAGAACCACGGAGACCATGGGACGTGAAACACCCCATGTCGAGGATCTCGCCCGTGACCTTGATGAATGTCTTTTTCACCGGTCCTCCGGGGCCCGCGCGCTGGACCGCCGGGGGCGAGGTCCCCTTTGGGGCGGTCGTCTCACCGTACAAAAGTACGGGGACCAGAAACAGCAACGCGAGCGGGAGGACCGGGATGATACGGATTCTTGGATATCGAGACATGGGAAGAGCATACGCCCCGGTGGGGGCGAGCACACACTACCCGCGGGTAGCCCGCCCGGGTAGCCGAAGGTAGTAGTCCGCGGCGCGCGACGCAGCCGCCGCGTGCGGGGCCGCCGCCCCGCGCGGACCCCGAAGCCACTGCACGTAGGCCCAGAGCGCGTCGAGATCGCCGGGCTTGAGGAAGCGCCCGTATTCGGGCATGTGCAGCGCGGCCCCGCGGAGAAAATACATCGCCACCGGATTCGTCCTGAACCGCGTCGTGTTCCCGTCCGTGACCCACTCGTCGAACTCATGTCGATCGCGGACGAGATCGGGGAAGTCGGCGCCGTCCCACGGCGGAATGTACCCCTTGAGCGAACGGGGATTCGGTCGCGCGAACCGGCCTCCCGCGCCGTGACATCCGACGCAGCCCAGCTCCGACGCGCGCTCGCGGCCCGCCAGCGCCAGCGAATCCTCGGGCGCGTCATCGCCCGATACCGCCATCACGAACGCGACCAGGTCGTCGATCTGTCGCGCGCTCAGCCGCTTCTTGAAGGCGGGCATGCGGAGCGCTCCCGCTTTGCGATTGACGCGCCACGTCTCGCTCTTCGCGCGCGAGGGGGTGGTGCCGTCCTCGATCCAATCGCGCACGTCTTCCTCGTTCTTCGCGTACATCATGAGCGACCTGTAGGAAGGGACGGTGTTCTCGGTGCGCCCGGGATTGTTCGTTCCGGCGGTCCCCTCGGGACCGTGGCATCCGAAGCAACCGGTCCTCTCGGCCAGCCTGCGGCCCCGTTCAGCGGACGTGAGCTTCGGGCGAAAGACGGCGGTCCAGAGCACGAGCCCCGCCATGGAGAACATCAGGAGGGCCAGCGCGAGGCGCTTCATGAATGGAAAGGCGCGTGGGAGACCGGATGGCACCCCACGCGCCCGATGGTCTTCATTCCAGTCGGCTTGTTAGATCGCTTCGACGCCGTTGACTTCCAGAGAACGCATGGCGTTCTTAATCGACACGGCGCCGGTCACCTTGACCATATCGCCGGCGTGCTTCTTCGCGCTGTTGAATGCGTCGGGGTTCTCGTGGTTCATCGTGAGCACGTACAGCATGCCCTTGTCCGTGAGAAGACCCATGGGGCCGCCGTTGTTGACGCAGGTGGCGGCGCACTCCTTGTGAGCCGCGCCCTTCGCGCCGCGCCCGAGATAGCAGCCCAGGTCGACGATCTCACCGTTGATGGTCTTGCTCGCGGGCGCGGCGGCCTTGTGAGCCGGCGCGTTTGCGGCGAACGCCAGTGCGGCGGAGAGGAAAATCGCCAGGGCCAATACGAGACTTGTTCCCAGGATACGCTTCATTCTCACAGCTCCTTCCGTGAGTGGTCACTGCGAATGGCTACCGCCCGATCTGAGGTGGACGCTCCACCACTATACACATTCCCGTCGCCGCCCGGGTTCCTCCCTTGATGGGACGCAAGAGGGTCACGCAAGAGGGTCACGCGGGCGAAAAACCGGCTGCGCATGTACGCTCGGCGCCTCGGTTTGTGACTCGGGCCCCGGGGGCTTTCCCGGTCCGGACACGGCGCCCGTGTGCCGGGATCCCGCCTCAGCCCCCAGCGAGAGGTTCAGCTCCTCATCCGAGAGAACCTGCCTGCGGTTCAGGATCTGCGAGAAATCGTGCTCGAAGAAGAGATGGGTCAGATGATCGATTCCCACTTCGAGCTGCTTCCGCAAACCGACCATCTTGATGAGATAGGCGCCCGCCCACAGGAGCCAGGCAAGCTTGCCCGAGAGGGGCAGGCCGAACAGCTCCAGCACGGAGCTGTGCTTTCCGAGCGATATGATGTACCCGGTGTTCTTGAAGCCGAACGGTTTCGGGGTACGCCCCTTCGCCCGCTGCACGAGCGAAGATCCGAGAAAGCTCCCCATGGCGATCGCGGTCTCCGCCAGGACCGGCTGGAACGTTCCGCCCTGGACGGGCGAGGCGGCGCAGTCGCCCAGGACGTAGACGTCCTCGATGGGCTTCCCCGCGGCGTCGAGCGCGCGCAAGTACTCGTCCACGTGCACGCGGCCGTCCTTGAGGTGGGACACCGGGAGCCGCTCCACGAGATCAGGGGGATGCACGCCCGCGGTCCAGATCGTCGTGAACGCCTCGACTGAGGCGCCGTCGCTCAGGTGGATGCGCTTCGGCTCGACGCGAACGGCTCCGCGTCCGAGCAGGACCTTCACGCCCCGGCGGTCGAGGAAGCGCTGCACGTATGCCGAATGCTCGGGACGCGCCGCGGGAATGATGCGGTTCCCGGTCTCGATGATCGTGACCAAGAAGTCGGAGGAGGAGACGCTGGGATACTTGGGCATCAGTGTATCCAGAGCCATGTCCGTCATCTCGGCGGCGACCTCGACCCCCGTGATGCCCCCGCCGACGATCGCGAACGAGAGCAGCTCCTTCCTCTGCGCGGCCGTCTCGGCCTGCTCGGCCATCTCGAACAGCTCGACGATCCGCGCCCGCACGTACATCGCGTCCACGATGGTCTTGAAGGGCCGCGCGTACTCCTGCGCGCCCGGGACGTCGTAGTAGTTGGTGACGCTCCCGACAGCGATCACCAGCGTGTCGTAGGGCACGACCAGGTCGTTGTGGAGCAGGACTTCGTGGCGGGCGAAATCGACGCGGGTGGCTTTATTCTTGAAGAACCGGATCTGGCGGTGGCGCGCCATCTCGCGAAGCGGATACACGATGTGGCGCGTCTCGACGGCGCCGACGGCGACGGCCGGAAGGAGCGGGTTGAACTGGAAGAAGTTTTCCTTGTCGATGAGTAGCGTGTCCCAGTAGGCGCGCGCAGCCTTCGACCTGCCGATCGACCGGGCGACATCCAGCCCCGCGAAGCCTCCGCCCAGGATCAGGAGACGCTTCTTCTGCATCGGAAAAGAATAGCATGCCGTCTTGTCGGGGGCTCGCGGCGGCCTTATCTTCCGTGCCATGGCCACCCCACAGCGCACACCCCGCCGTGACGGGACGCTCACCCGCTTGGGGTGGGCTCTCGCGACGTGCTTCATTCTCGTAACGGGGATTCTTCTCACGCAGACCAACCGCCTGAGAAGCGAGCTTGCGCGCTCGAACGATCGGACGGCCGGGCTCACACGCGACCTCACCGCGGAGCGGCACTGGTCCACCATTCTCTCGTCGACCGCGATGCGCACCGCCTCCTTCACGCTGACGCCGGACGCCGATCCCGGGCTCCGCGCGAGGGCAGTGATGGATCCGGTGACGCGGCGCGCCGTCCTGGTCTTCGAGCATTTTCAGGCGCCGAGCGGGAAGGTTTACGCGTTGTGGGCGCTGCACGGGACCACGCCTTCGGCGCTGGGGGCGGTCCGGCCCGACGCGGGCGGACGCGCGGCCGTGCGCGTCGAGGACGTGGGAGATCCGTCCGACCTGACCGCATTCGCCATTTCGCTGGAGGCGGATGGCGGCGCGCCCGCCAGCGAGCCTGCCGGCCCGGTCGTGATGATCGGCTCGCTGGGGGACTGAGGCGGCGCCAAGTTACGGCTTTGTCGCGCGCACCTGGACCGAGGTGACCGGCTCGGTGCCGTAGCGGCCTTCGCGGACGACCTCGACTCCCTCAAATCCCGCGTCGCGGATCTTCTGCAAGTAGTCGCCACGAAGCGACGCGCCCGCGATGCACCCCACGTACGCCTCGATCGATTCGCGCGTCTCGGGGGGGAGAGGCCGCTCGAGCACGAGATCGCTCAGGAGCATGCGCCCGCCCGGTCTCAGCACGCGGAAGGCTTCCCGGAACACCTGTTCTTTCTCGGGCGAAAGGTTGACGACGCAGTTCGAAACGATGACGTCCACCGAGGCGTCCGGCAACGGAAGGTGCTCGATCTCGCCGAGACGGAACTCCACGTTGGCGTAGCCCTCCCGGGTCGCGTTGGCGCGCGCCCGGTCGATCATCGCGGGGGTCATGTCCACGCCGATGACGCGCCCCTCGGGTCCAACCTCACGCGCCGCGAGGAAGACGTCCACGCCGGCGCCCGATCCCAGATCGAGCACGGTCTCGCCGCGCTTCGGACTCGCCAGCCCCACCGGCGCGCCGCAGCCCAGGCCCAGATTCGCGCCCTCGGGAATCGCGGCCGCCTCGCCGGCGCTATAGCCCAGCTCGCTCGTGCAGCATGTGGCGCCTTCGCCGGATCCGCATCCGCATCCTTTTCCTTCCGCGATCGCGCCGTAGCGCTCGCGCACCGCCACTCGAATATCCGGTCTCTCTTCCATGGCTATCTCCTTTCGCCTGGGTCCAGGGCTCGCAGCAGCTGTTTGAACCGCGCCATCGCCCCGGCTGCGGGGCAATAACAAACACGCGGTCCATCGATCTCCCCCTCGATCCACCCCGCCTCTTTGAGCACCTTGAGGTGCTGCGACACGGTCGCCTGCGCGAGCGGCATCGAATCGACGATGGCGCCGCAAATGCATTCGCCGCGCTCGAGGAGCATCCGGAGGATCGCGACGCGCGCGGGATGAGCCAGCCCCCAGGCGAGCGCCGACAGCTCCTCCTCGGCTTTCCCGGGCCCGGCTGCGCGCCGCGGCTTCGCCGGCGCCGGGCGCTTCATGATTCGGATGCGATCCGCCATGCAACCCTCCCTCGTCGTGCCGCCAATCAGATCGTATATCGGCAATCTACGATAAAGCGCCACGCCCGTCAACCGGAGATTTTTCGGCCCGCCCCTCCCGCTCCCGGCGGTGCTATCGTTCGGACATGACGCGTCCGGCCACATCCTCGGTCGAACGGCTCGCGGAGGAGTACCGGGCCCTGCGGGACGCCGCCGCCGTGGTGGATCTTTCGCGCTGGACGGTGCTTCGACTCTCGGGTCCCGAGACGCGCGGCTTCCTCCAGGGAACCGCGACCCAGGATTTCGGCACGGCGCCGCCCCCCGGAACAGCTACGCGCACGCTCTTCCTCACCGAGAAAGGCCGTCCGGTCGCGCACGCCTGGGTAGCCTTTACGGAGCCGAACGTGGCCTGGATCCTGGCGGACGAGGGCGCCCGCTTCACCCTGAGGCCGCATCTCGAACGCTTCCGCATCATGGAGGACGTGGAGTTCCACGGCCCGGAGGAGACGTCGCGGCTCATCGGAGTCGCGGGCCCCGAGCGCGATCCGTTGGCGCAAGCGATTGCCTCGAAGGCGGAAGGCGCCATTGCGATGCGTTCCGAGCCGCTCTCCTTCGTGCTCATGCCGCGGGAGGCCGCCGCCTCGGCGGCGCCTCCGTCCGTGGACCCGCGCGCGTTCGAAGCCTGGCGGATCAGCGCGGGGCTGCCCTTGCAGGGAATCGACTTCGACCAGGATCGGATCGCGACCGAGCTATCCCTGCCTGAAGCGATCTCGATGTCCAAGGGCTGCTACGTGGGTCAGGAAGTCGTGGCGAGAACGGCACATCGGGGAAAGCTTAGGAGGCAGCGCGTCGGCTTCCGGTTCCCGTGGACCGGCGAGCCCATCCCCAAGGGCGCCGAGCTTCGCTCGGGGGGCATCGAGGCCGGGCACGTCACGAGCGCCGCCTGGGAGCCTGGATCGAGCGAAGGCGTCGGAATGGGATACCTGACGCCCGACTCCTTGGCGATGAAACTCGACGTGCTCGCCGTTCAGGGTGAAAAAACCACGCACCTCCGTCTTCAATCCTGGCCACTGTGACTGTCGAACGATGACATTTTCGTCCGAAATGTCGCAGAGCTGACGGAAACCGAGTCGCTCTCCGTTGACATAACTCAAACCATTTGATATAATTCCGGCCACTTCGGGGGTAGACAGCGCGCGAGTAACAAAAGGCAGCTCCTGCCGCTCGGCCGCATCCGCCTCGCTTTCCAGGTGCCTTAACGATTTCCTGCATTCCGGCCCCCTTTCGGGGCCGCGCGGGGAGGTGATCGCCGGAAAGAACCCCACTCCACGCTCCGCAATCGTCACGCCTCATCTCAGCATCGCGTCCACGTCGACAACCGATGCAGGTCCTCACCCAGGAGAACAGGCGATGAATCGATTTAGGCTGTTCCTCGTTGTCGCAATCGCAGCGCTGGCGCTCCTCGGCGCGCAGGCGGCTTACGCCACAAGCGTTCTGAAATTCTCCCTTCAGGAACTCACCAAGAAGTCGGACTCCATCGTGATGGCGCGCGTCGATGACGCGGTCTCGAGCTGGGACGCGAGCCACAAAGAGATCTACACCTACTACACGCTGAGCGTGCTCCAGCCCGTGAAGGGCAACAAGGGCACGACGACGATCACGCTTCGTCAGCTCGGCGGCACCGTGGACAACATCGCATCCATCGTCCCCGGGATGCCGAGCTTCAAGAAGGGTGAGGAAGTGGTGGTCTTTCTGACTCAGAAGGATCCCGCGGGCTATCCGTGGGTGATGGGGCTCCAGCAGGGCAAGTACACGGTCACCACCGGCAAGGACGGCGTGAAGATGGTGCGCAACGATCTCGCCGGGACCGAGCTTCTGACGAAGGGCGGCCAGCACGTCGATTCCACGACCGCGCCGGACATGCCGTTGAACGCGTTCCTCGACGGGATCAAGACCGGCCTGGGCGTGGACGGCAAGATCCAGGTCGACCCCAACCCCCCAACCGAGTAGCGGAGGACGATCGATCATGAAATCCAATCGGATCCGTATCGCTCTGGCCGCGCTCGGCGCCTTCGTGTTCGCGCTCTCCTTGGTCAGTCCCGCTTCAGCGTTCATCCGCATCGGCCGTCAGGGAAGCCCCGGCGGACCGGTGGTCCAGGCGCACTGGCTCGATTCCGCGCTTCCGCTGGTGAGCGTCATCAATCCCACGAATGCCGATATTCCCTCGGCCACGGCGCTCTCGGTCGTTCAGGCTTCGGCGCAGACCTGGCAGGACATCAACACGTCGTATTTCACGGTGAACCCGGTTGAGTACACGGGCGCTCCCGGGCAGATTCTCCCGGCTCTGAACGCCGGCGACGGCCAGAACAGCATGTTCTTCGACACAGCCGGGGTGAACTTCGCGGTCGGCAGCGGCGTGATCGCTTTCGTCCGCTCCACCGTCGATATCACCGACGGCCACACCCTCGACGCGGATCTCGTATTCAACGACCACGAATTCTTCTCCTCCACGTCCTCGCCGAACCTCACGGCGCCGCCGGCGGGGCAGCAGAGCGTGGATCTCCAGTCGGTCGTGACGCACGAGTACGGCCACTACTTCGGTCTGGATCACACGAGTGTCGCAGACGCCACGATGATCCCGTTCATCATCGGCGATACGCGTCAGCGGACGCTGGAGCTGGACGACCGGGCCGGCAACTCGACCATCTACCCCGAGTCCGCCTCGCGTCCGGGCGGTCTCTCCCCAGGCGCGGTGGATTTCGCCGCCACGAGCGGGACGGTCAGCGGGACGGTCGTTAGCGGATACGACGGGTCGGCGACCTTCGGGGCGCACGTCGAGGCCATCCTCATCTCGGACCCCAGCCCCGCGAACACGATCAGCGCGATCTCGGGCGAGCTGACTCTGCGAAACGGACAAGGGGACTACACGATTCACGGCCTCCCGTCGGGTGACTACGCCATACGCATCGTGCCGCTCGACGGCGTGCATACGATCGCGGCGGACGCGAACGTCGGCGGCCCGTACAACGGGCTCGACATCAACTTCGAGCCTGAGTTCTGGAACGGCGCCGGCGAAAGCGGGATCGGCTTCACGGACCACGCGAACGATTTCTCGACGGTTTCGGTCGCGGCCGGCGCAGATACCCCCGGCATCGGCTTCATCACGAACACGTTCCCTGGCCAGGTCGATATCGCGCAGTACGGTCAGTTCGAAAACACCGTGACCTTCCGGAATACGGGATTCTTGGCGCACCGGTTCGATCCGCCGTTCGCGCCTCCTTACACCATCAGCAAGGTCACGTTCCCGTCGTTCACGTTCAACGCCCAGATTGGCCTGCCGCCGTTCCCGGCGACATTCCCGAGCGTTCGGCTGTGCCAGCTGAATCCGGCCACCGGACTTCCGGACCTCTCGGCGCCTCTCTTCCAGATTGCGCCCTTCGTCGGGAGTCCGAACGGCGTGAACGAGATCCCGATCAATCTCACGATCACCGACCCGGACAAGGTGCTCTTCTGGGCGATCCAGTTCCCGGTCGCGGGTCTCGCGGGCTTCCCGGCGAATTTCCCGTTCCTCCGCATGGACTTCTCGCAATTGGAGCGGGGACTGTTCGCCAACGATTACAGCATCGCGACGAGTGGTACGGGGGGCACGCTGATCGACCGGAACATCGCGGTCAGCATGACCTGCCAGCTTTCCTCTCCGGACCTGACTCCGATCGTCCCGATCGCGAACCTCGGCGCGAACCGGAGATTGACGAAGTTCGACTTCACGTTCTCCAACCCGCCTGATGTCAGGCTCGACGGATTCGCGCTGCCTGGGAATTCGCTCGACCATGCGAACCTGGTGCACCGGCTTCCGACCGGCGTGCTCGAGACGTTCGCGAGCGCGGGCGCGGGCTCAGGCAAGTTCTCCGTGCGGACCGACACGATCCCGGCGTTCCCGGGCGGCGTCCAGTTCTGGTTCGCGCAGGCGGTCGACAAGGCCGGTCACAAGAGCCTGACCTCGAACACCGACATCACGGGCCTGAACGTGGATGCGGACGAGCCGAACGGCAAGGCCTCCGCGACCGAGGCGAAGTTGCTTCCGCTGCCGGCGGTGAACCGTCCCGAGACCTATTCGCCCGCTGGAGATCAGGACAACTTCCTGATCAACGCGACCCCCGGCCAGATCATCCAGGCGAGCGCCGTGGCGACCGGACAGGACGGCAACAACAACACCGACCTGGTCATGTTTGTCATGGATTCGAATGGCGACGTTCTCGCCTTCGACGACGATTCCAACGGCAACCTGAATCCGAAGCTTTCGTTCACGGTTCCGCCTCCCGCCGGGAACGGGAAGAGCACCGCGTCGCGGAAGTTCTTCATCCTCGTGACCGACTTCTCGGGGTCGCTGGTCAATCCTTCGGGGGTGCCTCAGGTGCGGGTGCCGCAAACCTACAACCTGAACGCCAAGATCCTTCCGCCGGCCGCGCTGGCCGGCAGGATGGGGACCGTCGTGGGTGAAGACGGATTCGCGTTCAAGAACAGCGGGCCGAATCCTGCGAATCCGCAGGCCAAGCTCGTGTACGTGCTGCCGCAGAGCGCCGGCGCAAATTACGGCGTGAAGCTCCGGATCTATGACGTGACCGGCCGCCTCGTCCGCAGCCTCGTGGACGGGAATCAGGTCGCGGGTCCGCACGTCACGGTCTGGAACGGAACGGATGACGCGGGTCGCGGGGTCGCTTCGGGGCACTACTACGCCCGTCTCGACGCCGGCGCGTTCTCGCAGAAGGTGGGCATCACGATTCTCAAGTAGTCACCCTAGGTTCGAATCGAGCGAAGTCGGGGGCCGGGGAGCAGAACCGGCCCCCGCTTCGTTTCGAACGAGGAACATGCGGGCACGGTTTCGACATCATGCGCTTCCGCTCGCGCTTCCGCTCGCGCTGATCTTGTTTTCGGGGGCGGCGCTCTGCGGAACGGCGCTCTGCCCGCCCGCCCGGGCCGCGACCGGGTGGATTCCGCCACCTTCGGTCACCGCACTCCTGCCGACCGCGACGTTCGCCCCCGGATCGTCCCATTCGATTGAGCTGACACTGCGCGCAAACAGCGTTCCCGCGAGTCTGAATTGGGTCGCGTCGGCGGGCGGGGCGTTTGCGCTCGGCGTCTCTCCCGCGAGCGGCTCGATCATCGTGCCGGCGGACAGCGTCGGCCGCATCACGATCTCGGTGACCGTGCCAGTGGCGGCCGTAGGCGCCGCATCGCTGGCCGTGGAAATCACGAACCAGGCCGGCGGCGGACACGTGATGAAAGCCACGTCCTCGATGTTCGCCGCGAGCGGAGGGAAACCCGAGATCTGGCCCAGCCCTCCCACGTGGGTCGCGCCCGCGAACACGGCCGGCGCCCTGTCCTTCCAGGTCCACAGCCTCATTGGAACCGCGGAATCGCTCGTCGTGACGGGCGGGCGGGCCAATCCCGATCCCAATAACGCGGACGCGCTCTTCCACGGAGGCGCGTTCCCGACTGACGTGAACCTGCCCGGAGGCGCCACGATCACGATCGCCGTGTCCACGACGATTGCGGGAAGCGCCTACGCGGGGAACGCGAACGCGGTGCAGTGCAGCATCACGAGCAACGAGGGGATATCGACCGCGCTCGGGTTTGCCTTGGTTTCCGCGGCGCTGCCCGAGTCGCTCCCGACCGCGCTCTATCCCGTCGGCGTGACGCCGATGGCGGAGGACGCGGCCGGGCGCGACGGACCGGTGGAGCTTGCGGGGCGCGGTCTGTGGCTTGTGCCCTCGGGCCTGGATGGCGTGCGCGTGCTGAGCGCGGGGTCTCAGCTCGCCCGAATCGGGCCCGTCGACACCGACGGGAACGGCGCGGACGACCGGCTGGTGGGGCAGATCCGCGTGCCGTCCTTCGCGGCCTCGATGGCGGTCGTCCCGGGGTTCGTGGGGCCGGCCGGCGACACCCTCGACCTCGGGCTGCTCGCGGCGGGACGCGCGGGGCTCATGCTGGTCGACCTGCGCACGGTGGTCGATCCCTTGTTCGGCACGTGGTCGGATTTCTTCGATCAGGATGGCAATGGGATCGACGATCGGATTCTGCGCACCATTCCCACGCCGGGATTCGCGACCGACGTTGCGTGGTTCCGGGCGCCGAGCGGGCGGGTCGTCGCCCTGGTCGCGGACGCCGACACCGGTTCCGTTCCGGTCGCGGCGGACTACGACCCCGCGTTGGTCGCGGCAGGCACCGGCGCCGGGGTCGTGGCGATCGACGTGACCGCCGCGTTCGATTCCCTGGGTGGCGTGCCGTACGCGGCGGGCACGCTCGCGACTCCAGGCAGCGCGCTGGATCTCGAGCTGCGCCGCGCGGGTGCGGGGGCTCCCGATCTCGCGATCGCGGACGGCGCGGCGGGGGTCTCGATCGATCACCTCACCGTGGGAGGCGGCGCGCCCGCGACGGTCACGTTCACGTCGCTGGGTTCCGTCGCGCTCTCCTCCGCCTGGGGCGCGCCCTACGCGCGCGACCTGTGCTGGATCTCGAACACGCGGGACAGCGTGTATCTGGCGGTCGCAGCATCGGCCGCTGGCGTGGAGATCGTGCGCGCGCCTTTGGGCGGCGCGCCCTCGCTGGTGTTGGCGCAGCAGACTTCGGCGCCAGCCATCGGGCTCGCGGGCGCGTGGACCGGGAATCTCGCGGCCGCCCTCGCGGCCGGAGGCGTCGCGCTGATGCGCGCGCCGGGGGGCGCCGAGCTGGACCAGATCTCCCCCGCCGCGGCGGCGCCCTACACCGCGCCCGTCACGCTCGCGCGCGGAGAGCTCTGGACCGAAGGGCGCGCGCTCGAGGTAGCCTGGCACTGGACGCCCAGCGCGTCGGCGACGTCGCTCCAATTCCTCAGCACTACGGGGCCGATCCCCGATCTACTCGTATCGGACGGACCACGGGCGCTCCTCCTGCATCCCGGGCAGGTCACAATCGTCGCCGTGGGAGAATCGCCCTCGCCGCCTCGCGCGGTGCCGCTGGTCGTGTCGGTCGCGCCGAATCCTATGGGCGAGCGGGCAGACGTTTCCGTCTTCGATCGCTCCGCATCACTGCACGCGGGAAGGTTAGATGTCGCGGTCTTCGACGTGCAGGGAAGGTTGGTGCGGACCCTTTACGAGACCGACGGAGGCGCGTCGGGCGTCCTTGCTGGCGCGCCCGCGAGCCTCTTGCGCCTCACCTGGGACGGTCGCGACGACCGCGGCCGCCACCTGGGCTCCGGCCGCTACTGGCTTCGCGTCCGCTCAGGCGCGCGCGAGACCACACGGGCGGTGCTGATCCTGCGCTAGCGGGCTCGGACGAATCCCCTCCGGCGCCAGAATCCCACTCTGGCGCGTTGCCCCTCCCAGGAGTACCCTGCGAGCCTCCCCTAGGACAACAACGGCAGGCCAGCGCCTCGGAGGTATTGCATGCCCCGGACCCGGTCAAGGCTGCGCCTCATCGCTCCGCTCTTCCTGACATTCCTGGCCGCACCGCAAGCGGGTCTCGCGGCTGAATCGGACCCGCTTCACCTCACGGGTTCGAGAGCGCGACTCCTGGCGCCTGCATTGGGCCCTCGGAGGCAGGTGGGAACCGTCGTCGAGGTACGTGGCGACACGCTTCTATTCACGCCCGACCACCAATCCACTCCGGCACTTGTTCCCACGGAATCCGTGACCGAGATCGAGATGAGTCGGGGGATGCACTCACACGTATTGGCCGGCGCGGGACTTGGATTTCTCGCTGGAGCGGTCACCGGTGGCGTGATCGGCTACGCCCTGGCGCATACGCCTCCGTCTGACGATGGCGACTACGGCCCGCTCGTGGGCGCTGTCGGCGCTGTGATCCTTGGTGGCGTTGGGGTCGGCGTCGGAGCCCTCATCGGCTCGAGGCAGACGGAGCGCTGGGAACGTCTCCGCCTTCCGATCAGCATCGGCCTTCTCCCCAGCACGGATGCCATTGGGCTGTCTGTCGAGTTTGCGCTCAAGTGAGGCTGCACCTGAGAACTCGCGCGCTTCCGTACGCGCTCATGCTGCTCGCAGCCGCGCTGGCGCCGGGCTGCGCGTCCACGCGGGATCAGCGCGGCGCTTACCTCGAGGTGATACGGGCCGATCAGAGGCCGCCCCTGGTCGGCGCGCGCGCCGCGGCCGACTCGCTCTTCGGGTCCGTCGAGGAATCCGAGCGAGGCGATGGGATCGCCGAGTCTCGTCGGCCCGAGCTCGAGGCGCTCGTTCGGCGATTCGCCCCCACCTTGGTCCTGCCCTCGGGGGACGACGTCAAGCTCCACGGCCACAAGCTCCAGCTCCTCCCGGTTCATCCCATGGTCTTCGCCGACACCCTTCGCCTGGACAGGGTTCGGGCGGCTCCTTATCAGCTCAAGGATTTCCAAGATGTTCCGTTTCACGGGCTGAGCCTCGACTCTCTCTCGCAATTGGTCGAATTGGGCCTACGCTCCCAGAGCGACCCGGAGCTGCTCGAAGTCTGGTACTTCGACTTCCCGGGCACGAAGCCGCGCGAATGGTGGAATGCGTATGCACGGTGTCGCACCGGACCGGACAGCGCCGCATGGAGCCGGCCGACGGTCTTCGCCCATCCCTTCCTCGACGAACGCAATCGGGTGGTCGTTCAGTACTGGTATTTCTATCCGATGAACGACGCCATGGCGAACCACGAGGGAGACTGGGAGCACATCAATGTGACTCTCAGCTCCGATCGGTCGGGGATCGATGAGGTGCATTACTTCTTCCACGCTCGAAGCGTGAATCTGCCACAGGGGAATCGCCGGCCCGAGATCTCCGATCGAACGCATCCGGTGGTTTATGTGGGTGGACGCGCCTACACGATCCTGGACTATCCCATCCGGATTCTTGCCCACGACCGAAACTCGGGCTCGCATGGCAATTTCCCTTACCCCGGCGAGTGGGAAGCGGTTGCCGGATTGGGAGTCACGGAGAGCATCTCCGGCGCAGGCAGGGACTCGACACGGGTCATTCCCTACAGCCGCTTTGACGTCGTTCTCACGCCCGAGCCGAGTCGAATCGATTACCGCAAGAAACCGCAAGTCCTCAGGGAGTGGGCATGGCTCCTACTCCCCGTACATTGGGGATTCCCGAGCGCGCCCTCCATAGGCTCCCAGATGCGCGTCGCCGACGTGGGAAACCGCGCGCCGTACGGCCCCGCGTTCAACGCGGGGTGGAACCGGACCGCGCCGGGGTTGACCTACCCCGGGTTCCGAGTCAGGAGAATCCCCGTCATGCGCTCGTACCTCGAGGACCTGATCCAGCCCTGGTACTACCTCTACGCCTTTCGGCATCCACGCTACGTTCACGACACGCGGGGCACGCTCAACCGCAGAGACCTGGAGCGTCTCGGATTCGTCCCGCGCAGCGGATGGGCCGAGAGAGGGATCGGCTCACCGATTTTCGGCGCGAGTTTGGGCTACCCGCGCGGCGGCTTCGCGGACCGGTACGGTCCTTCCACGGGCATTTCGCTCTGGCGCAATTTCTGGGCAAAGGTCCGCTTCGGCGGAATCGAGTTCCTGGGAGGATACCAGAGATTCCCACGGACGGAGGGAGCCGGAGGCAGCCTCTTCGTGTACCCGATCACCGCCAACCTCGTTCTGCGCGGACCGGAGGGTATCTTGAGGCCGTATGCGGTCGCAGGCGCGGGACCATCCGGATGGGAGTCGCGCGAGCGCATTCCAAACAGTGACGCGCAGCTCCTGTCGTCCGGATGGGGAATGGGCTGGTCAACCGGGCTCGGAGTGGAGTACTACCTCCGGCAGAGGATCGCCTTCGATGTCGCGGTTCGATATATGGACACTCCCGGACCCGACGCGAGCACGGGCGATCGGCTCCATTTCATCACTCTCTGGGTCGGCCACTATTTCCGATTCTAGGATCGACGGGTGGGGCGCTGGGCGCCAGGCCCGGGCGCTACGACGCGAGCCCGAGCCGCACGAGCAAGTCTTGAAACCTGGGATCCCCGTGGAGCGATCCGAATCTCGGATCCACCTTGAGATCGTTCAGACCCGAACGGTCCTTGTAGGCCTTTTCCAGGTACTGGAACGCCTGGTCGCGGTCTCCCAGCGCGAGGTAGACCAGCGCGATATCCACTTCCAGACTGGCGCCCCGCTTGGAAAGCTCCGTCAGCTCGTTCAGGAGTTTCCCGGCATCCGCCCGCTTCCCGGCCAGAGCATAGCCACGCGCGAGATCTCCCAGCGCATAAGGACCATTCCCCTTCAGCGACCTTGCCTTCTGGAACTCGGCGACGGCGTCGTGGAACATCCCTTTTTGTTCCAAGGCGTGGCCGAGGTACAGATGCGCCGCAGGGAAGGAGGCGTCCAGCAGTAGCGTTTTTCGATGTTGCGCGACCGCCTGATCGAATTGCCCCGCGTAGAAGTAGGTGTCTCCCAGATTCGCGTTGATGATGAGGTTGACCGGATCCAGCTCCAGCGCCCGACTTGCCTCGGCAATCGCTTCCTTGAGCCGGCCCACGTCCCGGAGGTAGATGGAATACCAGTGATGGGCGGTCGATAGGTTGGGTTTCAGCTCGATGGCCCGTCGGAACTCAGTCTCCGCCCCGGCCCAATCCCAATCGTAGAAGAGCTTCACGCGCCCCAACGAGGCGTGCGCCTCCGCGAGATGCTCGTCGATCTTCAGCGCTTTGAGTGCCGCGGCTCGCGCCAGGGGAAAGCTCTCCCGCGGCGGGCTCCCCGCATACACGGGCATGAGAACATACGTGTCCGCCAGGCCGGCGTAGGCGGCCGCGTACGTCGAATCGATCCGGACCGCCTGGTTGAAGTTGCCCAGGGCTTGTAGAAGCGCGTCTTTAGTGCGTTTGTTCCAGTAGAACCGCCCCCTGAGATAGAGCTCGTAGGCCTGCGGGTTGACCGGCCGCGCGCTGGTGGCCCGCTCCTGCTCGCCCGGAGAAAGCTGGACGTGAATCCTCTCGGCGATGTCCCGTCCCACCTCGCTCTGCATCGCCAGGATGTCCCGCGTGTCGCGGTCGTAGCTCTGCGCCCAAAGGTGCCGGTCACTTGCGGCCTCGATCAGTTGAACCTTGATGCGCACGCGGTCGTTCGATCGCAGGACGGAGCCCTCGACGATTCCGTCCACGCCCAGCTCGTGGGCGATCTCGGGAAGGGGCTTGCTGGCCCCTTTGTATCGCATGGCCGAGGTGCGAGAGATCACCTTGAGCGACTTGATGGAGGCGAGATCCGCGATCAGCTCATCGGTCAAACCGTCGGCAAAATACTCCTGTCGCGAATCGCCGGACAGGTTGGCGAGCGGCAGCACCGCAAGGGACCGGATGCGGACCCCGGAGGCGCCGCCTCCGATTTGCGCGGGCCAGCGAATCACATCGGTCGCCACGAGCACCGTCGCCGCGGTCACCGCAATCCCCGCCGCATACACTCCCAGGCGCCCCCAGTGCGGGCGGGTGTGTATGCCCGAGCCGGACCCCGAGCCCGAGCCCGGTTGCAATGCTTGGAGGGCGGCCTGTGCTTCGCTCGCAAGCTTGTAGCGTTGGCTCGGCTCCTTGGCGAGGCAGCGCTGGATGACCGCTCGGAGTCCGGGATGGACCCGCTCGGACAGCGGCTCCGGCGTATCTTTCAGAATCGCGCCGCACAGCTCCGCGATCGATCGTCCCTGGAAGGGAAGGTTGCCCGAAGCCATGTCATACAACACGACGCCAAGCGCCCAGATGTCGCTTTGGGCCGTCGCGCGCCCTCCCTGCAGGACTTCCGGGCTCAGATACGTCGGCGTGCCCATGATCACGCCCGTCGCGGTGGCCGCGATACTCAGCGACTCGGTCGTACCCTCATCCTCCATCAGCTCGCGCTTGGCCAGACCGAAATCCAGGACGACTGCACGGCCGTCCGGCGTGACGATCACGTTGTTGGCTTTGAGGTCACGATGAATGACCCCCTTGCCATGCGCGTGCGCGAGCGCCTCGGCGATGTGGGTCCCGATTCGAAGGATGGTTTCCAGCGGCAGACCCTTGGGCGGAATCGATTCCGACAAAGCCGTGCCGTCGAGAAGCTCCATGGCGATGTAGACGTGGCCGTCCGCCTGGCCGGCTTCATAGACGTGGCAGATGTGGGGGTGGCTGAGCTGGGAGGCCGTGCGGGCCTCTCGGAGGAGCCTCGATCGGGCCTCTTCGCTCTGGACCGTTTCGTCAGGCAGAATCTTGAAGGCCACGTCGCGATCGAGCTGCGCGTCATGAGCCCGGTAGACAACACCCATGCCGCCCGCGCCCAGCTTCGCGAGGATGTGGTAACGCGCGATCGTCTTTCCGATCAGGGTTTCCACGGCGCCAGGAGACTAAGGCCGGGGACGGGCGGCGTCCACCTCCGCGAGGCACCAGGGCCTGGGCGCAGTGCGCCGAGCGCCATTGATCCAGGATCAGGAGGGGCGTACACTCCCTGACGTCCCCACGCCACCCCCATGGATTCCCCTCGGGACGCCGCATTGCCGGGAAGCAGGTGCCTGGGTCATGAGAGACAAGTTCACGGTCACCAGCTACCTCGCAGCAGCGCGGGACCCCATTCGCAACAGCCTCCGCGTCCTCTCGATTGTCCTCCTGGGATGCTTCTACCTGTGGGTCCCGGCTGCGACGGCTGCACCCTCCATTGTCGCGGAGCTTTCAGCTAGCGCCGCGTCCAGGGCCACAGCGGTAAGCGGCGCGACACCGATTCTCATCCCGCCGTCCGGGATGAGGGTTCATGCCGGGGAAACCGCCGACCAGGCCATTCAAGCGACAGATGCGGGCGGCGATCCGCTCACGTTTTCGAAGGGTTCCGGCCCCGAGTACATGACCGTGACGACTCTCGATTCCGGCATTGGCACGGCCACTGGGAACATACATTTGGCGCCGCCTGCACTTACCGAAGTCGGGGTGAGCACGGCGAGCGTCGTCGCGAGCGATGGCGTTCTCTCGGATGAAAGGTCTTTCAACATCGTTGGATCGGACAATCCTCCTGCCCTGCTTCAGCCCCTGGACATGCAGGTTGAACCCGGGCGGACCGCGGACCAGGCGTTGAGCGCCACGGACGCGGACCACGACGCGCTCACGTTTTCGCTGGCGATAGGTCCGTGGTTCGTAACGGTGAACACCACGGGCGCGGATTCCGGAAATGTCCATCTCACGCCCGCTCTGGCGGATTCGGGAGTCCATCGGGTCACTGTGTCCGTCAGCGACGGCGTGGCCGCCGATTTCAAGTCTTTCCAGGTCTCAGTTCTGGACGAGTCGACGCCTGTGCTGGCGCAGCCCAATGACATGACCGTCGCGGCGGGACAAGACGTTGCTCAGGGGCTAAGCGCGACCAATGCTGATGGCCGAGGTCTCTCCTTCTACAAGGCCGAAGGGCCCGCCTACATGCGTGTGGGCACCTACGGCGGGCCATTTGGCATTACTAATGGCGTGCTACATCTAACCCCGCAGTTGACGGACAGTCCCACGCCCACTGGGGGCACGTTCGCGATCCCTGCCGTCGTGGGTGTGACTAACGGAAGACTAACCGACACAAAATCCTTCACTATCAGGGTCACGTTCCCTCCGGATCACCCGCCTGTCCTGGAACAGCCGGCCGACATGACTACGGAGGAGGGGTTTCCTGTCAACCAGTTCCTGAGCTATTCGGATCCGGACGGCGACTTCGTTGTGCTTTCGGTAGTGAGCGGGCCTTCCTTCATGACCATGTTCTTCCCGGCGGTGCACCTTAACCCCACCTTCACCGACGCGGGCGTGTACACGGGTACGATCCGGGCGACCGATTCGCGGGGATTGAGCGACGAGAAATCGTTTCACATAACCATCCTGAATACTCCGGCGCCCCCCTTGCTGGATCAACCTTCCGACATGATCGCTTTCGTTGGCCAAATATCGGACCAGGAGATTCGCGCGCGCGACCCCGACGGGAATCCGCTGAGCTTCTCCAAGTATCGAGGGCCCGCCTACATGTCCGTAACCACCACGAGCCCGGGCACAGGCTCGGGGACCGGGAACATCCGGCTGTCGCCCATCGAGGCTGACTTGGGCGTTGATACTGCGTTCGTCATGGCGTCCGACGGGATTCGAGGGGCGCAGGCACGGTTCGCGATCGGTGTGTTCCCGGTAGGACGACCGGTCCTGGTGAGAATTGGTGATCAATGCGTGGCGCGGGGTTATCCTCTCTCCGTTCTCATTCGAGCAGTGGACCCCGAGGGCGATCGGCTCGCCTTCTCGCAGACGGGACTCCCCAGCTACGCGAGCTTCACCGATAACGGGAACGGAACCGCCACCCTCCTACTGAGTCCGCAACGAGCCGAGCCACCCGGCGCCACCCTCATGACGGTCGCGGTAAGCGATGGGACGATGTCCGGCGCCGAGACGTTCGCGATCTACGTTCCGGCAAGCGGATGCGGGGCAGCGTTCGCAGGCGGAGGCGGGGAAGGTGATAACAAACCTCCGGTTTCCATCTCCGGCGGACCCTACACGGGCCTCGCGGGGGATCCCGTCGCCTTCGACGGAACTCAATCATCCGACCCCGAAGGGCAGTCGCTTCGCTTTGCCTGGAATCTGGGAGACGGAGCGGTCGCGGTCGGGCCATCCCCATCGCACACCTACGCGCGCGGTGGCCGATATGATATCGAGTTATTGGTGACGGACGGGCTTTGGCCGGTGCGCGCCTCTACAACCGCCACGATCGCCGACGCGTTTGCAGCCCGCGCGTTCGCCCCTGAGGGGCGCACGAAGGTCCGGCTCGACTCCGGCAAGCCAACGCTCTGCGTGCAAATCGAGCCCGTGAATCATTCATACCGGAATGCCGAGGTGGACTTGTCGAGCATCGTGATGATCTCCGCCGGAACCGGATCGGTCGGGGAAATCACGGCAATCCACGAGAAGACAGCGGTCGCCGAAGATCGCGATGGAAACGGAGCCGAGGAGATCACGGCCTGCTTCAGCAGCGAGGATCTCCGTCAGCTCTTCAGCCGGGTGGCTCACGGGCGGTCCTCCGTGACGGTGGATTTCGAGGGGCGCGTTCTGTCGGGCGGGAAGTTCAGGGCCGAGATGGCCCTGGAGCTCCTCGCGGGCAAGGGACCGCTCTCCGCGACCGTCTCGCCGAACCCGCTCAACCCGGACGCCAAGCTCTCGTTCCTGACTCTGAAGCCGGGACCGGTGAAGGTGTCGGTATTCGATCCGGGCGGGAGACTGGTCCGGACGCTGCGGAACGAAGCTGTCAGCCCCGCCGGGTATCACGAGATGACGTTCGATGGACGCGGAGAAAAAGGCGAGCGGCTTGGGTCGGGGATCTATTTCTACAGAGTCGAAACACCCGACGGGCTCATCAAGGGGCGTTTCGTTGTGCTCAAATGAGCCGCTCGCGCTCGTAGCGCTACAACTCGCCCTTCAGCTTTGCATAGAGCTTCCCGTCGAAGACGTTTCCGTCCTTCCGGTAATGTTTCCGAAGAACCCCCTCGAGCTTGAACCCGGCCTTTTCGAGAACCCGCGACGATCCGACGTTGAAGTGAAATACCTCGGCGGTAATGCGGATCAAGCCCAGGTCCGCGAAACTGTATTCGGCCACGCGCCGGACCGCCTCCGTCATGATGCCTTTTCGCCAATAGGGCTTCGCCAGCCAATAGCCGAGTTCTCCTCTGTGAGTCTTACCGAGTTCCAGACCATGGAACCCAATTCCCCCGACGAGATACCCGTCCTCTCTTCGAATGGCCCAATTCACGCTGCGTCCCTGCCGCAGGGTTTCCTCTGTCACATGATTGATCCACCAGTCGGCGTCTGCATCGGTGTAAGGGTGGGGTATGTTCAAGGTCTGATCGTAGATCTGCTTTTCTTGAAGGTGTTCCAGGTAGGCGGCCTTATCTTTCGGAACGATGTCGGTGAGGGAAAAAGAGTCGGCGATCGTCATCCTCATCCCGCCGCCGGAGTCCTTTGATTGCTTGTCCGATTGCATGGTCTGAATCTAGCCGAACCGGCCCCAATGGCAAGGGCCCCGGGATTGCTCCCGAGGCCCTCATACGTCCCGGCGCAAGGCCGGGGCGATGTCGTTTGCCGCGCTGCCTTCAGCCCGCGCGCCTAAGCCCTCGCCATCCTCTGCGCCGCCGAGATGTGCGTCCAGGCGCCGCGATCGTTGTACGTGACTCCGTAGCGGTCCCGCATGTAGGCTTGGAAATCCGTGGTCGTGACCTTCTTCCAATCGCCGAACGCGTCTGGGTGCTCGGACAAGAGCCAGTTCATGTCCTGCGTCAGCTCGAGTCCCGCCGCGCCGTTCACGATGTAGGTCGGCACGTCGGAGCAGTTCTGCCGCCAGAGATCGAGCTGGATCTTGAGCTTGTCGTAGATCGCGCGCCCCAGGGTCGCGTCCCCGCTCCCCAAGGGTTTCAGGTCGCCGCGCTCCGCGGCGCGAACCGCCTCGACCAGCTTCTCGCCCACGACCCCGTTCGTCATCAATAGCCCACTGAAGTCCGGGTACGCGTTGTAGAGCGGCTCGTATTTTCCGCCGGGAGTGCGCCCGATCAGGAGCCAGCGGAGCGCCTCCTCGGCGGCCACGCGCTTCACGCAGAAATCGAGGCTCGGGTTCCGCTCCAGGAACACGTTCGCCGCGATGCGGCGCGACTTCCGGTCGTACAGCAAGTGGCCCCACGTCGGGTCGTAGAAGATGCGCTCGGGGAAATAGTCGTGGGTGACCCGTCCGAGCCTGTCGATGGTGCCGCCGCCCCCGAAGTCCGCGGTGACGTTCTCCAAGATAGGCTCGTTCTCGGAGAGCACGAACTTGAGTCCAGGGAAGCCGCCGGTGCGCGCGTAGAGGCAGCGCTCCGTGGACCAGAACACCCAGCCGCGCTTGCTGTCCTTCAAGATCTCGATCCAGTCTTCTTGGCAGAGGATCCCGATCTCGGGGAACATCGCGTCCACCTTCGCATCCAGAGCGCCTGCGTCCACGCCTTCGCGCTCCAGATCGATCCGGTACCGCCGCTTCAGCTCTTGCCGCCGGTACACTTCGTTCCGCTCCGCCCAGAAGGCTCCCGCGGTCGTCTTGCCGGTCCCGGTGGGTCCGGTGAAGGTGGTGGCGGTGCCCTCGCGGTTCAACACGGCCGCCCCCGCATGCGCGGAGATGATGTCGATCTTGGAGAGAATGGCCATCAGAGGAGAGAGCACGCCCCGGCTTTTCACCTCGCCGTGATAATCGGTGTTCACGGTCATGATGGTGACTTCGTCGCCGAGTTCCGCGAGCGGACAGAAGTAGACGAAATTCGAAGTCACGACCGCCTTCGCGTCCGGATCCCAGAGCCGCGAATCGCGAAGCCGCGTGGGCAGCCCCAGCTTTGCCGCCGGCACCCGCGCGCGCTTGAGCTTGGCCAGGAATTGCGTGTACTCGGCTTCGCTCCGCGGCACGTTCATCAGCGAGAGGATCGTGACCCGGGGCGTCTTCTGCGCGCCGCGATCCTTGAACCGCTGCTCGATCTGCCGGGAGATGACCAACATCTCGGAGTCTTGCGGAGGGAAGAAATTCGTCAGCGAGGTTTGCCTCAAGTAGGGCACGTTCCCCTTGTGCGTGTACTGCACGCCCGCGCAGGAGAACCTGCTCACGAGGGTCTTCTGCTTCGTGACGGCCTCGAGCGCCTTGAGCCAGCCGGTCGCCTCCTTCACGTCGGCCCTGTGCGCGTCGAACTCCAATCGCGTCACAAGGCGCTTGGCGCGGCCGGCGATCACCGTGTTGAAGGCGTTCCGTACCGGGCCCTCCGTCGGTGAGGTCACCTTGGGATCGCGGCGCAGGAGGACGTCGCCGCGATCGTTAACCCCCAGCTCCGTGATGCCGGGAGCGAATTTCAAGTAGAGGCCGTGGTCGTACACGAGTTCGCCGAGCGGGAGCTTGACGCCGTCGAAATTCTTCGAGTCCTCGCGGGAGCGGTGGATCACGTCGAAGGGGGCGATCCAGCGTTCCTGCTCGGTGATGCCGTCGGGGCCGACCACGCGGAAGCGACGGCCCACGTTGTGGAGCGGGACGCCGTTCTTGCGAAACAGATCGAGGTCCAGAGCGTCTTCGCGCACCAGCGCGATCCCGCCCGAGCGGTCGCGGAGGACCCGCTTCCCGCCTTTCCGATCGCGCGCGCTCAGATAGCCTTCGAGATCGACGGAGGGGTACGCTTGCTCGCTCACGTGCATTCCTTTGGATTGGGGACGCTCCGTTCGGGAAGGCGTCGCGGCGCGCGACGCGGATTGCGATCCGGCCGCGGATTGCGATCCCGCCGGCGTGACCACTTCCGCGGTCGCCGGGCTGGCGATCTTCTTCATTGAATCCTCCCTGTCGGGCTTCAAGTCGTCCGTGGTCATTTCAATCCCGCCACGGTTGGTGGCGGTTGGTAATCGGAAGTCTGCGGTCCTTGCCCAACGCGCGCGGTGTGATCCGAATCCCGGGGGGCGCCTGGCGGCGCTTGTACTCGGCTTGATCCACCATTCGGATCACCCGCTGCACGAGGAAACGATCGTACCCCATCGCGACCACCCGCTCCACCTCCGAGTCTTCCTCGACGTACGCTTTCAGGATGGGATCGAGCACTTCGTAGGGCGGCAGGGTGTCCGTATCGCGCTGCCCCGCCCTGAGTTCTGCCGACGGCTCCCGGGTGAGGGTGTGCTCCGGAATCCAGGTCCGTGACGAGGCGTTCCGGTGCCGGGCCAGCTCGAACACGAGCGTCTTCCAGACGTCCTTCAGGACGGAGTAGCCGCCGGCCATATCGCCGTAGAGGGTGGCGTAGCCTACCGAAAGCTCGCTCTTGTTGCCGGTCGTGAGCACGAGCCAGCCGAACTTGTTCGAGAGCGCCATGAGAATCGTGCCGCGGATCCTGGACTGGATGTTCTCCTCGGTCACGTCGCGGGGCGCCGACGCGAAGGCCCCTTCCAGGCTCTTGCTGTACGAGGCGATCTCCGGATCGATCGGGATGGTGAGGAGATCGACCCCGAGATTTCCCGCGAGGGCCTCGGCGTCTACGCGGCTCTCGCGCGAGGTGATCGAGGAGGGCATGAACACGCCGGTCACGTGCTTGGCGCCGAGCGCGTCCACCGCGATCGAGGCGGTGAGCGCCGAGTCGATGCCGCCGCTCAGCCCGATCACCGCGTGCTCGAAGCCGTTCTTGGTCACGTAGTCGTGGGTGCCGAGCACGAGCGCGCGGTAGATCTCCTCGGCGCCGGTCGGGATTACGACCTGGCGCGGCGGGAGCTTGGGACGGGGCCGCCGGGGAACCGGGCGCAGCGTCACCTCGCCCATCTCCGGCGCGTCCTCGCGTTGCGCGGCGATGCGGCTCCGCGGATCCTTGAGCCGGGCGCGGAACACGCTCTCCAAGTCGATGTCGGTGACGACCAGGTCCTCCTCGAAGGCGCGGGCCTGGGCGAGCACGTCTCCCGTGGGGCCGTAGATGCGGCTATTCCCGTCGAAGATCAGCTCGTCCTGCCCGCCCACGGTGTTCACGAACGCGACCACCGAGACGCCGTCCAGCGCGCGGGTCGCGAGCATGCGGTCCCGGGCCGCGGATCTTCCCGCGTGAAACGGCGAGGAGGAGAGGTTGATGACAAGCTCCGCTTCGCCGTAGACCGCTAGCGCCGCGGTCGGGCCCACCGGCGAGAAGATGTCCTCGCAAATGTCCACGCCAAAGGTGAGCGCGCCCCGCTTGCAGACGAAGGTCTCGTCTCCCGGGCGGAAATAGCGGACTTCGTCGAAGACGCCGTAATTCGGGAGGTGCCGCTTCTGGTAAATTGCCACGATCTCGCCGTCGTGCGCGATGGCGGCGGCGTTGTACACGTCGCCCGCGCGCTGGGCGAAGCCCACGATCGCGGTGATGCCCGAGGTGCTCCGGGCCACCTCTTCCATGGCGGCCTGGTTCTGGTCCAGGAACTCCGGACGCAAAAGTAGATCCTCGGGCGGATATCCGGTCAGCGTAAGCTCGGGGAAGGCGACCAAGTCCGCGCCGAGGTCGCGCGCGCGCGCGATGGTCTCGATCACCTTCTTGGCATTTCCGGGAAGATCGCCGACGGTGGGATTGATCTGAGCCAGCGCGAGCCGGACGATCCGCTCGGATCGATCGCCGGCGCGCGAATCGCTATCGCGTTTCACGGCAACGATCCTACCACGCCGGGAACCCGGGCGCCACCGACACGAAAGCGGCCCAAAGGGTTGGCGAATTAGGATCAGGAGCTGGAGGATGAAGAGATCGGTTGTCGTGTTCGGGAGCAGCCGGGCGGCCCACGGGAGTCCGGCCTACGCGTTGGCCCGCGATCTGGGCGCGGCGCTGGCCGGACGTGGCGCCGAGGTGCGCTGCGGCGGCTACGCCGGGGTCATGCGGGGGGTTGCCGAGGGCGCCCGGTCCGCGGGCGGCCGCGTGGTGGGATGCACGCTCGAATGGTTCGCGGACACGCGCGAGCCCAACGAGCATTTGGACGAAATCGTCTGCGCGGCGGACCTCTCGGCGAGGATCGACCTCCTCCTCGAGGGAACGGGCGCCGCGATCGCGCTCCCGGGAGGGATCGGAACCTTGAACGAAGTATTCTGGCTCTGGACGCTCCTCCTTCTCGGGCGGAGCGTCGGGCGGAAGCTGATCCTGCTCGGCGCGCCCTGGTTGGATCTGGTTCAGCTTCTCGAGCAGAGATTCGAAACGGACCCGCCCGTCCGCGGCCTGGTCCATCTCGCGGCAAGCATCGAGGAGGCCGCCGACATCGCATGCGCGACCTGATCCGCTTCATCGAGGAGGCGAGCTGGGAGGGGGGCGATCCGGATCGCGTCTTCCCGGAGCTTGCGCTCCGCTCCTTCCGGCTCCAGTGCGAGGCGATCCCCGAGTACGGGGCCTTCGCGCGGCACGTGGGGCGCGGGCCCGATCAGGTGCGCGACTGGCGCGACATCCCTCCCGTTCCCGCGTCTGCCTTTCGCTCGCACGACTTGAGCGCCGCGGCGTCCGGCGAGGAATCCGTCACCTTCGAGACGAGCGGGACGACGATCTCGAGGCCGGGACGGGTGAGGCTCCGGGACACGTCGCTCTACGAAGCCTCGCTCCTCCGGAATTTCGCCCGGCACGTTCTCCCCGACGGCGCGCGGCTTCGCGCGATCGTCTTCGGCCCGACCCGGGCGGAAGCGCCGCGGTCCTCGCTCTGGTTCATGGTCGAGCGCGTTGTCCAGGAACACGGCGCGGGCGCTGTCTGGGTCCTGGAGCGCGGCGAGCCTTCGTGGGAGCGCGCCGACGAGGAATTCGCGCGGGCCCTGGGCGAGAAGCGCCCCGTGCTCCTCCTCGGCACGACGCTCTTCTTCCAGGCCTACTTCGAGCGCTGCGCCCGGAAGGGCGTCCGGTTCGTGCTCCCGGCGGGGAGCCGCGCCATGGACACGGGGGGCGCGAAGGGCGCGAGGGTCGAGATCCGCCGCGAGGAGGTGGAGGCGGCGTTCGGCCGCGTGCTCGCCATACCGCCGTCCCACGTCGTGAACGAATACGGGATGGCCGAGATGGGAAGCCAGTTCTACCAGGACACGCTGGTCGCGGTGCACGAACGCCGAAGCCCGCGGCGAGGCTTCGCGATCCCGCCCTGGGTTCGCGCGCGGGTGCTCGACCCCGAGACGATGGGCGAGCGCGGCCCGAACGAGCCCGGGATCCTGGTCCACTACGACCTCGCGAATCTCGAGATTCCGCTCGCGATCCAGACCGAGGACGTCGGGTCGCGGGCGCGCGACCGGCTCACGCTCGAAGGCAGGCTTCCCGAAGCCGCGCGGCGCGGATGCTCGCTCCCCTTCGAGGAGTTTCTCGACCGCGAGCGCGCCGGAGGGGGGCGATGAGACGCGCCGGGGGCGAGCGCGCCGGAGGGGGGCGATGACGCAGGGGCTCTTCGACGCCTTCTATCTGCCGCCCGCGGTCGAGCGGGAAGCGGAGACCAGCGTCCAGCGCTTCGGCCCCGCGCACGACGCGGTCGAGCTGCGCCTCGCGACCGTCACGCCGCCGTCGATCGCGACCTGGATCGACGCCATCTGCGCCGCGCGCGCGGAGTATCTCGCGCGCCGGCCCGTCTCCGGGATCCACCGGGCGCTGGAGCGTGTCGCGCAGCGGTTTCTGGATCCCGAGAGCCCGGCCCGCCGGAACGCGGTCGGCTGGCTCGCGCGCCTGGGGCGTTTCTCGCCGCCGATGATCGAGCGCGCGCTCGAGGACACGTTCCGGCCGCTCGCCTCAGGCGGGGTCTCGCGATGGGTCGCGTCGGAGCTGGGATCGGCGGCGGCGCTCGACGGCCCGACACCGGACCGGAAGGGGACGCTGCGCCAGGCGTTCGGCCCGGAGTGGATGCTCCAGATCTACGCGGGCAACGTGCCCGGGCTGCCGGTCTGGCCCTTCTACTCTGCGCTCGCGATGAAGACCGCGCTCTTGGCCAAGACCTCGTCCCAGGAGCCGGTCCTGGCACCCCTCCTCGCGAGGGCGATCGCCGAGGAGGATCCCGAGCTGGGGGCCTGCATCGCCGTCGTGTGGTGGAAGGGCGGCACCGACGAGCTGGACTTAGCGGCCATCCGCGGCGCGCCGGCGGTGCTTGCGTTCGGGGGCGAGTTCGCGACGGAGCGCTTCGCGCGCGAGGCGCATCCCGAGGCGCGGGTCGTCCTCCACGGTCCCAAGCTGAGCGTGGGGTACGTCTCGGCCGCTTCGCTCACGCGGGCAGGCCTTGGGCCGCTCGCGGCGCGCGCAGCCTACGACGTGGCGCTTTACGACCAGCAGGGCTGTCTCTCGCCGCACGCGATCTTCGTCGAGCGCGGAGGAGAGGTGGGGCCGGCCGCGTTCGCCGCGGCGCTCGGCTCCGCCCTCGAGGACCTTCGCGACGGTCTGCCGCGACGGGAGCCCGAGGCGGTGGAGTCCGCGCGCGTGCAGCTCTACCGGGCGCAGGCCCATTTCGAGGAGGCGCAGGGGAACCGCGACACCCGCGTGCTCGCGTCCGCGGGGGGGACCGACTGGACCTTGATCTACGAGGACGGCGCGCGCTTCGAGCCGACGCCGGCGCATCGAACGGTGCGGGTGCACGCGGTCTCCGGCGCGGATGAGGTCGTGGAGGCGCTGGCGCCCGCGGCGCGCTACATCGAGGCGATCGGGCTCGAGGCGAAGGGGAAGGAGCGGGGTGCCTTGGCTAGGGCGTTCGCCTCCACGGGGGTGCCCCGGATCGCGGCGCTGGGGTCGCTCCAGCGCCCTGACATTTCGGGAACGCACGGCGGCGTGCACCGGCTGCTTCCGTTCGTGCGATGGAGCACGGTGGAGCTGGGCGCGGCGAAGTCGCCGGCCCGTCAGAGGCCGCCGGCGAACGCCCGGCGGTCCTCACCGAAGAAGCGGAAATGAGGCTGTTACCTGACGACTAGGGTTCCGACCATGCTCGGATGGATGGAGCAGTGATAGCCGAACGAGCCGGTCGTGTTCATCTGGATCGGAGCGCTCGTCGAGCCGTTGGCGATGTTGCCGGTGCTCCAGAGCCCGATGCCGTTGGAGGTCGAGGTGTGAGTGAGGCCGGCGACATTGTGCCAGGCGACGGTCCGACCGACGGTGACCGTGTCGGGGTTCGGCGAGAACGAGTTCGCGAGGTTCTCCGCGACGATCGTGATCGTCACATCCGCCGGAGTCCCCGGACCCGCTGGGTTCGACTTGCCCTTGCACGAGAGCGCGAGGAGGCTTGTTCCGAGAACCAACGCCGCGAGCAGCAAACTGGCCCAAATGGATTTCATCGAAAGACCTCCCAGAGGTTGTCGCTGCCGGCCGGCTACAATATATCACTCTGATGGCGCCTTGCCCCGATCGGCCCGGACTTTCTTCAAGATCCTCGAACCCGCACGAGCCAACCAGCATCTAACACATTGTTAACAAGCATGTTACGCCGACGTGCGCCGATCGCGAAACCTCTCAACAGGGACCCCTTCCTGGCCGAAAAATTGGTTAGACTCTGACGTGTGCGTGAGGGTATGATGGCTCGGTGGAGGGAACAATGGGATCGCTAGCGCTCAAGCACCTGAAAGTAGGGGACCTAGCAAAGCAGTCGGGGAAGTCGGTCCGCGCGCTTCGGCTTTACGAGGAGCTGGACCTACTCCATCCGGTCGCTCGCAGCAATGGTGGATTCCGGCTATACGACGATTCCGCCCTGACCCGGATCCGCTGGATCGAGCTCCTTCAAGAAGCGGGGCTCTCGCTCCACCAGATCCAGGGCCTGCTCAAGGCATGGCACGGGAGCCGGTACGGCCCCGAAGCCATGGACGTCGTGCGCGACACGTTCCAGAAGAAGCTCTCGGAGACGCGCGAGGCGATCACCCGGCACGAAGCGCTCGCCCGTGAGCTGGAGGGGACGCTGGAGTACCTGCGCACCTGCCAGGCGTGCCGTCCGTCGCGGACGACGTCGCACGACTGCCCGCATTGCCCCGAGGATCACGGGATGAAACAGGAACCGGCGCTGGTCGCCGGGTTCCACACCGATCCAGGCCCGACGGACCGGATCGTGCTTCACCTGGCGCCGGAGAATCGATGAGCGACACGACCACGAGAGAGAGCGGAGCCACCGAGCCCGCCGGAACGCAGTCCATCTCCCTGACCCAGGCGGCCGTCGAGTACGTGAAGCGGTCGCGGGCGAAGGAGGGGAAGGAAGGACAGGCGCTCCGCGTGGGCGTGAAGGCGGGCGGCTGCTCCGGGTACAACTATTTCCTGGGGTTCACGTCGGAACGGCGCCCGAGCGACACGGTGCTGGAATACGACGGGCTGTCGGTCTATGTCGACCCGCGGTCTTTGGAAGTCCTCGCCGGCACGGAAATCGATTACGAGCGCGGTCTCCTGGGCGCGGGCATCCAGTTCAAGAACCCGCGCGTCAAGAAGTCCTGTGGCTGTGGAGAAAGCTTCACGATCTAATCCCGGACTCGTCCGGATCGAACGGAAGGAGAACATGAGCGCTACGCCGACGCTGGAAATTCGCAATCTTCACATCGCGATCGACGGGAAGCCGATTTTGAAGGGGCTCTCGCTGACGGTGAACAAGGGCGAGATCCATGCCCTCATGGGTCCGAACGGCTCGGGCAAGAGCACGCTCGCGAACGCGCTGATGGGGAATCCCCGCTACCAGGTGACGGAGGGGAGCATCCTCTACAAGGGCGAGGACATCCTCGAGCTTTCCCCGGACGAGCGCGGGCGCAAGGGCATCTTCCTCGCGTTTCAGTATCCCACGGCGATCCCCGGTGTGAGCGTCGCGAACTTCCTGCGCACCGCGCTGACCGCGCGCCGCAAGGAGCTGGGCGAAGCGAAGCCTCTGCCTCCGAAGGAATTTCGCGCGCTCGTGAAGGAGAAGATGGCGTTGCTCAAGATGGACGAGTCCTTCGCGGGCCGTTATCTCAACGACGGATTCTCGGGGGGCGAGAAGAAGCGCGCCGAGATCTTGCAGATGGCGGTGCTCAGGCCCGAGATCGCGGTGCTGGACGAGACCGATTCGGGGCTGGATATCGACGCGCTCCGCATCGTGTCCGAAGGAGTGAACGCGCTCACCGGTCCCGATCTGGGGGTGCTCCTGATCACGCACTACCAGCGGATCCTGAACTACATCAAGCCGCACTTCGTCCATGTGCTCGTGGACGGGCGGATCGTCAAGTCGGGCGGCGCGGAACTGGCGCTCGAGCTCGAGAAGCAGGGATACGACTGGATCCGCGAGGACCAGGCCGCCTAGCGCGGCCGGTCCGGAGGAGAGAAGAGACCATGATTCAGCAACAGACGCTGGATATTCGAGAAGGCTACAAGGAGAAGTACGGGTTCCACGACGAGGAGAAATCCGTGTTCAAGACGCGGCGCGGTCTCGATCGCGACGTGGTCTCGCAGATCTCCGACATCAAGAACGAGCCCGCCTGGATGAAGGAATTCCGCCTCAAGGCGCTCGAGCAGTTCGAGAAGAAGCCGCTGCCCCGGTGGGGCGGCGCCGTCAACGAGATCGATTTCCAGAACATCTACTACTACCTGAAGCCGGCCGAGGAGCAGGGGAAGACCTGGGACGAGGTTCCGGCCGACATCAAGAGGACCTTCGATCGTCTGGGCATTCCCGAGGCGGAGCAGAAGTTCCTCTCCGGCGTCGGCGCCCAGTACGACTCCGAGACCGTCTACCACAAGATCAAGGCCTCGCTCTCCGAGAAGGGCGTCATCTTCCTCGACACGGGCACGGCGCTGAAGGAGCATCCGGAGCTCTTCCGGGAGTACTTCGGGACCGTGATTCCGCCCTCGGACAACAAGTTCGCCGCGCTGAACAGCGCGGTGTGGAGCGGCGGCTCGTTCATCTACGTGCCGAAGGGCGTGAAAGTGGATCTTCCGCTCCAGGCGTACTTCCGGATCAACGCGAAGGACATGGGGCAGTTCGAGCGGACCCTCATCATCGTGGACGAGGGCGCCTCGGTGCACTACGTCGAGGGCTGCACGGCCCCCACCTACGCCAGCGATTCGCTTCATTCGGCGGTCGTGGAGATCATCGTGAAGCGCGGCGCGTACTGCCGCTACACCACCATCCAGAACTGGTCGAACAACGTCTACAACCTGGTCACGAAGCGCGCCATGGCCTACGGCAACGCGCGGATGGAGTGGGTGGACGCCAATCTCGGCTCCAAGCTCACCATGAAGTATCCGAGCGTCTATCTCATGGAGCCGGGCGCCCACGCCGAGATCCTCTCGATCGCGTTCGCGGGCAAAGGCCAGCACCAGGACGCCGGCGGCAAGGCGGTCCATGCCGCGCCGAACACGACCTCGAGCATCGTCTCGAAGTCGATCAGCAAGGACGGCGGCCGCGCGGGGTATCGAGGCCTGATCAAGATCGCGAAGGGCGCCAAGGGGTCGAAGTCGACGGTTCGATGCGACGCGCTCCTTCTGGACGAGTTCTCGCGCTCAGACACCTACCCCTACATGG
>JBGPHU010000003.1:0-37263 GCA_041484545.1 Candidatus Eiseniibacteriota bacterium | reverse complement strand
TCTGCGGTCAGTGCCACGCGCGCGAGGCGGGCCTCTATCAGAATTCGATGAAGAAGGCGCTCTTCGAGCGGTTGAAGGTTCCCGAATGCATCGTGTGCCACAGCAACCACCGGATCCTTCACCCGACGCCCGAGCTGTTCCATGGGCGGTCGGCGCCCGAGATCACGGCGGGCGCGATCACGAGCAAGGATCCCTTCGCCGCCCAGGTCGGGGAGCTGGCGCCGGGCCAGAAGGTCACGGCGACTTGGAGGGACATCCTGAGCCCTCATGTCGACGCGGCGGATCCCCGCTACCGCCACATGATCGAGGTCTCCGCGAAGGGCACGACCCCGGTGGTCCTGGACGCGACCGTGCGTCCCGGCGCCGACGCAACGCCGCGGTCCACCGCCCAATCCGGAACCCCCGCCCGCTTCTCGACGACGCTCGCCATCGAGCCGCTGTCGGGGATGCCGGCCGAGGCCGGTGACGCGATCCTCTTCCGGCTCGAGGTTGCCGCGGGGTCCGGAGGGGTGCAGGATCTCCGTATCTTCGATCGACCCGGCCTGGCGGTGCACTCGATCCCAGGCGCGGCTTGCATGAAATGTCACAAGACGGGAGATTCGTGCGACGTCGCCTCCGAAACGATGTACGCTACCCTGAGTGGGCTCGACCGCGAGATACGGCTCGGAGCGACGCTGCTGCGAAAGGCGGAGCTCGCGGGGATGGAGGTGAGCCGTCCCTTGTTCGACCTGAAGAGCAAGGGCATGACCGCGGCAATCGAGGCGCGCTCTCTGGTCCATTCCTTCGATCCGCCTCGGCTCGTGAAGCGCGCCGCCGAGGGGCGCGTTGCCGCCGCGGAGGCCAAAGCCGCGGGAAACCGGGCTCTGGAAGAGATTCAGGTCCGCCGCAAGGGTCTCGCGGTATCGCTCGTGTTGGTGATACTTGTCCTGACGGGTCTCGCACTCAAGATCCGCCAGGTGGACAGAAACAGACGTGAGGATATTCGGTGAATCGTATCCCGTAGGGAACCGGCAAAGGAGGAGGATCGTGGACAGAGTGAATGCGTGGATCATCGTGGCCGTCGTCGCGCTCGGCTTGTGCGCGACGGTCCCATTGGCCCGAGCGGCCGAGGCATCCAAGGGCGCGAAGCTATTCGTCAAGAACCGCTGCACGACGTGTCATTCGGTCAAGGCGGTCGGTATCGAGAAGAAGGCCGGCGAGGCGGGAGATGCCGCAGCGGACGCGGCCAAGGCGAAGAGAAAGCCGCCGGATCTCTCTGGAATCGGTCTCGAGCATGACGCGGCCTGGTTCTCCAAGTGGCTCCAGAAGAAGGAGACCGTGGAGGGAAAGACGCATATGAAGAAATTCCTGGGTCCCGCCTCCGACCTGAAGACCGTCACGGAATGGCTGGCGTCGCTCAAGATGGACGAGAGCGGAAAGCCCAAGGCAGCCGCCGAGAAACCCGCGGAGAAACCCGCCGAGCAGCCCGCGGGGAAGTAGAAGCGAGAAGGGGGGCGCGCGCTTCCGGCGTGCGCCCCGTCCTTCGCGTGGGGCGCGCCCGGGGGCCCGGCCCGTGGGGCATCGGCGTCACTACCACACACCCGGGATAAGCCTCTTCGTCCGCCCCATGTAATCGCGGTATTTCTGGCCGAGCCCATCGACCAGCAGCTTCTCTTCGCGGGGAATGCGCTGCAGAACGCCGATCACGATCCAGAGCGTGGTGAACAGGAAGCCCGCTGGGCTGCCCAGGATCAAAGGCGGCGCCAGCCATTCCAGGATGATCCCCGAGTACAGGGGATGGCGCAGGACGCCGTAGATGCCGGTGTCCACGATCTCGTGATCGCGCTGCAGCTGCACCCGGACCGTGAAGAACCTCCCGAGCGTCCGCTTCGCGATGATCCGCACCGCGAATCCCGACAATCCCAGGGCGCAGCCCAGGATCCACTGCGGCCAGGACGGATTCGCGGCCACGAACCCCCGATTCACGGCGCCCATCCACAGGAACATCCCGAGGGAGGGCAATCCCCCGAAGAAAAGGCCCGACAGGCGGTCTTGATCCCCTTGGTCCTTGGAGCCGAGGCGGAATCGCGTGAACACGAATTCCACGAGAAGGAAGAGCGCGAAGTATCCATAGAAGGACCAGAGCACGAAAGCATGGGTCACTTCAGTCTCCTTGGCTCGAGAGAAGCGGCGTGCAGTCCCGGTACGGGGTGACACACGGCGGTCCGGGCGCATGCCGGTACCGGGGCCCGCCGTTCACACCCAGAGCGAGAAGGCTGCTGGAGACGGTGGGAAGCACCTCGCGGTGCAGGCACACGGCGGGTCTCGCCGCGTCCCCGTGCCAGCGCAGGTAGGCCGTCATCAGATCGAAGGCCTCGTCCACCGACTCCGGTCTCTTCTCCTCGACGTCCTCCAGGATCCACCGTGTGCGCGGCTCGCTCCGGTCATCCACGTCCTGGTGGGTGACGACGTGCCACCCGCGGGCGATCGCCTGGACGCGGGGGACGCCGGGGCCCGCCTGAATCGCCCACGCCTCGCCGTCCGCACCCACCCCGATCAGCGTGCATGGGGCGAAGGATCCGCGACTCAGGAGCCGCAAGGCGTGGTCCAGGTGGGAATCGGCATTCGCGTTCCCGTCGGTGGGGCGTCCGCCGCCGGAGCCTGCTGCGGCTGCGTCGAGACAGAGGAGGCCGCGCGATCGCAGGGTCGCCGGATCGCGCGTGTCGCCCGCGGCCGGACCTCGCGTGTCGCCGTCCGCGGGCCGCCGGTTCATCAGCGCGGTCACGAACGTTGCCTCGCGGACTGCGAGCCAGGTTCCACCTGAGGCGAGATCGCGCCCGCCGACCACGCGGGGCGTCTTGACGAGAACGCCCGGGTCGGCCGATGGCCGCCGCGGGGATTCGTCGCGATTCGCCCCCAGAAGGAGTGATCCCGGGCCGAGGATTCCCAGGCCCAGGATCAGCGTGCACATGAGAGGGCCCGCAGGGCGGCGATGCCAGGAAGGTCGCGCCGCTCGCCGGCCGCGCTAGACGCGCTCGCCGGTGGGGACGTACGGCTCGTTGTGCGTTCCGGTGTAGATCTGCGACGGGCGGTAGATGCGGTTGTCCTCGAGCTGCTCGAGCCAGTGCGCCAGCCAGCCGGTGACGCGCGCGATGGCGAAGACCGGCGTGAAGAGCGAGGCCGGCATGCCCATCGCCTCGTAGACCACGCCCGAATAGAAGTCCACGTTGGGGTAGATCTTCTTCGCGGACAGATGCTCCGCGACCACCTTCTCCACTTCCTGCGCCACCGCGAGGAGGGGATCCGGCCCGCGCTTCGCGATCATCTGCGCGGCGAGCTTCTGCAGCACGAGCGCGCGCGGGTCCTTGACCTTGTAGATACGGTGGCCCACGCCCATGATCTTCTGCTTGCGCTGGATCAGATCCTCGATGAAGGGCCGGACCTTCTCGACCTCGCCGATGTGCTGGAGCATGTGGATGACCTGCTCGTTCGCGCCCCCGTGCAGGGGGCCCGTGAGCGCGCCGATGGCCGAGGACACGACCGTGTACGGATCGGCCAGTGTCGAGGCCGTCACGCGTCCCGCGAAGGTCGAGGCGTTCATGGAATGCTCGGCGTGGAGGATGAAGCAGACGTCCATGACCCGCGCCACGTCCGCTTCGGGCTCCTCGCCCGAGACCATGTAGAGGAAGTTCTCGGCGTGGGTCAGATCGTCGCGAGGCGGGATGTACTCCTTGCCGTGGCTCAGCCGGTGATAGGCGGCCACCAGGGTCGGAGCCTTCGCGATGATCCGGACCGTGGAGTTGTAGCGGTCCGTGGGATTCAATGGATCGCGGTCGGGATAGAACATCCCGAGAGCCGCGATCGCTGCCTGCAGGGCCTCCATGGGGTGGCCCGTGTCCGGCAGGCACTTCAGCAGATCGATCAACCGGAAGCGCACGTCGCGGTTGATCGAGAGGTCCTTCGAGAACTTCTCCAGCTCGGCCTTGTTGGGGAGCTTCCCCCAGAGGAGGAGATAGGTCGTCTCCTCGAACGTGCTGCGCTCCGCCAGCGTCTCGATGGGATAGCCGCGGTATTCCAGGATTCCCTGCTCGCCGTCGATGAAGCAGATGCTGGAGCGCGCCGCCGGAACGTCGGCGAGGCCTGGGATGTAGGGTACGGTCGTATGTCCTTCCGCTGCCGGGGGAGCGGTGCGCTCCGTCATAGGTGTCCTCCAAAATGGGGGTTCATGCGCATTCTGCTTCTTTGGATGCGCTGATGCAAGCAGCGGGGCCGATCTATCGGGCTCTCCGTCCGCCTGGAGCCAGGGCTTCGATGCGGCGGATCGATGCGGGATCGTCCTTCAAGAGCCCGGCCGGAACCAGCCGCGGCACCAGCTCCGCCCAGCGACGATCGTGCGCGAACACTCTCCGGAAGATCGGGGACGCCTCCTTCTCCCTCCCCAGTTGCCAGAGAGACGCCGCCTGCCAGAACAGGATCTCGTCGTTCCCGGGCGCCAGGCGCGCTCCCTCGGCGTAGGCCTTCATGGCGTCTTCGATCTTTCCGTCGGTGGCGTAGGCGTCTCCTTGGTCCACGTTGCGGTAGGCCCGCCACGTGCGCACGAGACGCTCCAGCTCGGCGATCGGGTGCGGGCTGTCCTCCACGCGCAGGTCCATGACACGGTCGTTCCAGGGCTTGTTCGAGCGCTTGCCCTTCACGATGATGATGGCCGCGGATTGCTGCCCCCGGATGTCGCCCCCGGCGCGCTGGCCCGCCTCGAGGGCCGCGAGAAGGCGCGTCGCCAGGTCCCCCTTCGCGGTCTCGTAGGCCTGGGCCATGGCGGGCCATATGCGATCGTTCGACATGAGATTCGCCTGCACCGAATACTGCGCGCCGACGTGATCCCCGGCGGCGGGAATGCACCGTTTCCCGGTCCAGGCCGCCACGTCGCCGTGCGCATCGATCATCGCGACCTGCCTCACCTCCTTGTTCGGGTCCTGCGAGAGAAGCTCATCCAACGTCTGCTTGGCGCCTCGTCCGCTGCTCATCATCTGGAGACCCCGCGGGCCGTAGCTGACCTCCACGAGCGATTGCGTGGCGACCGCTCCCACGCCAGGCTCCGCCCACGGGACGATCGGGCCGACGGAGAAGTAGTGCGATTGCACCGCCACGCCCAGGTCACCCGTCTCCGGGTCGCGCGCGACGATGGAAAAGGTGGCCTGGGCTGGGGCGGCAAGGGCGGAAACAAGGGCGAGGCCGAGCAGGATGCGAACAGGCGCGAACATGGGAGCCTCCGTGCGGGAAAGGGGCTAAGTCCCAATCAACGAGAGGGATAGTAGGGGCAGGGAGGCGTCCGAGCAAGGTAGATTGACTGGCTTTCCCGATTCGGGTATGGTCGTCGGGAGGCCGTTTACGTCTCGATCCGGCGCTCTGAGTGGCGAGCGAATCCATAAGACCAAAACCCAGGGTACGCGTGGATCTATTCGACAAGTGTAATCGCTTCAAAGAACACCGCTTGGCCAAGGCAGCAGGCATTTACCCCTATTTTCTCCCGATTGCCCAAAACCACGGCACCGAGGTAACCATCGACGGCCGCCGCATCATCATGGCGGGCTCGAACAACTACCTGGGCCTGACGAAGCACCCTAAGGTCATCGCCGCCGCCGAAGACGCGCTGCGCCGCTTCGGCACCTCGAACAACGGCTCCCGATTCCTGAATGGGACGCTGGAAATGCACGTTCAGCTCGAGGAGCGCCTGGCCAAGTTCACGGGCAAGGAGGCAGCGCTCGTCTATTCGACCGGGTATCTCACGAACCTGGGCAGCATCTCGGCCCTCATGGACAAGGGCGACGTCGTGGTGATGGACAAGGAGGCGCACGCCTGCATCGTGGACGGCGCGCGGCTGAGCCCCGCGGACGTGAAGCGGTTCCGTCACAACGATGTTCGCGACCTGGAGCGCGTGCTCGGGTCGATTCCCGCGAAGGCGGGGAAGCTTGTCGTGGTGGACGGGCTCTACAGCATGGAAGGGGACATCGCGCCCTTGGCAGAGATTGTGCGCGTGGTGCGGAAGTACCACGCGCGGCTCATGGTGGACGACGCGCACGGGTTCGGCGTTCTGGGGAATCGCGGCGCCGGCGCCTCCGAGGCGCTCGGGGTCGAGGACGACGTGGACTTGATCATGGGAACGTTCTCGAAGTCCTTCGCCTCGCTCGGCGGCTTCATCGCGGGCCCGCGCGCCGTGATGGACTACCTGCGCCACCACGCGCGGGCGCTCATCTTTAGCGCCAGCATCACGCCCGCGAGCGCCGCGGCCGCGCTCGCCTCGCTCGAGATCATCGAGCACGAGCCCCAGCTTCGCGTGCGCCTCAGGCAGATCTCGGACAAGATGCGGAACGGATTCAAGTCGCTCGGGCTCGACGTCGGGACCGGGATCGGGACGCCGATCGTCCCGATCTTCATCGGCGACCGGATCAAGACGATGCAGGCATGGCGGAAGATCCTGGACCGCGGCGTTTTCGTGAACGCCATCGTCGTGCCCGCGGTGCAGCCGGGTCGGGATCTCCTCCGCACTTCCTACATGGCCACCCACGAGGACCAGCAACTGGACACCATTCTTCGCATCGTGAAGGAAGTGGACGCGGAGATGGGTCTGGTCATGTCCTCCGCTGAGAACGCGACGCCGCCGCCGGGGATGCCGTGGATGTCGTCCCCGTCTTAAGCAAGAAGGATTTCGCCCGCTTCATCAGCCTCCCCCACGACATCTACCGAGACGATCCAAACTGGGTGGCGCCGCTCACCTCGGACGAGCGCGTCCGGCTCACGCCCGGGAAGAACCCTTATTTCGAGCACGCCGAGGCCGCCTATTTCCTGGCGCGCGACGGCGGCCGAGACGTGGGACGCATCGCGGCGAGCGTGGACCGGAACCACGACGCCTATCACGGGGAGCGGCAGGCGGCATTCGGTTTCTTCGAGGCGGAATCCGCGGATGCCACGGGCGCTTTGCTCGCGGCGGCCGAGCGGTGGGGACGGGAGCGCGGAGCGCGCGTGATGCGCGGGCCGATGAACTTCACAACCAACGACGATTGCGGGCTCCTGATCCGCGGCTTCGAGGAGCCGCCGACCATCCTCATGCCGTACAACCCACCGAGCTACCCATCCTGGGTGGAGGCCGCGGGGCTGACGAAGATCAAGGACCTCTTCGCCTTCAAGGTGCCGATTCCGGAATCGCCCGTCGCGGAGATCGAGAAGGTCGCGCGGATCGCGCAGAAGGCGCGCGACCGGTACCACGTGCGCGTCCGTCCGATGAACATGAAGCGCTTCAACCAGGAGCTCCAGCACGTGAAGAACATCTACAACTCGGCCTGGGAGAAGAACTGGGGCTTCGTCCCGATGACCGAGCACGAGATCGACCACATGGCGAAGCAGCTCCGGCCGGCCATCGTGCCCGATCTCGCGCTCTTCGCGGAAATCGACGGCGAGACGGTCGGCTTCGCGCTCGCGATCCCCGACGTGAACGTGGCGCTGAAGCCGCTGCGCGGGCGGCTCTTCCCGTTCGGGATTGTGCGCCTGCTCTGGACCCTTCGAAAGATCCGCACGCTCCGGCTGATGGCGCTCGGGATCAAGTCGGGCTACCGGCGCCGCGGCATCGACGCTGCCCTGGTTCACCAGGCGGCGGTGGCGTCACGCGCGGCCGGGTACGTCTGGTGCGAGGTCGGTTGGACGCTCGAGGACAACGATCTGGTCAACCGGCTGATCGAGGCCGTGCACGGGGACCACTACAAGACCTACCGGATCTACGAGCGGAGTCTGTGAAGGCGCCGCTGGCGCTTGTCACGGGCGCTTCGGGGTTCGTCGGGAGCCACGTCGTGGACGAGCTCCTGCGCCAGGGCGCCCGCGTCCGCTGTCTCCTGCGCGGCTCCTCCTCCCGCCGCTGGCTCGAAGGCAAAGAAGTCGAATACGCGGAGGGCGACGTCCGCCACCCCGGCGGGCTGGACCAGGCGGTGGCCGGGGCCGACTGGATCGTCCACGCGGCCGGCCTCACGTATGCCCGGGACGAGGCCGAGTTCTACAGCGCCAACGTGTCGGGCACCGAGAACGTCCTCGCCGCGGCGCTCCGGGCCGATCCCAGGCCCCGGCGGTTCGTCTACATCTCGAGCCAGGCGGCCGCCGGACCCAGCCGGAACGGAGCGCCGGTGACCGAGGATCTCGCTCCGCGGCCGGTTTCCACCTACGGCAGGTCCAAGCTCGGCGGGGAGACACTCGTGATGCGCGCGGCCGACCGGCTCCCGGTCACGTCGATCCGTCCTCCCATCGTCTACGGCCCGAGGGAAAAGGCGCTGCTCAAGTACTTCCGCGCCGTGAAGCATCACCTGAGGCCGTATCTGGGCGGGGCTAAGTCGTTCAGCATCGTCTACGCGGAGGACCACGCGCGCGCGGTCTGGGCGGCGCTCACCCAGGAGACGGCGGTGGGCCAGATCTACTTCGTGGGAGGCCCGGACACCACGAGCTACGAGGAAGTGGGGGACGCGATCGAGAGCGCTCTGGGGACCTGGGCCCTGCGTCTTCCGGTTCCCGGGTTCCTGCTCCAGGCGGGCGCGCTCGCGGGGGAGCTTGCCGGCGCCGTCACGCGCCGGGCGCCCTTCTTCTCTCGCGAGAAGTTTCGCGAGATCACGGCCGGCGCCTGGCTCGTGAGCTCGCGGAAGATCCGGGAGGAACTGGGATGGGTTCCCGCCACCCCGCTGGAGCAAGGCGTGCGCGCCACGGCGCTCTGGTACCGGGAAGCCGGCTGGGTGTAGGGCTCGCGGGCAGCGGCGAGGCTAGAAAACGCTGAACTTGAAGTACTTCTTGGGATCCTTCTCGATTTCCGCCATGAGACGTTTCATCGAAGCCATCAGCGCCTTCGTGTCGTCGTAAAGCGTCGAATCCGCGTAGAGCCTTCCGAACGTCCCCCTGCCCGAAGCGATCGAGCCCAGGATGGAGTCGGCCCGGGCCGTGCTCGACGCCAGCTTCTGGTGCAGCGTGGAGTCGTTCATGAGCTGGGCGATGGTTCCCTGGCCGTTCTGCATCTTCTGAACGAGCGAGTCGAGCGAGGCCGCGAGGGTCATGAACTGGGTCGAGACCCGCGACTGGTTCTCGTTGAGCCTGGCCGTGAGGACGTTCGCGTTGTGGCTCAGCTCCACCAGCTCCTCGTAGAGACGCTCGTCCTGAGTCAGGCGGCCGAGGGTGCCGCGCCCGTTTCCGAGCGCCCTCCCGGCCTTGTTCAAGTTCCCGAGCAGCACCTGTAAACTGTCCGTGATCGCCGTGATCTTCTTCATCGCCGCGTTCGGATCGGGGGGGGAGGAGACCGAGATCTCGCGGTCGTCCTGGATCGGCGGCTGGCTCAGGTCGCCGCCCTCCAGCTCGACGTACAGCTCGGCGAGAAATCCGGTCGAGGTGACGCGCGCGGTCGCGCCGCGGTGGAGCCGCTCGCGGGTGCCGCTCTTCACCCCCAGCTCCACCACCACGTCGTTTCCGCTTTTCGCCAGCGAGATGTCCCGCACGTGTCCCACCGGCACTCCGTTCAGGCGGACCGTGGAGCCCTCCTCGAGGCCGCCCACGGAATTGAACGTGAGGTGGATCTTCTCCTCGCGGCCGAAGAACTTGATGCTCCCGGACTGGAACGTGGCCCACAACAGGAGCGCAAAAGCCACGAGCACCCAGAACCCGATCTGAAGCTTCATGAACGGGACGCGGCCGGTCCGTTTCACAGGCTTCCTCCGGGTTGCTGCGGGAATGGGTCGGGCGTGGCGCGTCCGGACGCCGCGCCGCCGCGGACCTGATCCATGCGCAGGCGGGCCGCCACAACCGCTTTGCGAAATGGCGCCAGGAACTCCGCAATGAACGGATCATTCGCGGCATTCAGCTCTTCAGGCGTGCCCTCGAACACGACCATCCCCCGGTCCAGCACCGTGATGCGGTTTCCCACCTTGAATGCATCGGCAATATCGTGGGTGACCATGATCGAGGTCTTGCCCATGGTATCCCTCAAGCTGAGGATGAGATCCGTGATCCGCTCCGCGCTCTGGGGGTCCAGGCCGGTCGTCGGCTCGTCATAGAGCAGGATGCCCGGATCGCGGGCCGCGAGCGCGCGAGCGATCGCGACGCGCCGCTGCATGCCTCCGGAAAGCTCGTCGGGCATGCGGTCCTCAAGATCGGGATCAAGCCCGACCATCGTCAGGTATTTCTCGACGGCCTTCTCGATCTCCGGTTCGTCGTGCTTGTCCTCGAGCAGCGTATACCCGACGTTCTCGCCGACCGTCATGGAGTCGAACAGGGCCCCGTGCTGGAAGACGATTCCCATCGCTCTCCGGATCTCCCGCAGCCGTTGGGGGCTCACCTGCGTGATGTCCTCGTCGTTCACGAGAATGCTGCCCGAGTCCGGCTGCCAGAGGCCCATGAGCAGCCGGAGAATCGTGCTCTTCCCCGAGCCCGAGGGCCCGAGGATGACGCGTGTCTGGCCCCGTGTCACCCGGAACGATACGTTGATCAGGATGGTGTGGTCGCCGATCGAGAAGACGACGTTTCGGAATTCGATCATCGGACTACCAGCCCAGGACCCGGAAGACGAGCTTGGTGCAGATGAAGTCGGTGACCAGGATCCCGACCGAGGAGATCACGACCGATTGCGTCGTGGCCACGCCCACTCCCTTGGCGCCTCCGCCCGACGTGAGACCCTTCCAGCAGGCCACCGTCGTGATGAGCACTGCGAAGAAGACGGGCTTGATCATCCCCACGAGAAGGTTCGCCGGCGTGAGGTACTTGGCGACGCCGTTGTAATAGGACTGAAGCGTGATGTGGTAACCCAGCCCCACGAACCCGCCGCCGACGACGCTCAGTGTGTCGCCAAGGATCGTCAGCACCGGTAGCGCGATCCAGAGACCGATCATGCGGGGCGCCACGAGCCGCTTCATGGGGTCTGTGCCGAAGGCGACCAGGGCGTCGATCTGGTCGCTGGACTTCATGGTGCCCAGCTCCGCCGTGATCCCGGCCGACATGCGCGAAGCCACCACGATTCCCGTGAGGACCGGGCCCAGCGCGCGAACCGAGGAGATGACCATGAAGTGCCCCAGCTCCGACTTGGCGCCGGTCTTCGCGAGCTCGCGCGCGAGCTGGATCGCCAGCGCCTGCCCGGCGACGAGCGAGGAGAACATCACGATGAACATGGAGCCGATCATCGAGAAGTGGATCTGCTCGACGATCTCGTGCTTGTAGTAGGGAGGAAAGAAGGCGGAGCGGAGCACCGAGACGCAGAACAGCGTGACGTCCTGGACGACCTCCAGAACGCGGCGCACCCGGTTGCCGACCGCGGCCAAGGCTTCCACGGCGACAGTATAGGGGGCGATTCGGTCCGCGGAAAAAAAATCGGGCCCGCCTCGAGAAGGGCCCGGTGGGCGCCACGGGGTTGGGGGCGGTTAGGGCTCTTTCGGCTTCGTGCGGAATACAACGTCCCAGACGGGGGAGCTGACACCGAAGCCGTGGTTGGGATTCTTGTAGTGATGCTTGAGGTGATAGACCTTGAGGTATTTCAGGAAGCCCCAGCGCATCGAGAGGTGATGCTCCGCGTAGTGCACCATGTCGTAGCAGAGGTACCCCGTGAGAAAGCCCGCGAAGGCCGGACCGTTCAAGTGAGGCATCCCGAGGACCACGCCCATGACGACGTAGAACAGCGCGTAGAAGAAGAACGCGAGCGGGATGCTGAGGATCGGGGGCATGACCAGGCGGGTCTTGCACTGGGGCTGCTCGTGATGGACGCCGTGGATCAGGTACCACACCCGCTGGAGCCACGGCTGCTTCGGCTCGTAGTGGAAGACGAACCGGTGAAGCAGGTACTCGCTCAGGGACCAGACCAGGATCCCGGCGGCGTAGGCCGCGAGCACGAGGACGATCGGCGCCTCCGCCTGGCCCCCCATCGTGGCGCGCGCGAGGAAGAAGACCACGACCGGCACGAACAAGAGGAGCACGACGGCCGGGTGAATGTGCGTGAAGAACTCGAGGGCGTCCGACTTGAAAAGGCGGATCGGTTTCTCGCCGTGGTTGATGGGAAGGTTCGCGTAGGTGGTCTTGGCCATGGCTTCCATGCTCCCTGATGGCGTCGGGGCTCTCCCCGAATCAACGCCTCCACAATACTACGAAGCGCGGTATTTCGAGTCAACGCCCTCGAACCGCGCCCTGGTTCGGGCCCGGGACCCTTCGCGGCGCACTCTAACCTGGATTCCCTGAAAGCTGTATCATCGCCCTGTGCAAGAGATGCGAGACTTTAGAATTAACGAGATTTTCCTCTCAGTGCAAGGGGAGGGTTTGCACGTCGGAGAGCGCACAGCGTTCGTGCGCTTCTACGGCTGCCCCCTCCGCTGCGTCTGGTGCGACCAGCCCGAGGCCCTGACCCACACGGGAGTCGGCACGTTTCGGGTCATGACGCCCGGAGACGTTCGGAACACGGTGGCCTCGTTTCCCGACACGAGCCGAGTTTGCCTCACCGGCGGAGAGCCGGTCGTGGCCCCGCGCGCGGAGCTCCTCTGGCTCATCGGGGAGCTCAAGATGGCCGGATATTGGATCTCGATCGAGACGAGCGGCGCGCGCGTCGTCGAAGAGCTTTTCGACGCGATCGACTTCTGGACCGTGGCGCCCAAGGGAAGGAGCGCCGAGACCTTCGAGGGCGACGCGGTCGTGGCACAGGCGCCCACGCTCCATCGGTACCTATCGCTTCCTCCGGAGCGGCGCCAGTTCAAATTCGTGATCCAGACGCGCGAGGACCTGGACGACGCGATCCGGATTCTGGATGAGCTGGAGTACAAGGGCGTCATCATACTCCAGCCCGAGCACGAGAAGGGAGACGCGCGGCGGATTTTCGAGTGGTGGCCTTGGGGCCGCTATCCCGAAGCGCGGATGATTCCCCAGACCCACAAGATGGCGGGCATGCATTGAACCGAGCCGCCGAGGTGACCCCGTGCGCGTGCGATTGACCCGGAACTTCGCCTTCGAGGCCGCGCACCTGCTCCCCCGGGCTCCGGAAGGGCACAAGTGCCGGAGACTCCATGGGCACTCCTTCCGTATCGAGATCACGGTCGAGGGAGAGGTGGATCCGGGAACCGGCTGGTTTCTGGATTACGGGGTGATCGCCTCCGCGGTGGAGCCCATCCGGAGCCGGCTCGATCACTACTACCTGAACGAAGTGCCGGGGCTCGAGAACGCGACGTCGGAGAATCTCGCCCGGTGGGTCTGGGAGAGAGTGAAACCCGCGCTTCCTTCGCTGGTGAAGATCACCGTGCACGAGACCTGCGAGGCGCGGTGCGAGTACGAGGGCGCGTGAAGCTCGCTCCCGGGGAGGAGCTCCGCCAGGGCGAAGGCTAGGTCATCGCGCCGCGTGGAGGAGCCAGCCCGCCACGCGGTCCGCGTCTTCCACGATCGAGCCCACCGACACCCCCCTGTACGCGTTCCCGGCAACGTAGAGGCCCGGAAACCCACCGAGCCGGCTCATGACCGCCGCGACCCGCTCGCGGTGCCCCAGCGTGTACTGGGGGATCGCGTTCTCCTGCCGCATCACCCACGTCCGCTCCGGGCCGCCCTTCAGGCCCAGGGCTAAGTCCAGCGCCTCGCACGCGAGCCCGATGAGCTTCGCGTCGGGCTCCGTGACCAGCTCGGGGCGATCGACCCCGCCGAGAAACACGCGCACGAGCGCGAATCCATCGGGCGCGCGTCCGGGGAAGAGATTCGACTCGAAGAGCGCGCCCAGCGCCGCGAGCGCCTCGCCCGGCGCCGTCAGGAACCCGTAGCCGTCGGGCTTGGAGCGGAATGCCTCGAGACGGATCGCGAGCGCCACGACCGCTACGCCCGCGCTCGGGATGTCGCGCAGGGCGTTCGCGGCCTCCTGATCGAGGTCGCGAAGGAGTGCGGCGGCGTCGTTCGGCGGCGTGGCGACGACCACCGCGTCGAAGCTCCGCGTCTCCCCGCTCGCGAAGCGCACGGCGAAGGGTGTGGGCGCGGCGTAATCGGGAGCGCGGCTCAGCACGAGCGCCGGCATCCTGAGCCTGAGGGCGGTTCCCAGCGAGCCGGCGAGCCGGTCGGTGAGGGAGCCCATCCCGCGCCTGAGCGACCAGAGGGCCTGCATCCCGGCCCGGCGGGCGCCGGCTTTCCCGACGCCTCTCGCGCGGCCCTCCTTCGCCATCGCCACCGCGAGCGATCGATGCTTTCGCTCCAGCTCGCGCACGCGCGGAAATGCGGCGTCGGCCGAGAGCTTCGTCGAGTCGCCCGCGTAGACGCCCCGCACGAACGCTCCCATCATGACCCGGGAGGCTTCCTCGCCGACGTGGCGGGCTGCCAGCTGGTGCACCGTCTCCTCGCGAGCCACCCGTCCCGCGACGAGTGGCTCCGCCAGCATCCGCAGGCGGCCCGCCCAGGAAATGGCCCCGAACCGGAACAGGGACCCCGGACCGGACGGAAATCGGTGCAGCTTGCCCTTCGCGAAGACGTAGCGCCGCGCCGCGCTCGCCGCGGCCTCCACGCGCTCCCCTCGAAGCCCCAGCTCCTCCAGGAGCGACAGGACGGGCGCCGACTCGATCTGGAACGCGTCGGCGGCCCATTCGATCAGGAATCCGTCCGCCTCGGTGGTGCGGATGCGGCCACCCGCGCGCGCTCCCGCCTCGAAGACCTCGAGATCGAGCGGACGGCCGCCCCGCGAGGCCTCCCGCCTGAGCGCGTGAGCCAGGGTGAGACCCGCGATCCCCGCGCCGAGGATCGCGACCCTCATGCCCGGAGCTTCGGCTCGACCAAGTCCGCGAGCGCGTCCAGGAAGGGCGGGTAATCGTTGAGGGAGTCGGAGCGCCTGAAATTCTTGATGCCGAGGGCGCGGGCCCGGTCTCCGTAGAGGAGGTCGATCTCGTAGAGCGTCTCGACGTGATCGGAGACGAAGCTGATCGGGATCACGACCACGTCCAGGACGCCGCGCGCCGCCAGGTCCCGGATCACTTCGTCCGTGCTCGGTCCGATCCACTCGACCGGACCGACGCGGCTCTGGTAGCCCACGACGTGGGGCAGATCCGGAAGGCGGCGCAGGACCCCCTCCGTGGTCACCCGGATGTGCTCGATGTAGGGATCGCCGGCCTCGATGAACTGCTTGGGCAGTCCGTGCGCGCTGACGAGAATCGTGGGTCGGGCGTCGGGGGCGAATCGCGCGAGCGCTTCCTTCGCGCGGAGCGCGACCGCGTCGAGGTAGCCCGGATGGTCGTACCACGTGTCGATGCGGTCCAGCGGAAGCTTCGTCCCCCGCCTCTTCATGACCCGCTCGAGCTCGGCCACGCTCGATCCGGTGGTGGCCACCGAGTAGTGGGGATAGAGGGTGAGTGCGAGAAGCCGGTCCACGCCCGCCCGCTCCAGCTCGTCCAAGGCATCGTCCGTCGAGGGGTCCCAGTAGCGCATCGCGAGCGCGAAGGCGACGTCGTGGCCGCGAGCCCCGAGCCGTTCCACGAGGCCTCGCCCCTGGAGCGTCGTCCAGCGAACGATGGGAGAGCCGCCGCCGATCCTCGCGTAGTTCTCCTTCACCTCGCGCGTGCGCTTCCAGGCGATCGCCCGTCCGATCACGGCCTGGCCCAGGGAGCCGCCGGGAAGCTGGAGGATCTCGCGGTCGGTGAACAGCCGGGTCAGGAAGGGGCGCACCGCGCCGAGCGTGTCCGGACCGCCGAGATTGAGGAGCAGGATTCCGGTCTTCAGACCGTGCGCGAGAAGAGCCGCTTCTCGCCCTCGTGTCGTTTCAGATAGGCGTCGAATGCCATGCAGACGTTCCGGACGAAGAGGCGGCCCTGCGGCGTGACCTCGATCGTCTCGGCCGTGCGCGTGAGAAATCCGTTCCGCGCGGGGCCGAGGTCCAGCTCCCGGAGCGCTTCCGCGAAGTAGGACGCGAAATCGATCCGGTGCGCGCGCTCGACCGCGCGGACGTCGAGGAAGAAGTTGCACATGAGGCTCTGGATCACGTCGCGGCGTATCTCGTCGTCCTTGCTCCGCTCGAACCCGCGCTCGATGGGCGGCAGCCCCGAATCCAGGGCGTCCTTGTACCGGTTCAGTTTTTTCGTGTTCTGCGCGAAGGCGCCCCCCAGATCCCCGATGGCCGACACGCCGAAGCCGACCGAGTCGCGGGCCGGGTGCGTCGTGTACCCCATGAAGTTGCGATACAGAGTGCGGTCCCTGGCCGCGCGGGCGAGCGAGTCGTTCTCGAGAGCGAAGTGGTCCATCCCGATCTGCTGGTATCCGTCCGCCGTGAAAAGCTCGTGCGCGATGCCGAAGAGCTCCAGCTTCACCTCGCGCGCCGGGAGGTCCTCGAGGTGGATCGCCTTCTGGTGCGCCTTGATCCAGGGCACGAACGCGTAGGAATAGACCGCGACCCGGTCCGGGCGAAGCTCGAGCGCGAGCTGGATCGTCTTCCGGAAGGACTCGGGCGTCTGGTGCGGAAGTCCGTAGATGAAATCGAAGTTGATCGATTCGACGCCCAGCCCGCGGAGGTGCAGGTGGAGGTCCTTCGTCTGCTCGAAGGTCTGGTAGCGGTTCACCGCCTCCTGGACGTCGGTGTCGAAATCCTGGACGCCCATGGAAATCCGATTGAACCCGAGCCGCTTCAGAAGCTCCGCCTGGCGGTGCGTGGTGACGCGCGGGTCGACCTCGATCGCGATCTCGGCCCCCGGCTCGAACGTGAACCGGTCCGCGAAGGCCCGGAAGACGCGCTCGATCTCTTCGAGGGAGAGGAACGTGGGCGTCCCGCCTCCCCAATGGTACTGCACGAGCCGGGTGCGCTTCCGGAGCCGCTCCGCGACCAGCGCGACCTCGCGCTCCAAGTCCTCGATGTAGGCGCCGGCGACGCCCGGTTTCTGCGTGATGATCACGTTGCAGCCGCAGAAGCTGCATCGCTCGCGGCAGAAGGGGAGGTGGACGTAGGCCGAGAGCGGCTCGTCCTTCGCGTCCGCGGCCTGGTCGAGCTTCTCCTGGTAGCGCTGCGGCGTGAACCCTTCGTGGAACTCGACCGCGGTCGGATACGAGGTGTAGCGCGGACCGGGACGGTCGTACTTCGCCAGGAGATCGGCGGTGACGGCCGCGGTGGGACGTGTCACAGGATCCTCTGCGCCGGATTGCGATGGCGCCTCAGCGTCTCCACGAGGAGCGCGACGTTCTCGACGGGCGTGTCGGGATAGATGCCGTGCCCCAGGTTGAAGATGAATCCGGGACGGCCGCCGTTCTCGCGCAGGACCGCCTCCGCGCGCTTCACCACCTGCTCGGGCGGGCCGACGAGGGCGGCCGGATCGAGGTTCCCCTGGACGCAGCGGCCGCTGCCCAGGATCGCGCGCGCCTGGCTCAGGGAGACGCGGTAGTCCAGCCCGATCACGTCGGAATGGATGGCCCGCATCGCGTCGAGCTGGCCGTTGGAGGAGGCGAGCGCGAAGTAGATCGTTGGCGTCGATTTCGGGATCGCGCGAAGCACGCGATCGGCCGCGGCGGCCGCCGTGCGGGCGAAATCGCCCGGCGGAAGCCAGCCCGCCTGGGTATCGAAGAGCATCACCGCGTCCACCCCGGCCGCGACCTGTTCTTTCAGGTAGTCGATGGTGGCTCCCGCCAGCACGTCCAGCAGCTCCGCGAATCCCGCCTCGTCGCGCGCCAGGAAGCTCCGCGTGAGCGCGGCGTCCTTCGAGGCGCCCGCGTCCACTAAGTAGGAAGCCATGGTGAAGGGCGCCCCCGCGAAGCCGATGAGCGGGACCCGACCATGAAGACGTTCCTTCGCGGCGCGAATCACCGGGCGGACGTGCGGCAGCGAGGCGGCGCCGCGCCACTCCAGTGACGCAATCTCGCGGCGGTGGGTGATGCGCTTGCCCAACTTGGGCCCGGGATCGAACTCGATCGGGACGCCCATGGCGATGAGCGGAATCAGGATGTCGGAGAAGAGAATCGCCGCGTCGAACCCGAACCGCTCGATGGGCTGCGCCGTCACCTCCGCGCAGAGCTCCGGCGTGCGGCAGATCTCGAGGAACCCATGTTTCTCGCGCACGGCCCGATACTCGGGAAGGTAGCGCCCGGCCTGACGCATGATCCAGATCGGCGTCTCGCCGATGGGCTCGTTCCGGCAGGCGCGGAGGAAGGAATAGGCGGGCGCGAGCGAGGGGCCCTGGGTCATGACATTCCCTCCAGGGCTTCGTCCGCCGCCTCGAGCGTGCGGTCGATCTCCGCCTCGCCGTGGGCGTCGGAGAGAAACGCGCTCTCGAACGCCGAAGGCGGAAGGAACACCCCGCGCTCCAGCATGGATTGGAAGAACCGGGCGTAGAGCGCGGTGTCGGCGCGGCGGGCTTCGTCGGCGGAGGAAACCCGATCCACGCCGAAGAAGAGCGTCCACATCGAGCCGATCGCGTTCACCACGCCGCAAATCTTACGCCGGGTCAGGATCTCCCGCAGGCCCGCGGCGAGCATGGTGGTCCGGGCCTCGGCGCGGCGGAACAGGGCGGTATCGTCTTCGAGCACGGACAGAGTCGCCGCCCCCGCGGCCATGGCCAGCGGGTGTCCGGCGAAGGTCCCGGCCTGGTAGACCGGTCCCTCCGGGGCCACGAGGCTCATGAGATCGCCCCTGCCTCCGAAGGCCGCCGCCGGCAGCCCGCCCCCGATCACCTTGCCCAGGGTCACGAGATCGGGGCGGACGCCATAACGCTCGGCCGCGCCCCCTCGCGCGACGCGGAATCCCGTCATCACCTCGTCGAACACGAGGAGGACACCGGCCCGGTCGCAGAGTTCGCGCAGACCGGGGAGGAACGCGGGGTCCGGCGGGATCACGCCCATGTTTCCGATCACCGGCTCGAGGATGACCGCCGCGACCGCGCCCGGCGTAAACGCGAGCGCCGCGGCCACCGAGGCCAGGTCGTTGAACCCGGCCACGCGCGTCTCCGCGGCGACCGCTGCCGGAACGCCCGCCGAGTCGGGAATGCCCAATGTCTGGAGGCCTGAGCCGCCCCGGATGAGGAAGGAATCCGCGTGGCCGTGGTAGCAGCCGTCCAGCTTCACGATCGCGTCGCGCTTCGTCGCGGCCCGCGCGATCCGTATCGCCGCCATGGTCGCCTCGGTGCCCGAGGAGACGAAGCGCAGCCGGTCGGCGGCGGGGTAGAAGCGGCGCACCCGCTCGGCCAGCTCGATCTCGAGCGGGTTCGTCATCCCGAAGAGGGTGCCGTTCCGGAGCTGCCGTTCCACCGCGCCCACGACTTCGGGGCGACCGTGGCCGAGAAGCATCGGTCCCCACCCCAGCACGTAGTCCAGGAGCTCGTTTCCGTCCGCGTCGGTGAGATAGGCGCCGCGCGCCGAGACGATGATCCTGGGATTCCCGCCGACCGCGCGGAACGCGCGCACGGGCGAGTTCACGCCGCCGGGAAAGAGGCCGAGCGCCGACTTGTGCAGGGCGTCGCTATTCTTCGTGGCCTGGAGGGCTCGCGTCTCGCTCATGCTCTGTTCTTACCCAGGAGCGGCGCCAACTCTTCCGCGAAATAGGTGATGATCAGGTCCGCGCCCGCGCGGCGGATCGACGTGAGCGATTCGAGAGCGACCCGCTCGCCGTCCAGCCAGCCGAGCTGGGCGGCCGCCTTGATCATCGCGAATTCGCCCGAGACGTTGTAGGCGACCACCGGAACGTGGAAGCGGTCCTTCACGCGCCGGATCACGTCCAGGTAGGGAAGCGCCGGCTTGACGATCACGGCGTCCGCCCCCTCTTCCAGATCCAGCGCGACCTCGCGGAGCGCCTCGTCCGAATTCGCGGGGTCCATCTGGTAGGCGCGCCGGTCGCCGAACTGGGGAACCGACTCGGCGGCCTCGCGGAACGGTCCGTAGAAGCCGCTCGCGTACTTGGCGGAGTAGGCCACGATCGGGATCTCCCGGTGCCCCGCCTGATCCAACGCCTTCCTTATCGCGCCCACGCGGCCGTCCATCATGTCGCTGGGCGCCACGATGTCGGCGCCCGCCTCGGCGTAGACGACGGCGGCGCGGGCCAGGAGCGGAAGGGTCCGGTCGTTGTCCACGTCGCCGTCCCGCACCACCCCGCAATGGCCGTGGTCGGTGTACTCGCAGAGACAGACGTCCGCCCAGAGGAGGATCTCGGGCTCCGCGGCCTTGATCGCGCGGAAGGCGCGGGGAACGATTCCCTCGGGATCGTAGGCTTCGCTGCCTTCGGGATCTTTCCTTGCCGGAATGCCGAAGAGGATGAGTCCGCCGACGCCCAGGGACGCGAGCTTATTCGCGCGCTCGACAATAAGATCCACGGAGAGCTGCGCATGCCCGGGCATGGAAGCGATGGGTCGCCGCACCTTCTCGCCGTGACAGACGAAGAGCGGCGCCACCAGGCTCCGCGGCGAGAGCGAGGTCTCGCGGACCAGAGCGCGGAGCGATTCGCTCGCCCGCAGCCGCCGCATGCGCGTCGCCGGAAAGCTCATGGCCGCCCCCCATACGTCGTCAGGAGCGCCTCGTGTGCGACCGCCTCGAACGTGCTTCCGCCTTGGGGGCGGAACACGTGCCTATATCCGTGGCGGTCGAGAGCCTTGGCCGTCGTGTGGCCGCGCGCGATCGCGGCGGCGCACGCGTGGAGCGCCGCGCGCGGCCGCTCCGGAAGCAGCCGTTCGAGCGCGGCAACGCCGGAGGGACTGAAGAAAGCGACCGCCACCGGGGCCTCCTTTTCGAGCCAGGTCGTGATCCCGCCCACGTCGGCGTCGAGGAACCGCGTGCGGTAGACCTCGATGGAGGATACCCGGATTCCTCCGGACTTGATTCCGTCCGGTAGATCCGGCAGCGACCGGTCGCCGCGCAGGATGAGGACCGACTGGATCCCGTCTTCCGATGCGCGCGCCAGGATGAATTTCGCCAGGCCTTCGGCCCCCGCGCCCTCGCCATCGGCGGGGATCATCGGATCGAGACCGACCCTGCGCGCCGGCCCTGCGCTCTCCTCGCCCAGAGCGTAGAGAGGAACGCGCGAAAGAACGCCGCCCGCGCGCGGGACGATCCGTGCGAGAGCCTGCGCCGCGCGCCGGCTGGTCCAGGCGATCGCGGTCTTGTCCCCGAGGCTCAAGATCCGTCTCAGGACGCCCGCGCTGTCATGGCCAGGCTCCGTGGCGAGGAGCGGGACACGCAGCACGGTGAATCCCAACGCCGACGCTCGGGCGGCCAGCATGTCGTCGGTCGGCTCCAGACGTGTGAGGAAGAAGAGCGGGTTCATGGGAAGCGCTCCGCGCTCCGGACCTCGTCCAGGATCGGCCGGGCGCCCTGTCCCAGCATCGTGACCGCGAGGGCGCGCCCCAGGTCCGCGGGCTCCGCGGCTCTCCCTACGGCGCTCGAGCGAATGGAGGGCCTACCATCGGGGTGTCCGACGTACGCGTTCAGCTCCAGCGTGCCGTCCTTCGCCCGCGCGCGGGCGCCGACGGGGATGAGGCAGCCGCCCCCGAGACCCTCCAGGAGCGCGCGCTCGGCGGTCGCTTCCGCCGCCGCCTCGCCGTCGTTCAAAGCCAGGACAAGGTCGGCCGTCGCGCGGTCTCCCGCGCGGATCTGGATCGCAAGAACTCCCTGGCCCGGAGCGGGGAGCATCATCGCTTCGTCGAGCAGTTGAGTCGCGCGGTTCGACAGCTTCAGGCGGTTCAGCCCCGCGGCCGCGACGATGATCGCGTCCAGGGTTCCATCCTCGAGACGCGCGAGGCGCGTCGGGACGTTCCCGCGCAGGTCCGTGACGCGCAAATCGGGACGCCTGGCGAGCACCTGCGATCGGCGCCGGAGCGAGGAGGTGCCGACCGTCGCCCCGGACCGAAGGCGCTCGAATGGGACTCCTTCGCGGCTCACGAACGCGTCCCGGGCATCCTCGCGGGGGAGAAGGGCGCCGAGCTTGAGCCCGGGGCGCTCGTCCGTCGGGAGGTCCTTGAGCGAATGGACCGCGATGTCGATCTCGTTCCGGAGCAACGCTTCCTCGATCTCCTTCGTGAACACCCCTTTCCCGCCGATTCTCGAGAGCGAGGCGTTGGGGTTCAGGTCCCCCAAGGTCTTGATGATCACGAGCCGGTGTTCGCGGGGGCCGCCGGGGAGCGAGGCGCGCACGTGCTCGCTCTGGGCGAGCGCGAGGGCGCTACCGCGGGTCCCGATCCTCATCGGAACCCTCCTCGCGCTCGATCCCGAACAGCTCGCGCACCGTGTCGATGCGCCGGATCCCCGTGCCGTCCTCTCCCGCCCGGTTGAGCAGCGTGGTGGGGCGATGCAGGAGCTTCTGCACGATGCCCCGCGTGAGCGCCTGGAGCGCCGGCTGGTCCTCGGGGCGAAAGCGGCCCCGATGGCGCTCCAGCTCCTCCTGCGCGATGCGCTCGAACTGGCCCCGGAAGGCGGTCACGGTGGGCTTGAGCTCGAGCGAGCGGTGCCAGCGCAGAAACCGCCGCACCTCATCCTCGATGATCGCCTCGACCCTGGGGATTTCGGACCTGCGTTGCTCCAGACTCTGGGCGACGATCCCCGCCAGCGCGTCGAGATCGTGGAGGAACACGTTGGGCAGCTTGGCGGCTCCCGGATCGACGTCGCGAGGCACGGCGAGGTCGACCAGGAGCAGGGTGCGATTTTTCCGGATCTTCATCGCCGCGCGCACGGTCTCGCCCGAGATCACGGGTTCGGGGGCCGACGTGGCGGACACCACGATGTCGGCGCCGGGGAGCACGACGGGGATCGCCTCCAGGCTCACCACGCGCGCGCCGGTTCGCGATGCGAGCGCCGTGGCCCGCACCTGATTCCGCGCGGCGATCACGAACTGATGAACCCCGGAATCCATGAGGTGGCACATGGCCAGCCCGGCCATCTCGCCCGACCCGACCAGGAGCACGCGCTTGTCGCCAAGATGCCCGAGCACCTTCGAGGCGAGATTGACGGCCGCGTAGACGGAAGAAATGGGTCCGCGTCCGATTCCGGTCTCGGTCCGCGCCCGCTTGGCGCATCGAAGCGCCGCGTCCAGGAGCCGTTCCGTGACGGGGCCGGAGCCGCCGGACCGCGCGGCGAGCGTGATGGCGTCCTTCACCTGGCCCACGATCTGCGGCTCCCCCAGAACCTGCGAGTTGAGTCCGCACGCGACCCGGAATAGGTGGCGCACCGAATCGGGTTCCCGGTAGGCGTAGAGCCTGTGGCCGCGCGCCCCCAGGTCCATGCCCTTGATCTCGCGCAGGAGGTCGTTCACGAAGAGGGGAAGATCGGAGACCGAAGCCCCGCGCGCGTAGATCTCGGTGCGGTTGCAGGTAGAGAGACTCAGCGCCTCCTCGGCTCCTCCGCGGTCGCGCAGAACGCGGATCGCGCGCTCCATCTCGGCCTCGTTCATCACGAGCGCGTCACGGATCTCGAGCGGCGAGGTCTCGTGGTTCAGGCCCACGCAGAGGAAGTCGAGCGAGTCGACGCCGGCCTTTGGGGTCACGTGGCTAGCGGAAGGAGTGGAACGACCGAAAGAAGAGATCCACGGCGACCCGGGACAGAAGGAGGGTCGTGAATCCGACGAGCGACAGGTAGATGGCGCGAGGACCCCGCCAGCCGAAGCGGTGATAGGCGAGAAGCAGGAAGGCGAAGATGCCCCACACGACGAGCGTGAGCCAGATCTTGGGGTCGGTGAGCGTGCCGGTGCCGGAGCGCTTGATCCATCCGACCCCGAGCGCGATCGCGAGCGTCAGGAGCGCGAGTCCGCCACCCGCGGCGCGTATGTTCATCTGGCCGAGCGTCTCGAGCGGAGGCATGCGCCGGAAGAAGAAGGAGAAGCGGTTCGCCTTGATGTCCCGGTAGAGCTGGAGGAAGAGGACCCCATAGATCGCGGAGACGGCGAAGGCGCTGTAGCCCAGGACCGCGGTCAGCGTGTGCAGCTCGAACCAGATCGGCTTGAGCGCCACCGGATCCGGCGCCGCAAGGCTTCCATACGCCGACGATACGATTTGGATCAGGAAAATGAACGGAAGGACGAAGACACCCGTCGTGCGGATCCGCTCGCGCGACTCCACGTAGAGATAGACCACGGCCATGGAGAGCCCCGTGGCGGAGAGGAAGTCATAGACGGACGCGAGCGGGAGGTGCCCTTCGAGGACGCCCCGCATCGAGAGATAAACGATGTGGAGGAGGACCGCCGCGCGAAGGGCGATCGGCCCCAGGCGCTCGGCGGGGCTGCCCTCGCTGACGTACGCCCGCGCGTACGCCGCGACCGAGAGGGCGTAAGCTACTGGCAATATGGTTGTTAACAGCGGAACAAGAAATCGCATGTGTGGGTGGCCGGCTCCTCGACCGACACCTCATTCTCGCCTGAATTTGGTGAATTTTCAAGCGCGGAGGGGCAAACCACTTTACACAAGGCTTGGCGAGCGTATGCTTCCTCTGTTCCGGAACAACGCCCCCCCCGAAGCGCGCCCCGCCTCACCATGCCGACCAAGGGAGCCAGTCCATGTTCGCGCGAACCTCATTCCTCAGGCCGCAGTCGAATGTTTCCATTCTGGGACTACTGACCCTGTCGTTGCTTCTTGCCTCTCCCCACAAAGCATCGGCGCAATACATGTACCTCGATTCGAACGGTGACGGAATCAACACGGCGGATGACCGGCTCAATGCGGTCGGACCGACCCACGTGACGGTATGGCTCGATATCGCGCACGATCGAGACGGGACGCCGGTCACCTGCAACTCGCACACGGGCCCGCCCTTGGCCGAGCCGCTGGACATGTTCCTCCACTGCTTTCTCTTGGAGGTCGTGGATCGGACTGCGGGGTCGGTCATCTGGGGCGCTTTTGCCGACAGCGTTGGCTTCGACTCTGAGCTTGCCAATCAGTCGGAGCCTTTCTACCTGTCGATTTGCCGCACTGGGCCGATCGATCTGACTCTGCCGGCTGGGAAGTACAAATTGGGGACCCTCGACGTCACGGTTGCCTCGGGTGCCCCGTCGATACGGATCTCGCCTAACGTCGAGGGAGCGAGTTCCTTCATATATAACAATTTCACAGGCTTCGGCGGTCATTGTGACGCGTCGCTCAATCCGAACTTCTACACGCTGGGCGTCGATTGGTTTGACACCGACGGGCTGAGGGCGGCGAGCTCGACCGAGACTTCCTACGCGGCGCGGGTCTACTCCACGAACTCGGGCGACACCTTCCGGATCCACTCGGGGAAGCCGGGCCTCTGCGTGCAGGTTGAGCCTGTCGGCGCCGCATACGTGAACTCGAGCGTGAATCTCAACACGCTCGTGATGCTCTCGCCGGGAACCGGAACGGTAAGTCAGATCCTTGCAAGCCCCGACAAGACGAGCGTGGGCGGCGACCGAGATGGAAACGGCGTTCAGGAGATCACGGCGTGCTTTGCGCGGACGGACCTGGAACGGCTCTTCAGCAACGTGACGGGACGCCAGGATGTCACGGTGACGGTGGAGGCGGCACTCTCGTCCGGCGGAAGCCTGCACGGCACAGCATCGATCACGGTGATCGGAGATCGGACGACACTCGCGGCCTCGGTATCGCCGAACCCGCTCAATCCCGAGGCGACGCTTCGCTTCGTCACCGACGCGCCGGGGTCCCTTCGAGTGCGGATCTTCGACGTCCGGGGCAGAATGATTCGCGAGGTGGTGAACCAGTCGCTCGCGCCCGCGGGGGACCATTCCGTCCGGATCGACGGGTCGGGCATGCCCTCGGGAATCTATCTGTACCGGATCGACTCTTCGACGAGGACCGTAACCGGGCGCTTCGCGATCTTGAAGTAGCGCGGTCCTAGAGCCTGTCGAACTTCAAACAGCGATTTCCGAACGTGAACGAGTTGATGGCAACCCCGGCATCGGTGGGGCTCAAGCGCAGCTCGTGCGACCCCATGTCCTCCCCCTGGATCGCGTAGTACATCCGCCCCTGGCTCACGTCGATGTAGGTGCGTCCCCGCGCGTCGGTCTGCACGTCGACGCCCCGCTTCGGCGCCGGGACGGGCTTGCCGTCGCGGGTCACGTAGACGCGTGACGTCGCGCCTTTCTTGAGATTCATCACCACGTACACCTCGGAGCCGCGATACTGAATCCCGACGTAGTCCTTGGGCTGCGCGGTTCGCCTCGGGTGCTCGAAATCGTCGGGGTTGTTCTTCCATGCGCCGTGGGCGGAGAAGCCGCGCTTGACCTGGCGAGCCATGCTCGAATAGAGCACCGTCTTGCCGGGCTGGAAGCCTTCGCGATTCCCGATCTCGCCGCCCCAGCGCGAGCCGCGCGCCGTTCCGACGTAGGTCTCTTCCGAGGTCGAGCCGCACCGGCTCGGATTGAAGTCGTCGGTGTCGGGCGGGATCGACCAGGCCGCGGGGAAGGCGACCCTGGGGTTCGCCTTCCGGATCTCGTCGCGGATCGCACGCTCCAGCTCGGCGTAGGAGCCTTCGCCCGCGTGTTGGCGTACGATGGTCCCGTGCGAGTCGATGAGGAACTTGTTCGGCCAGGAGTTGCTATCGTAAGCGCGCCAGATCGAGAAGTCGCTGTCCACCACGACGGGCCAGGGAATGCGCTGCCGCTTGGTTCCGATGGCGACGTTCTCGGGCTTGTAGGCGAAATCGAATTCCGGCGCGTGAACGCCTATGATCTCCAAGCCGTAGGGCTTGTATCGCGAGTAGATGCGCTTGAGCGCGGGGAGCGTGCGGATGCAGTTGATGCAGGTGTACTCCCAGAAATCCACGAGAACGACCTTGCCCTCGAGCCCCTTCGTGAGCGAGAGGGGCGCGCTGTTGATCCAGGTCTTGTTGCCCGCGAAATCGGGCGCGGGCGTGCCCGGCGTGAGCTCCGCGCCGGCGCGGGGCGTGAGAACCCCGACGAGAAGGGCAGCGGCGAACATGGCGGACAGGATGCGCTGCTTCGACACGATGCCTCCGGGAATGTGAGGGTGACGACCGGGAAACGGCGCATTATACCCGGCGCCGCCGCGCCTGTGGCCGGGGATCTCAGCGTCATTTCCCGGGATGTCGTCTCATGCGAGCGTTGCCCCAGGCTCCGCGAATACTCAGCCGAGATCGCCCGCGTGAAACGGAAGGCGTACCTGCACGAGGAATACTGGGGGCGTCCGATCCCGGGCTTCGGCGATCCGGACGCGTGGCTCCTGATCGTCGGGCTGGCCCCCGGCGCGCACGGCGCCAACCGCACCGGACGCATGTTCACGGGCGACCGCTCGGGGGAATGGCTCTACGGTGAGCTTCACCGTCAGGGGCTCGCCAGCGCGCCCCACTCGATCCACCGCGAAGACGGGCTCGCGCTCAAAGGCGCGTACATCGCGGCGGCGGCGCGATGCGCGCCTCCCGACAACAAACCCACGGCCCTGGAGCTGGGCCGGTGCCGCGAGTACCTGATCCGCGAGATGTCGGCGCTGGGACGTGTGCGCGTCCGGCTCGTGCTCGGGCGGGTGGCCTTCGATGCCTTCGGGAAGGCGCGGCGGGAGCTGGGGCTTCCGGAGCTGAGGCCGCGCCCCGAGTTCGCGCACGGCGCGTCGACGCCGCTTCCGGAAGGAGGATTTCTCCTCTCGTCCTACCATCCGAGCCAGCAGAACACGAGCACGGGGAAGCTGACAACCGCCATGTGGCGCGGCGTGTTCGACAAGGCCCACGCGCTGGCGGCCTCGTGACGGGCAGGGCGCGCGCTGGCGGCCTCGTGACGGGTTCGCGTATAGTCGCGGCATGACGATTCTTTTCCTCTGCCGTCAGAACGCTGGCCGGAGCCAGATGGCGCAGGCTTTCTTCGAGCGCATGGCGCCGCCCGCGCACGAGGCGATCTCGGCGGGGTCCGAGCCCGCGGCCGCCGTGCATCCTTCCGTGATCGACGCGATGGAAGAGGTCGGGATCGATCTCAGGGGACGAACGCCGCAGCGCGTGGACAAGGCCATGCTCGACCGCGCCGACCACGTCATCTCGATGGGTTGCGACGATCCCGCCGTCTGCGAGTATCCCGGGCGGAAGGTCGAGGACTGGTCGATCGAGGACCCGTCGAAGAAAGGGCCCGACGACGTGCGGCGCATTCGCGACGAGATCCGCCAGAAGGTCGCGGCACTCGTGGCGCGTCTGCGCGCTGGAGTCGCATGACCATGCGCGCCGTTCTGCTCCGTCGTCCCGGGCCCCCACGGAGTCTGCGGGTCGAGGACGCGCCCGATCCGGTGCCCCGGCCGGGCGAGGTATTGCTGCAAAACAGGGCCGCCGGCGTGAACTTCGCCGACGTGCTCGCGCGCCAGGGTCTCTATCCCGACGCGCCCAAGGGCCCCTTCATCCTCGGGTTCGAATCGAGCGGCGAAGTCCTGGCGCTGGGCGCGGGCGTGAACGGGTTCAGGATCGGCCAGCGCGTGCTCGCGTTCCATCCCTCCGGCGGCTATGCCGAGCGCGTATCGGCGCCCGCGGCAAACGTGCTCGCCATCCCCGATTCGCTGGGCTCTCAGTCCGCGGTGGTGCTTCCGCTCAATTACGGCACGGCGTACGTCGCGCTCTACCGCACCGGGCCCGTCGAGCCGGGCATGCGGGTGTTCCTCCACGCGGCCGCGGGCGGCGTCGGGCTCGCGGTGATCGACCTCGCGCGCCGCGCGGGGCTGGAGGTGGTCGGCGCCGCAAGCTCGCACTTCAAGCGCGAGCGTCTCCAGGCCGAGGGCGTGAAGCACGTCGTGGATTCGAGGAAGGCGCACGTGGATCGCGTCGCGAAGCATCTCTACAGCAGAGAAGGCGGCTTCGACATCGTGATCGATTCGGTCGGGGGGCGCTCGATCGCGGAAGGGATGCGCGCGCTTAGGCCCGGCGGCCGTCTCGTGAGCTGCGGCGTCGCGCGTCTGTCGGGGCGCGGCATCTTGGGCGCGCTCGGGCTCTGGCTCTTGACGCCGCGGCTGAATCCCCTCCGCCTGCTTCGGTCGAGCCACGGGTTCTATGGCTTGAACCTGGCGCCCCTGATGCGGGACCCCGTGCTCACACGCACGATCCTGGAGGAGCTGCTCCGGATGACCGCGTCGGGAGAGATCCATCCCGAGCCGGGGCGGGTCATGCCGCTCGCGGAAGCCGGCGCCGCGCACAGCCTGCTCGAGGAACGGAGAAACGTGGGGAAGATCGTCCTTCGGGTGTAGCGCGCCGCTGCCGCCGCGGCGGCCGACGCGGGTCCGCTACCTCGCGGCGACGGGCGCCACGAGCCGCTTCAAGTCCGAGAGCACTTCCGCCCACGCGCCCGCGTAATTGCGGCGGGCCGCGGCGCCTCCTTGCTCGGCGATCCGTTCGAACCCCGAGTGCGAGATCAGGAGCGACGTCCCGCCCGCCTCGGACTCGAGCGCGAAGAGAAGCTCGGTTGGCGCGGCCCAGGATTCGCCCACCCACTCCCAGGACAGTCTGAGCCTCGACTCCGGCACGACCTCCTGGACGACGCCCTGCTCGATGATGTCCTGCCCTCGGTTCCGCGACCGGAAACGGAACGCGTTCCCTTGCTGCGCTTCGAACTGCTCCACCGTCGCCACCCACTTCGCGAGTCCTGAGCCCGTCGAGAGGAGCGGCCACAGGTCGGCGGCGGTGCGCGGCAGGAGCGCGCGCATGGTCACGGGGTGCGTGCCGCCCCACTCCGGAGAGGTTGTCTTGTCGTCCATGAACCGCGCGAGGGCGTCCAGCGAATCGCGCCAGAAGAGCCGCGCGTGGTCGCGCTCCTCCCGGCTCCGCAGGCCGTCGTGGGTGACCGTCAGTCTCGAACCGGGGCCATCCCCTGCGACCCGCCAGGTGACGTGGCTCTCCGGGTCGAACTCGAACGGCCGCCACGCGAACTCGAGCCGCGCCGTCGGGACCGCCGCGATGACGCGTCCCCGAAACCGATCGCCGTTCCAGGTCTCGAGGCTGAGGGTCCCCTCGTGGGCCAGCTCGAGGTCCGCCGTGCCGAACCAGCCGGCCATGCGCTCGGGGATGGTGAGGCATTGCCAGACAGCCGACGCCGTAGAGCGAAAGGACCGATAGTGGGTGAACGAGGTCGTCTCCATCGGCGCGCATCGTAACCCACGGCGCGCGCGCGGAATACATACTTGACTTTCACCTTTTATTCACCTATTGTGGCAGCACGTTCGCAGGGCGCGCATTCGCGTACCGCCAGGCGGATCGGGGTCCCGGGCGGCTGCTACAGGGCGCCATGCCGCCGTCCCGGGACACCCACGAAGAAACCCCCGTGCGGCTTGCCGACCCCTCTTTCGGAGCGGCGGCCGCGAGGTATCGCCACGATCATGCTCACGCCGCGCCAGCACACCGCCTACGAATTCATCGCCGATTTTCTCGATCGGCACCACTACGCCCCATCCTACGAGGAGATTCGCCGCCATCTGGGGCTCCGGTCCCTCAACGCGGTCGCGAAGCTCGTCCTCCAGCTCCGCCGCCGCGGCGCTCTCGCCGAGGCTCCCTTCAATGCGAAGCGGAGTCTGACGCTTCTGGCGGGGCCGGTCCTCCGCGCGCCGCGAGCCGGAGCGCACGAGCCGGAGCGCGCGCCGATGACGGTGCGTCTCCTGGGACTCATCGCCGCCGGCCGGCCCATCGAGGCGATCGAGAATCCCGAGCCGATCGAGGTGCCGGCGTCCATGCTCGGCCCGGGCGAGCGCTATGCGCTGCGCGTCCGCGGCGAGTCGATGATCGAGGACGGGATCCAGGACGGGGACTTGGTCCTGGTTCGTCGCGCGGCTCGGGCCGAGAACGGACAGACGGTGGTCGCGGTTGTGGACGGGGAGGCGACGCTCAAGCGTTTCTTCCGCCGCGGCCCCCGGATCGAGCTTCGTCCCGCGAACGCGGCGCTCCGTCCCAAGCGGTGGCCCGCCTCGCGGGTCGAGATCCGGGGAATCCTGGTAGGACTGTTGCGCCGTTACTCCTGAACTTCTCCGAGCGCCTCCATGGAACGCACCATCCTTCATCTCGCCATCGATTCCTTTCCGATCCAGGCCGAGCGGCTGCGCTGCCCGAAGCTTACGGGGCGTCCGGTCGCGCTCGCCCCAGGGGGCTCCCTTCGACCCCGCGTGATCCTGGTCTCGCGCGAGGCGCGCGCCGCGGGAGTCACGCCGGGGACGCCGCTGGTTCACGCGCGGCGCCTCTGTGCGGACCTGGTCGCGCTTCCGCTCGACCGTGATTTCTACGGGGGCATCGGGGAATCCATTTTCGAGCGCCTGGCGCCGTTCGCGCCGGTGGTGGAACCGGGCGGCGCGGCAGGCGTCGGCGCGGGAAGCGGTCGCTTCTTCCTCGACCTGACCGGCGTCGCGCGCAGCCATCGCGAGGCGCGCGACCGCGCCGTGCGCGCCGGGCGCGACGTCGAGGCGTGGTTCCGCCTCCATCCGACGCTCGGGGTCGCGGGGAACAAGCTCGTGAGCCGGGTCGCGGCTCGCGTCGTGGCGCCCGACGGCGATCTCCTCGACGTCTCCACGGGGAGCGAGGCCAGCTTCCTGGCGCCACTCGCGGTGGACATGCTCCCCGCCGCGCGCCGTCCGGACACCGCGGCGCTGCTCGATCTTCTCAACGTCCGTTCCGTGCGCGAGGTCCAGGCGCTCTCCCTCGCGCACCTGACGCGCGCGCTGGGCCGCGAGGGGTCCCGGCTCTGGAGCGAGTCGCGCGGTGTCGACCCGACCCCCGTGCGCGCGCCCGACGCGCGCCCGCGCGTGGTCGCGGAGGAGACGCTGGCCCGCGAGACGAACGACTCGCGCGCCCTCTCGGCCCACGCCGCCCGGCTCGCCGTCGAGCTCTCGGCCGGGCTCCGCGCGCGAGGGGAAGGGGCGCGCGGGATCGCGCTCGGGGTCGAGTACGCGGACGGGCGCGAGGGCCAAGCGAGGCAGACCTTCGGCGAGCCGCTCCGGGGGAGCGCCGCGGTCGGGTCCGCCGTCGTGGCGCTCTTGGCGCGCGCGGTGAAGCGGCGCGTCCGCGTGAGGCGATTGCGGCTCTCCGCGTGGGGGATCGTCGCGGAAGGCCGGCAGCTCGCCCTCTGGGATGGGTCCGCGGGCGAAGCGGACGTGGGCGGGCGGGGCGCAGGGGGCGTCTCCTCGCTCGAGTCCACGATCGAACGCGCGCGGCAGCGCTTCGGCGTCGAGGCGCTCGTCCCGGCCACCTGGATGCTCCATGGCCTCAGCGTTCGCGCATCTTCACGTCCATAGCCACTACTCGCTCATGCGGGGGACGGAGCCGGTCGAGGCGCTGGCCGACGCGGCGCGCGAGCGGAAGATGGACCGTTTCGCGCTGACCGACACGAACGCGCTCTATGGATTCGTGTTCTACCGGCAGATCTGCGAGGAGTGGGGGCTCACGCCGATCGCCGGCGCGGCGGTCGTGGAGGCGGGCGGCGCGCCGGCCGCCCGCGCGCCAGCTCCCGCCAGGGCCGTGCTTCTGGCCCGCGGGCGCGAGGGCTACAGCTCGCTCTGCCACGTCGTCACCGCGCGCCACTTGGACCCCACGTTCTCTCTCGAGCGCGCCGTGCGCGAGAACGCCGCCTCGCTCGTGCTCCTGAGCGAGCAGCGCCCGCTGCTCTCGGCTCTGCGCGGGACCCTCCCCGTCTACGCCGAGCTGGTTCCCGGGCGTGGCGATCGCCCGCTTCTTCACTGGGCGCGGCAGGAAGGCATAGCACCCGTCGCCACCAACGACGTCCACTTCGTCCATCGCGCGCGGCATCGCATCCATCACACGCTGCGCGCCATCGCGCGGAACACGACGCTCGATCGCGTGCCGCGCGAGGACCTGGCGGAGCCCGAGCGCGCTTTCCTGAGCGCCGAGGAGATGGAAGCCCGGTTCCCGCACGCGCCCGAAGCCCTGGAGAACGCCGCGCGGCTCGCGGAGGAATGCGCGATCGACTGGCCGATGGGCCGCACGATCTTTCCGTCCTACCCCCTGGAGCGCGGCGACGCCTTCGAGATCCTGCGCGCCCGCTGCGAGGCGGGGATCCTCCACCGCTACGGCCGCGACCCCGATCCCGAGGTCCGCCTACGGCTCACGCGCGAGCTGGCCGTCATCCGCGACAAGGGTTTCGCGGATTACTTCTTGATCGTCGAGGCGATCACCTCGCGCACGCCGCGGATCTGCGGGCGCGGATCGGGCGCCGCGAGCATCGTGGCCTATCTCCTCGGCATCACTCACGTCGATCCCGTGCGGCACAACCTCTTCTTCGAGCGATTCCTCTCGCCCGAACGGAAGGACCCGCCCGACATCGACGTGGATTTCGCCTGGGACGAGCGCGACCAGATCCAGCTCGACGTGCTCGCGGAGAACGGCGCCCCCGTGCGCGCCGCGATGGTGGCGAACCACGTGGGATTTCGCGCCCGGGCCGCGATCCACGAGATCGCGAAGGTGTACGGCCTTCCCGAGGACGAGATCCGGAACGTCACGAGGCGGTTGCAGGGGCACTGGGGCTCCGAGGATCCTGTCGAGGGCATGGGCGCGCGCCCCCGTTTCCGCGACGTGGACCTCGAGCCTCCGTGGCCCGAGATCTTGGCGCAGGCCGAGGCGCTGGAAGGGCACCCGCGCCATCTGGCCGTGCACAGCGGCGGCATCGTGCTCGTGCCCCACGATCTCTCCGACCACGTGCCCGTGGAGATGGCGCCGAAGGGCGTGCCCATCGTCCAGTGGGAGAAGGACCAGGTCGAGGAGTTCGGCCTCGTGAAGATGGATCTCCTCGGGAACCGCTCGCTCGCGGTGATCCGGGACGCGATCCAGGCGGTGAAGCGGAACACGGGAGTAGAGATCGACGAGCGCGCGTGGAACCCGATCGACGACCCGGCGACGAGGCGGCTGATGGCCCGGGGCGACACGATCGGGGTCTTCTACGCGGAATCGCCCTCCATGCGGCAGCTCCAGCGAAAGGCCGGGAAAGGAGACTTCGATCACCTGGTTATCCATTCCTCGATGATCCGCCCGGCCGCGAACTCCTACATCCGCGAATACGTGAGGCGGCTCCGGGGAGGCGCCTACGATCCGCTCCACCCCGCGCTCCACCACACGCTGGACGAGACCTACGGGATCATGTGCTACCAGGAGGACATCACGAAGGTGGCCATGGAGCTGGCCGGTCTCTCGCTCGCGCAGGCCGAGGGCATGCGGAAGGCGCTCGGGCAGAAGCGGTCCATGAAGCTGCTTCGCGAATACATGGGAGCGTTCCATGCGGGGGCTGCGGCGCGGGGCGTCACGCGCGACGTGATCGACAAGGTCTGGCTCATGATCCTCTCGTTCGCGGGTTACTCCTTCTGCAAGCCGCACAGCGCCTCCTACGCGCTGGTCTCCTTCCGCTCGGGCTGGCTCCGCGCCCACCACCCGGCCGAGTTCATGGCCGCCGTGATCTCGAACCAGGGGGGCTATTACGACACGTTCGCGTACGTCTCCGAATCGAGGCGCATGGGCCTCGCCGTGCTGCCGCCCGACGTGAACGCGAGCGCGCGGGAGTACACGGGCGAAGGCCGGGAGGTGCGCGTCGGGCTGATGCAGCTCAAGGGCCTCCACGAGGACGCAGCCAAAGCGCTCGTGGGGGAGCGCGCGCGGGGCGGGCCGTTCGCCTGCTTCGCGGATCTGAGGCGCCGGGTGGCGCTCCATCCGTCCGACGCGGCGCTCCTGGTGAAGGCGGGCGCGTGCGATTCCATCGCGCGGGGGCGGACGCGCGCCGAGCTCCTGTGGCAGCTTCATCTCGGCATGGCGGCTCCGCGCGCGGCCGGAACGCTCGATCTCTTCGCGCCGCAGCCCATCGCGACGCCACGCGCGAAGGCCTACGATCGCGAGACGATGCTGCGGCACGAGGTGGAGACCCTGGGATTCTTGTTAAGCGCGCACCCGCTTTCGCTCCACGAGCGCGCCGTGCGCGGGCGCGGCGTGATCGCGGCAAAGGATCTCGATCGCCACGTGGGAGCGCGCGTCTCAGTCCTGGGCTGGCACGTCACGTCGAAACTGGTCCACGATAAGAACGAGCGGCTCATGGAATTTGTCGGATTCGAGGACACGACCGCGCTCTACGACGCCACGTTTTTCCCCAACGCCTACGAGCGCTTCTGTCATCTGCTCGCCCCGCACCGCCCGTTCCTCCTCACCGGACGCGTGGAGGAGGACTTCGGGGTCTGCGCGCTCACGGTGGAGCGGGTGGAACGGTTGTGACCGGGGGAAGACCGGCGGGAGAAGACCGGCCGGGGCGCCGCTAAGTTCTCCGCAGGAGGCCTAGCGCTCGCGCCTGTCCTGGAAGAGGAGCGGATTGCGCACGATGTAGATACCGATTTGGAGCCTGTCCTGAAGCCCAAGCTTTACGAGAACGTGACCGACGTGCTTCTTGACGGTCGGCTCGCTGATTCCGAGCGCCCGGCCGATTTCCTTGTTGGAATGGCCGTCCGCGATGAGGCCTGCAACGTCCAGCTCCCTGGACGACAGAGGGCGCGCTCCGTTCGTCGACCCGGCCCCGCGCGCCCTGGTCGAAATCGCGGAAGCTGTGCCGGGCTCGTACCAGGCGTTCCCCTGCGCCACCGCGCGCACCGCGCGGAAGAGCTGCTCCGGCTCCGTATCGCGCCTGAGCGCTCCGAGCGCTCCCTCGGAAACCGCAATCTGCAGACAATCGGTCTGCGTGCCCGAGGTTTGCTGGGACATCTGGAGCCCCAGCCGGGATTTCCTCGGAGGATTCAAAACCTGGCAGTAACCCACCCCGCGCTCCGCGAGCGCGATGACACGAGCGGGAGGGTACGCCGCGCAGACCGTGGATATGGCGGACGCTCCGTTCAGAGTGGGAATCTGGAGTGACATGATGACCACGTCCGGCCGGAGCCGCTTGCACCGGCTGGCCGCCTCCTGGCCGTTCGCGGCTTCGCCCACGATCACGAAGTCCGGTTGCGTCTTGAGGAGAGCGATGAGGGCGCCCCGGTCCATGGACTGGTCGTCGGCCACGACGATCCTGATGGCGCTCCGGTGGACGGAACCTCTCGAGCCAGCGCGCGTTGCGACAGTGGACCCCATGAAGACATGCTAGCGCCACCAAGCCGGCGCGTAAAGAGGCAACCTCTGTTTCCCGCGAAATCAATGCCTTCTCAGTAGGAAGGACCACCACCTTCGAACCCCCGGGTGGAACTGCGTTTGGTTGATCCTCGCGGGTCCAGCGTCCGTTCCAAGAAGCGAATCGCGCTGAAGCGATAAGGCCGCGGGGCTAGGTAGAACTACACAGTCGCCGCATTGTGTTCCGCAATTCCGAGTATCGCGAGTTGCAGCAGTTTCCCGTCAATCAGTCCTCCCCGCCTGCCGATAGGTTTTTCGAAGGCCCATCGAGTCGCCCCGGAGCAACGACCTATGCCCCCACCGCAGCGATTCAACGCAGGCCCTCACTTTAGCGGGAGTAGACGCATGGCCACGCCAAATCGGACATCGGCAGCCCGGACGCGCGGAACGCGCGCGGGCGGCGCGCGCCCGGACCAACCGGCGCGGTCACGGGCGACATCTCAGCGATTCAATTCGGGTCTGAGCCCGGCCGAGCTTCGCAGCGCCTGGGATCGGCTGGCCGCGAGCGAGGAGCATTTCCGCGCCCTGGTCGAATTCGCTTCCGACGCGATGGCCGTGCTGAACGAACAGGGGACCTTCGTCTACGCCAGTCAGACGACGGCGAGGGTGCTCGGCTATACGGCCGAGGAGCTGGTGGGCCGGGACGCCTTCGACCTCATCCATCCCGACGACATGGAGCGGACGCGATTGCTCTTCGCCGAATGTCTGGCCAGCCCCGGCACGCCGATCCGGGCGGAATACCGAGCGTTGCACAAGGACGGGAGTTGGCGTGAGCTGGAGGGCGTGGGCGTCAATCGGTTCGACCATCCCGGCGTTCGCGGGATCGCGGTCAGTTACCGCGACGTGAGCGAGCGAAACAAGAACCAGGTGGCGCTCCACCACATGGCCTCGATCGTGGAGACCTGTGGGAACGCCATCATCGGCCTCGACCCGGCAGGGCGCATCGAGAGTTGGAACTCGGCGGCCGTGCGCCTCTTCGGCTACGCGCCGGACGAAGCCATCGGCAAACCATTCGACGCCCTCTTTCCGCCCGAGCGCTCCCGGGACTCGGCCGAGCTGTTGAGCCATGTCCGGGACGGGACCGGGGTCGCGAACCGCGAGTTGCTCGGTTTGCGCAAGAACGGTGAGCGCGTCCATATTTCTGTGACGCTCTCTCCGATCAAGAGCGCCACCGCGGGAGTCACCGGGGCTTCCGCGATCGTCTGGGACACGAGCGAGCGGAAGCACGCCGAGATCGAGCTCCAGCGCGCCAAGAACGCCGCCGAGGCGGCGAATCGCGCCAAGAGCGATTTCGTGGCGAACGTGAGCCATGAGATCCGCACG
>JBGPHU010000002.1:0-46562 GCA_041484545.1 Candidatus Eiseniibacteriota bacterium | reverse complement strand
GGAATGTCGAATTGGTCCAGGAAGGGGTCAGCGGCTACCTGGTCGAGCTGGGTGACGTGGAAGGCCTGGCGGCGCGCATCGGGATGCTCCTCGGCGATCCGGATCTCGCCCGTCGCATCGGCGAAAACGCGCGGAGCACAGCTCAGAGGTACACCGTCGACGCGATGGTGTCGGCTCACCTCAACTTGTACTCGGAGATGCTGGAAGGGAGCGCGACGAACTGATGCTGCGGGTCGAACGCGCCGACGTAGAGCGGTTCCACCAAATCCGCGAGGAGTGGAATCGACTGGTCCTTGCGATGGCTCGACCCTCGACGTTCTGCACCTGGGAGTGGATCCACACCTGGTGGACGCATTTCGGCAAGTCGTACGATCTCGTGCTCCTCTTCATCTATCGCGAGGACGCATTGGTGGGGATTTTCCCTCTCGCGTCCCGCCTCATGCGTGTCAAGGGCGCGATTGTGCCGGGCCGCGTTCTGAGTTATTGCGGCAGCACCGAAATATATTCCGACCATGTGGACGTGATCTGCGCAGAGCAAGACGCGGCCGAATGCCTGGACGCCGTCATCACGTTCCTGCGAAGTGACTGCCCTGGGTGGGATGTCATGCAGCTGTCCCACGTTGCCGAGGACGCGAAGCTCATCGAATTCGTCCGCGGACGCTCGATCCCGTTCGATGTTTCCGTACGGACGGTCTCGACGGCGGCCTACATTCCCCTGGAAGGGGACTTCGAGGCATTCCGGGAAACGCTGAGTCGTTCGACGAGACACAATTTGAAACGCGCCCGAAGCAAGCTGCATGAAGAGCCCGGGGTGGTTTACGAGGGCTGTGATTCAAATGCGATTCCAAACGCGATACGGGAGCTGTTCGACCTGCACAACCGGCGCGCGATCCAGAAGGGAACCCAGTCGGACTTTCGTGGCGAGCCTCTGGTGCGGTTTCATGGCGAAGTAGCATCGCTCTTGAATGAGGCGGGCTGGCTGCGCTTGCGGTTCCTCCGCCACAACCGGGCGCCGATCGCCGCGTGGTACTGCTTCAATCTCCAGGGGCGCGTGTTCACCTACCAGCAGGGGTTCGATCCGGAATGGGAGAGCCGCAGCGTGGCGAGGGTGCTCCTCTACGATCTGATCGAGGAAGCCTGCCGGGAGGGGATCAAGGAGATCGATATGCTACGGGGTGGGTGGGAGTTCAAGGCTCACTGGACCAGCCATCGGCGCGAGCTGATGAGTGTGAACCTCTACAACCGCACGCTGGCGGGGCGGCTGATCCAGGGAACCAATCGAGGAAGGAGCGCGTTGGCGGCGGTCGCGAAGCGACTGCTCCGGGCCGGTCGATGAACCCCCTCGAGAAGTTCCGGGGAAAGGACACCGTCTCGATCGTCCGCGCGGCGCTCAACCGGACCCCGTTTCACCTCATTCGAGTCGCGTATTTCCAGCGGTTCGAACTCAACGGCTACCCCCGCGCCGCGCAGCGGCAGGTCGAGTCGATGTCCACGCGTCCGGCCGACGCGCGCGATCTCGAGGGCTTGGTCCGTTGTCTAGACAAGCGCTCCACGTACGAACGACGCTTCGAGGCGGGAGAGCACTGCGTCGTCGCGATTGCCGATGAGGCCGTGGTGGGATACGAATGGTTTTCGGCCAAGGGCCTGCTATTCGAGGAGCGGTACCACTACCCCATCACCATACCCGGCGACGCGCTCTACGCTTACGATGCGTTCACCTCGGAGGCCTTTCGCGGTCGGGGCGTCTGGAGCCAGATCCTCGTTGCCGCGACCGAACTGATGAGGAACGAGCGGAGGAGCCGCCTGATCTCTCACATCGACTACGGCAACGAGACGTCCATGGTCGCGCATACCAAGGTTGGGTTCCGCCCGGCGGGATGGTATCTTTTCGTCAATGTCTGCGGACTTCGGGTTCTCAAGAGACTGCGGAGTGTCCACCGTTCCTAAGACCCTCGCCGGGGGCCTCGCCATCATGCGCGGCCGCGTGATCGCCCTCCTGGCGCTGTCCCTTGGGCTCCTGGCAGGAGCCCCGGGGCCCGCGTCGGGGGAAACGTGGGCGCTTCAGTTCGTCGACGTGGGCTCAGCCAGCGGTATCTCGAGTTCCCTCGGACTCATCCAGGGCTACCCCGTGATCGCCTACTCCGATGCGCTGGGCAATCTCAAGTACGCGGCGCTGAATCCCCAGACTCTGACGTGGAACCTGTTGCGGGTGGACGCCGGCGGAGGATACACGTCCCTCGCGGTCGATGCCGCCGGCATCGTGCATGTCGCCTACCTGGGCGCGACCGGCCAGCTCAAGTACTGGAAGAACAATCAGGGACAGGGGTTGATTCAGGTCATCGACTCCGAGACGGGCTTGGGGGGAATGGGATTCTTCAATTCGATCCAGGTGGACGGCTCCGGCGTTCCGCGCGTCAGCTACTACTACTGGAAGGCGCCCGACGGTTTGCCGACCGCGGACCGGCTCAAGTTCGCCTTCGCGAGCGGATCCTCCTGGGCCCGCACCTTCGCGGATCCCACGTTCGGACGCGGCAGGTACAACAGCCTGGGTCTCGACGCGCTGGGAACTCTCTACATTGCCTACTTCGACGGCACCGCCCGGCGGCTCCGGCTGGCCAACGGGGCTGGAGGCATCTTTGCCACGCAGGTGGTCGACTCCGTCGGAGAACCGGGATATTTCAACTCGATCGCGATCGACAGGACAACGAGTCTGCCTCGCATCAGCTACATCGCCGGAACGTCGTTTCAGCTCCGGTATGCCTCTGCGCTGACCCTGACCCCGACAACGAGCACATGGAGCTTCCAGGACGTGGCCGGGGTCGGCCCGATCGGTGACGGCTCCGTCACGTCCCTGGCTCTGGACTCGGCCGGGAATCCACACATTTCCTACTATGACGCCGCCACGACTTCCCTCAAATACGCATCCCGCGCGGGCGGAGTCTGGACGGTTCAGACCGTGGACAGCGCAGGAGACGTTGGGGCGTACAGCTCCCTCAAGCTGGACAGCTCGGACAGGCCCATCATCAGCTACTACGACGCGACGACGTCGGCCCTGAAAATCGCCTACGGGAACTATCTCGATCAGGACGGGGACGGCATCCCGGATGTGCTCGATTCCTGCCCCTCGAACCCCGACTGCAATTCGAACGGCATCGTGGATGGAAGGGAAGGGGGAGTGACGCAGAATTCGCAGCCCGTGGCGAGACGGCTCCCGGGCGAGTCGATTTTCGGCTGCGGCTCTCTCGCCGCCATGTACGGGTCCGGCCCCCCGAGGGGAGGGCCGCCGCCTCTCGATCTTCTCTTTCTCCTGGCTCCTGCCGCCTACCTGCTTCGCTGGAGATTCGCCTCCCGGGCTCGACGGGCCCGCCCATCCTTGCCCTAATACGCGCCACCGAACTCCCGAACGGCTGGGAAATGGTCCGTCCCCGCTTTCCCGGGCAGTAGTTGCTCCGCGCACTGAACCGTACAAGCCTTGCAACGTGTCTGTACGCTCCAGTTGCCTATCCCCTGACGACAAAGGCTCTTCCAGGGATACGGAACGACTTTCGCTTGAGCGGCTTGCGCGGGTGCGTTGCGTTTCACCCGTCGAGTGGATCAGTTCTTGCAAATTACAATTTTCAGAATAATCGCATTCTATCCCCAACAACCAACTCGACAACATATTCACGCTTCGTAAGGCTTCGCGCGGAGGGTCCGGACGATTCCACGTCTCAGGCGCCTACCAGGCTCGTGCGCCGCGTTTTTTCTATTCGCGGCGTTCTCTGCGAGTCCGTGCGCTGCGGCAAGCTCGCCCTATTCCGTCACGCTCGAGTGGTCCGCGCCCGGCGATGACGCCGACGTTGGGCGCGCCTCCCTGTACGACCTGCGCTACTCCAGCTCGCAGGTGGGAGCCGACACGCTGGGTTGGTGGAACGCCGCGAGCTCCGCGGCAGGCCTTCCGACTCCGTCGCCCGCGGGACAGGCGGACTCGGCAAGCGTGGTGGGCCTCGCTCCCGAGACGACCTACTACTTCATACTCTGTTCCTACGACGACGCTGGAAACTCCTCCAGATACTCGAACGTCGCCTCAGCGGAAACCGGCGCCGAGATTCCAGCCGCTCAGGCGGGCTGCGAAACGCCCCACGTGTCTCCGACGCGGTTCGACGCCGTCGAAGACTCCAGCGGCGTGCTCCTCTCGTGGGCGGCGACCAGGGATTCCCTTTCCTCGGCGCTCCACCTGTGGCGCGCCAGCGGTTCGGGTCCTTTGATCCTTCTCGGAACAGTGGCCGACCTCGGCCAAACAAAGTACCGGGACACGAACGTGAGGTCGCGGCACACGTACCGCTACCGCGCGACGTGGGCGGATTCGTGCGGCGACGGCCCCGCCACCGCTTCAATCACCATCTCGATCGGAGCGGGCGACTCGACCCCGCCCCTGAGCTCCGCGACCATCGCGACCACGCCCCCGCTCCATGCCTACCCGAATCCCTCGAGCGCCGCCGTCCATTTCGTGATCCACGTGGGCGGCTCCTCAGACCAGGTCGCCCACATCCGCATCTACGATCTCACGGGGCGCGTCATCGCCACTATCGCGGACGGATCGTTCCCCGCGGGAGACACCATTCTTTCCTGGCCGCGGATGACCTTGCGAGGGGACCGCGTGGCTCCCGGCTACTACGAATCGATCGGAACGGTCGGCCTCGCCTCCGTGCGCGAGCGCCTCATCCTTCTGCCCTGAGTCGGGCTTTCATCGCAATCTAACCGTCGCGGCCGTGCAGAGTTCAACACGCATCCTGCACGCAAGTCACTCGAAACGCCCCCGGATTCGCCCCAACCTGCCGCTCTGAACCCGCGAACACCGCCGTGCACACTGCAACTTTTCGGTGGCCCCGAATCTGCTCAACCCGTTGACGGGGGGATCGGCGGGCGAACCGCCTGTCCATGCTCAGAGCAAACTGTCCGAAAGGGCAGGACGCAGAGCCGCGGAGCTAAAGATCGTGCGCCGGGAGGTCCTCCGGAGCGCTGTCGATGCTGGCCGGGCCGCCGTGGACCTAAGCACCATGGCGGTACGTCCATTTGCTCGACAGCAGAGGGGGAGGACGCACCATGCTCATCACTCCGCGCACCGACGCGCTCCACTCGGTTCGATCCAGCCACGCATCGCGAATGGCCCTTGCGGCGATCCTGTGCGCCCTGGGGATGCTGCTCGGTCCGAACGTCGGTTTCGCCCAGACCTCCGCCGACTCGACAGTAGCCGTCATGTGGACGGCGACCGGCGACGACGGCGCGGTGGGCACGGCCACCTCCTACGACCTGCGCTACCGCACCACAGCGATCGCGGGCACCGACACCCTCACCTGGTGGAACGCGGCGACGAAGGTGACGAACCTTCCCGCGCCCCAGGCTTCGGGCGTCACCGACTCCATGAGGGTGCGCGGACTGACGCCGCTCACCACGTACTACTTCCTCCTCAAAGTCGGAGACGAAGTTCCGAACTGGTCCGGATACTCCAACGTGGCGGTCAAGGCCACGTCCGGAGACCTGACCGCGCCTGCGGCCATCGCGGATCTCACCGTCACCGGGACCACGGGCACGTCGGCCAGCATCCGGTGGACCGCGCCGGGAGACGACGGCACGACCGGAACGGCGACGACCTACGACATCCGCTATTCATCCTCCGCCATCACGACGGTCAACTGGGGCTCCGCGACAGCGGTGACGGGGGAGCCGGCGCCGGCCGCGGCGGGCACGCAGCAGACCTTCACGATCAATGGATTGACGCCCGGCCGGAGCTACTACGTGGCCATCCGGGCGACCGACGACGCCGGTAACGTCTCCGGACTCTCGAACGTTCCCACGGCGACGACGCCTGATACCGTCGCCCCCGCTCCGGTGCATGACCTCTCGCTCGACCCCGATTCCGGCGTCGCGGACCCGATGGTGGACGCGGGTCTGCGCGTCGAGGTGGCCAGCGATGCGCGCTAGGAGACGATACGGTCGGCGTCACGCGTCCAAGATGGCGCGGGCGGCGCTCCTCGGTGCGGCGGCTCTCCTGGGTTCCATCCTGGGACCGCGGAACGCGACCGCCGATTCGGTGGCGCTGACCTGGACGGCCCCGGGCGACGACGGGAACACCGGAACGGCGGCTTCGTACGAGATGCGGTTCTCCCAGACGCCGGTCTCCGCGGACACCGCGGGCTGGTGGGCGTCCGCCTCCTCGGTGGGAACGATGCCGGCGCCGCTGGGCGCTGGCTCACGCGAATCCTTCATCGTGGCGGGACTCGCTCCCGCCACGACCTACTATTTCGCGATCCGATCCTCGGATGAAATTCCAAACGTCTCGGGGTATTCGAATATCGCGGCGAGGCAAACGGCGAGCGGTGGGGTGCCGCTCGCCACGCCCGGCAACTTCGGGGGGTCCGTTGAGACCGGCGCTGTGCTCCTCACGTGGAGCGCGGTGACGCCGGGCGGACCCGAGCTGGGGTACCGGCTCTATCGCAAGGCGGCGCCGGACCCCGCGCCCTCGCTTCTCAAGACGCTCCCGCTGAGCGCGACCAGCTGGACCGACACCACGGACGTGGCGGGCGTGAGTTACGATTTCTCGCTCGCGACCTATGACGACACCGCCGAGGGAACCCAGGCCACGCTCCGGCTCACGATTCCGGGAACCGCTTCCGAGATACCCGTCGTGCACGGCTATCCCAATCCCGCGCGCGATCAGGTTACGTTCCGCCTCTCCGTCGACACGGCCTCCTCGGGTCAGCGGACGCGAGTGACGATATTCGATCTAACCGGTCACAGGATCTGTCTCCTCGCCGACCAGACATTCCCTGCGGGCATGCACACGGTCGCGTGGCCCTGCCGTACCGATTCCGGAGTCCGGGTCGCTCCCGGCATCTACAACGTGATCGTGGATGGAGCTTCGGGCCGCGCCGTGACGCGAGTCGCCATCGTCCCCTGATTCGCCGTAGATTACCCGAGCAGAGTTCCTCCTTCACAGATCCCGCCAGGAAACCTATGCTCCGGCCATGGCCGCGCGACGTGAACCTCCTCTTGCGCTGAGCGTCGACGTCGAGGATTACTTCCAGGTGCAGGCGTTCGCAGGGCGCGTTTCCAGGGAGGACTGGCCCAGCTTTGAACCTCGCGTCGAGCGGAACGTCGAACGACTCCTCGATCTGTTCGACGAGTCCGGCGCCAAGGGCACCTTCTTCACCCTGGGATGGATCGCGCGACGTCATCCCGGACTGGTGGCGCGCATCGCCGGGCGCGGTCACGAGGTGGCGTCCCACGGCGTCTCCCATCGCATGATCACCGAGCTCACGCCCGCCGAGTTCCGGGAGGAAGCGCTGGACTCCCGCCTCATCCTCGAGGACCTATCTGGATCCGCCGTGGTCGGCTTTCGCGCCCCCAGCTACAGCATCAACCGGAGCACGCTCTGGGCGCTGGAGGTGCTGCGCGAGACCGGCTACACGTATGACTCCAGCATCTACCCGATTCGGCGTCGTCGGTACGGATACCCGGAAGGCCCGGTCGTTCCGGCTCGGATTCCGGCCGGAGCGCGCGACATCGCCGAGTTTCCGCTGCCCACCGTCCCTCTGGGACCGATCCGGATTCCGGTGCTCGCGGGGGCGTACTTGCGACTCCTGCCGGCCTGGGTCTCGCTCGCGGCGGCCGGGTATCACAAGAGGGGACGGATCCCTCTCGCCGTGAACGTCCATCCGTGGGAGATCGATCCGGAGCAGCCGTCCGTGGGATTCCCGCGGTCCTCGAAGTGGACACACTACGCGCGCCTGGGCAGCACGGAGGGGATTCTGCGCCGGATTCTGCGCGTCGGGCGGTTCACGACGCTTGCGGTTCGGCTCGCCGAGCTGGGAATCCTCGACCCTCGCTCCGTGAACGGGACCGCATGAGCTTCCTCCTCCTCCCGCTTCTGATCAGCGCCACGCTCGCGCTGGTGTCCGGCACCGTGATTCTCATTTGGAAACCGAACCGAGTCGTCACGCTTCTCGCGGGCGTAGCACTCCTCCTGCTGGGTCTGCAGCAGCTCGGGTGGGTCCGCGCGATCACCGCGATTCCACTCGGAGAGCGGAACTACTGGCTGGACCTCTCGCTCGTCTGCTGGCTCCCGGTGTCGCTCGCCTGGCTGCTTCTCTCGATCACCCTCGCGCGGGGGACCGATCCGCAGCAAAACCACGGATGGCGCGTGTACGTGTGGATCCAGGCCCTCCTTTCGACCGGGATGATCGTGGCGCTCTACGCGCTCACGCCGCTCGGCCGCACCGTGGTCGGCGACGCGTCGGTCGCCTCGCTCCCGGTCACCACGTTCGGAGTCCTCGTGCTCGCCATGCTGCTCCTCAACGTCTCGCTCATGAGCGCGAACTTCGAATCCACGTACGTCGCGCTCTCCTCCCGCTGGCGTCGCGCGTTCTCTCCTGCGGTGCTCGGCATCATCTTCCTCTTCGCGTGGTGCCTGGTCTTCATCTCGAGCAGCATCCTGCTCGGCCGGCTCTCGCTCTGGGACGTGTCGAAGTCCTCGATCGCGTTCGGGTTCCTTTCGCTCATGATGCCTCTATCGCTCGTCAAGCGGCGCGGCGTCGAGGCCACCGTCACCGCGCAGCTCCGGCCCTTCTACGAGACCCTCTCGTTCGCCCTGGGAATCGGCGCGCTCATCCTGTCGGTGGGCATCGTCCAAATCTCCCATCTCACCGGGTGGTCCCTGGCGCGCACCGCCTGGATCTCGATCCTCTGCGCCACGCTCCTGGGCCTCGCCGCGCTCGCGATCTCTGGAGGGCTCCAGCTGAAGCTCCGGCAGCTTCTCGAGCCCTATCTCTACACATCGCGCTTCGATCCGGAGGTGGTCTGGAGCAGGCTCTCGCACGAGCTGGACGCGACGTCCACCCGTCAGGACCTCTGCCGTCTCATTCCCGGTCGCGCGGCCGACATCACCGGCGTCACGCCGGTGACGCTCTTCCTCGCTTGGAACGGCGCCTCCGAGTACACGATCGCCGGGAGCACGCTCCGGCCGCCGCCGGTGGAACGCGTCGGACCCGATGAGCCGCTTGCATCCGAGCTGAGCGGCTCGCGACATGCAATCCATCTCCGCGGGCGATCGGACGATCTCGGCTTGATCCCGATCTACGTGGAGAACGCGAAACAAATCGCGGCGTGCGAGGCGGCTTGCGCCGTTCCGCTAAGCCACCGCGGAAAGCTCCTGGGATTTCTGCTCTGCGGCGATCCGGAGTACGGGCGGGAGAACCTGGCCGGGACGCTTCTGCTCCTCGAGGTCGTCGCGCAGATGGTGACGACGCGGTTGACTTCGATCGAACGCGGCGAGTAACGTCACGCGTCTGGGCCGCGCACCGACCCAGGACCGAATGAAAACGACTCGACCCACCCTCATCGTTCCCGGCATTCGCGCGCGGCTCGCCGCGGCCGCGGCTGTTCTGTGCGTCGCCCTAGCCCTCGTCTCCTCGCCCGCGCCCGCGCAGGAATCTCACGAGGCGGGGACGGGTTCGAGCGCCGGTGGGTTGACGCTGCAGAGCTCTCCTCCCAACGCTCAAGTCGAGCTGCGCGGGTCGAGCGAGCTCATGGGCGCCTCGCCTCTGGACCTCGGACCGCAGTGGATCGGCCGTTACAAGGTCACGGTGGCCGCGCCGGGCTACGCCACGGCGGAAGGAGCGCTCTACTTCCCGCCGCGCGGCGGAAAACCATACGCGCTCCCCAATCGCGGACTCCTCCTCCACTCCCTCAACTTTCCGGGGGTGCCCGCCCTGACGAGCCGGCGCTCGGAACGGGGAGCCGCGTTTCTGACGGTGGGGATCGGCGGTCTCGGAGCCGTGATCCGCGATCACCTCGAGTACCGCAGCAATCGCGACAAGGCCGATTTCGAATCGCAGGACCGCGCGGCAGGCTTCCGGTACGCGCGGGGCCGATGGGCCATCTACACGGGTGCGGTCTGGGCGATGAGCGCGATCGATAATCTCGTCCAGACCCGCGTTCAGCTCCTGGAGTCCACCCCCACGCAGGTCACGCTCGGGACCCCCAAACTGAGCCGTTCCGGGGTCCTGTGGCGCTCGGCCCTGGTTTCCGGGGCGGGGCAGGACTATGCCGGCCGCAGTGCCCGAGGATCTCTCTGGCTCGGCGGGACGCTCCTGGCGGGCGCCGCCTACCTCACCTCGGAGGAGAGCCACCATCGCATCTGGATCAAGCTCGCCCGATCGGAGGAGCTTCTCGCCGCCGCCAGCCCCGCCGAGACCGCGGACCGGCAGGCTGATGTGGACCACTTCACCGCTCTCGAAAAGCGGTCGAGCCGTCTCGTCGATCATCTGATTCTCATGACGGCCGCCGTCTACGCCGCGAACGTCATCGACGCGGGGATCGTCCCGATCGGGGGCGGCTCGGCCGCGAAGAGGAAAGTGTCGATCTCGGCGCCCGTGGGATTTGGGCGCGCGGAAATCGCCCTCAGTTACCCCTTCTGATTTCCGCCTGATTTCCGCCGGCCCTTCGCGGAGCACAGGTGTACGCAATCTGCACACGCGATCGCCCCCGAGGAGAAGAGCGCTTCCTGGCTCGATCTGGCCACGCGTACCGCATTGCGGCGCAAACAACTGCACCCGTATCAAAGTTTCGCGCGAACCCCTGCGTGGCACGTTAGCTGCCCCTTGATGGCTTTCGAGGCCAATCAGATCATCTTCGAGAGTGCCGCTGAGTTCGCGGGCGACTTCTCCGGGGGGTTTAGCCAATGCGAAAGAATCAGTTCGCGCACCCGCTCTTCACGCTGAGTCGAATTTCCGCTCTCCTCGCATGTGTTCTCCTGACCGCACCCTTGTACCTCGCGGTACGTCCCGCGTTCGCGGCGGGCTCGGTCGGGACGAGCGCGGGTGATTTCCTCGGGTTCGAGGTAGGCGCCAGCTCGGCAGGGCTGGCTGGAGCAAACACGAGCATCGCGAGCGGCGCCACCTCGCAGTTCTGGAATCCATCGCTTCTCGCCGGCATGACGCGCCCGCAGGCGTCGATGATGCACGCGACCTGGCTCGGCAATCTCCAGTACGAGTGGGTCGGCTACGCGCGGCCGCTCGGCGCTCGGAAAGGCGTCGGATCGTTGAGCGTCGCCTATTTCCACATGCCCAGCATCAGTGGGGTAGACGAATTCGATCAACCTACCGGTGACTTCCGGGTGTACGACATGGCCGTGACCCTCGGATACGCGAGGCCGCTCGCGAAGGGGCTCATGCTCGGCGCGAACGGAAAGCTCATCCGACAGACCCTGGCCTCGGTCTCTGGAACGGGAGCCGCGATGGATTTCGGCGCGAGCGCCACGATCGCGGGCGCCACGCTGGGCGCCACGGTTCAGAATTTGGGACCGGACATCTCGCTCGGGGGAGGGAGCTATTCCTTGCCGCAGCTCACGCGATTCGGCGTGAGCCATCCCTTCCTTTCCGATCGGCTCCTGCTGGCCGTTGACTACACGATGCCCAAGACTTATTTCAACGATCTCCGGGTCGGCGCGGAGGTGAGGCCGAACTCCATTCTCGCGCTCCGGCTCGGCTACCGTCGCGTCGCGGGAACCGTCGACGACCCCTCGACCGGGCTCTCCTTCGGGCTCGGCGCCCACTACGGCCCGGTGAACCTCGACTATGCCATGACTCCCGACAATGGGTTCGCCGACATCCATCGCCTTTCGTTCGGGTACACGTTCGGCGGGGAGGCCAAGACGGAGCCCAATAGACCCGAGCCGAAGCAGCATCCGGCAAAGCCCGCGGCCCCCAAGCAGCCTCCGGTCATCGCCAGCGCGTCTCCGGCCCCGAAGGCCGCGCCGAACGCAGGGCCGGCGCCTTCACGGAAGGACGACGCGCCGGATCAGTACGAGGTGGTGCTCGGGAGCTATCAGAGCGAGACCAGCGCCCAGTCCGAGCTCAAGGCGCTCCGGATCCTCGGGTTCTCCCTCAAGGAGGCCAACATCGCACCCGCCCCTGGCGGCGGCTACCGGCTCTTGCTCGTGCGCTTCAATTCCAGGAAATCGGCCGACGACCTCGCCGCCTCCCTGGTGGCCCTTTCCTTCGCCCCCCGGGTCGAGGTCGCTCGCCGCTAGCGGGGACCCGCTCGTTTGTCCCTTGCGCTCCCACCATGCCGTTGCTATACTTCTGGGCGTCGTGGGGCAGGGCATTCAACGCAGTGGTGGTAGTGTGTCCACTCTCCGCCGGCGTTCGCACCCAGCCTTCCACGATGCCTCGCGCGGTGCCGGTGCCCGCGAAGGCTCCGCCGTAGAACCTCCGGGCCACGACCGAGCACACCTAAGTCTCGGCTCCCGGATCGGCATCGTAGCCCGGCTCGAAAGCAGAGGGTGGGTTGAGCATCATGATTCTCCCTTCGGCGCGTTGGGCGGCGAGGCAGAATTCGGGGGAGGGGCGGGCTTTCGAGCGGATCTTCAAAAGGTCAATCGACCTCACGGCATCCTCGATCGCAATCATTCTTCTTCTTCCAGTCTGTCTCGTCATTGCTGCGGCGGTAGCACTCGATAGTCCGGGACCGGTCTTTTACAGCCAGATTCGCGTAGGCATCAACCGCCGCCGAGTTCGGCGCAACGGCAACGGCAACGGGAACGGCGACGCGCCCGCGACCGAACGCCGCAAGGCCGATACATTCGGACGGCCGTTCCGGATCTACAAGTTCCGCAGCATGATCACCGACGCGGAGCGAAACACGGGTCCGGTCTGGGCCTCCCCCCAGGATTCGCGCGTCACGCGCGTGGGGAGGTTCCTGCGCCGCGCCCGCCTCGACGAGGTCCCCCAGCTCTGGAACGTGATGCTCGGCGACATGAGTCTCGTGGGACCGCGCCCGGAGCGGCCGATTTTCGTGGAGTCGCTCTCGGTTTCGATCCCCGACTATCCCAAGCGATGTAGCGCGCTCCCGGGCATCACCGGGCTCGCCCAAGTGAAATCCCGCTACGACACCTCGGTGGACAGCGCGAATCGCAAGCTCCAGTACGATCTCTACTACCTCAAGAACGGTCGCATCCTGCTCGATCTTAAGATCATGGCAGCCACCGTGAAAGTCATGGCTCGGGGCGAGGGAGCTCACTAGCTCCCCGGACGGTCCTCCGCTTGACCCTCCGTCGCACCCGGTGCTAGCGTGCGGCGGGTGAAGCTTCACGACTGCCGCTCCTGTCGTTGCGGCATCGGCGGACCCGCTCCCCCTTGACCAAACCCGACCACAAGACCCAGGGATGGGACCTCGAGGCGCTCTGGCGGCGCGCCGAGGAGATCCGCGCCCTGTGCGGCCTGCCGCCCCTCGCGGAATCGCTTCCCGTGGCGGCGACCAGCTCAAGCCATCCGGCCGAGGCGCTGGTCGAGATCCTCCTCCGGGATCTGGAGGGCAACTTCCGCCGGGAGCTCGCCACCCGCGTTCAGCTGAAGGGCCTGGGCGAGCTCATGGCGTTCGCCGTGCCCGGACCCGGGTCGAGCCCCTTCCAGACGCTCCTCCAGTACCTGGCGCGCGCGCTCAACGAGCCCCGTCTCTGGCTCGCCTTGAGGCGCGGCAATCCGCCGGTGTTCGCGATCTGGAGTCTGGGCGCGGGCGGCGAGCCGGAAGCCCGGTCCGGACGCGTATCGCTCCGCGACATGGATCCCGAGTGGCTGCGCTGGCTCACGCTGGGTGAAGGGGAGCCCACCCTCCCGGCCGACCCCTGGGGGGACCCGCGGGGCGGCCCCTGGCATCCCGTCCCGATCCGCGGCGAAATGCCCGAGGAAAGGCTGAGCGGAGTCCAGCCGGCCTGCCCCGGATCGTGCGTGGAAGGGAAGTCGTGCGTCCTGACGGGCGCGCCCCTCGGGGCCCACACGGACGGACGGCTCATGTGCTCGCCCTGCCAGTTTCACCGGCTCGTGGGGATCATGGGGATCGCCGGCGAATCGGACCGGGCGCGCCAGGATTCGGTCGAGGCGATCGTGCCCGCGCTGGGCGCCCTCTGCGTGAACCTGAGCCTGAACGAGGCGCTGGATCTCGAGGCGCGTTTCCGGGAGGACGTGATCGAGAGCATGCCGCTCGGCGTCGTCGCGGTGGACCGCGAGGGCCAGATCCTGGCCTGGAACCGCTCCGCCGAGGAGATCCTCGGAGCCCCGCGCGAAACCACGCTGGCGAAGACCATCGATCAGATCGGCGGCGCCGAGGGTTGGCAGGAGGCGTTGCTCCGGGCGCTGGGCCAGAGCGGCGCCGGCGCGCCTTCCGAGCACATCGTGCGCCGGCAGGACGGCAGCACCATCCCGGTCGAGGTGAACGCGGCCCCCCTCCGGGACGCAGAGGGGCGGACGCGCGGCGCGGTGGCCACGCTCACCGATCTCTCGGACGTGCGCAGCATGGAAGAACGAATCCGACAATTGGACCGTCTTGCCGCTCTCGGGCGGTTCGCTTCGAGCGTCGCCCACGAGATCCGCAACCCCTTGACCGGGATCGCGACGGGGGTGGAGTACCTGAGCCGGGGCTTTCCGGAGGGGGACGAGCGGCGCGTAGACGTCCAGTTCATCCTTCGCGAAGTCTCGCGCCTCAATTCCATCGTCCAGGACCTTCTCTCCGCCACGAGGCCCCGAATGCTCACCCTGGGGCCCGTCTCGCTCTCCGACGTGGCCGCCCGCGCCCTCCGGACCCTGGCCCCGTCGGTCCAGGAGGGAGGAGTCGAGATCCGTCTCGAGGGTGCCGATGATTGGCCCAAGGTCCTGGCCGATACCGACCAGCTCCTCCAAGTCTTTCTGAACCTCATCCAGAACGCGGTCCAGGCGATCGAGGGCGAGGGCCGCGTGACGATCCGCGCGCGCCTCGTCGGGAACCCGCCGACCCCGCGCGTGGAGATCGAGGTCTCGGATACGGGAGCCGGTATATCGCCCGAGCATCTGCCGCACCTCTTCGAGCCGTTCTACACGACGCGGCCGAAGGGCACCGGCCTGGGCCTCTTCGTGGCGCACGGGATCGTGCAGCGCCACGGGGGATCGATCGAGGTCGTGAGCGCGCCGGGGCAGGGAACCCGCTTCCGCATTCTCCTGCCCGCGGCCGCCTGAGCGGGGGAGCCTGAATGAAGGCAACGGTACTGGTCATCGATGACGACGAGACGATCCGCCATTTCCTTCCGCGCGAGCTGAAGGCGGAGGGTTATCAGGTCCTCACGGCCGATTCGGGGAAGGCCGGGCTTCAGATCCTCGAGAAGGAGCCCGCAGATCTCGTGCTCCTCGACATCCGCCTGCCCGATCTCACCGGCATCCAGGTGCTGGAGAGAATCCGGGCGCAGTGGCCCGAGCAGATCGTGGTCATGCTCACGGGCGAGCCCGATCACGAAACCGCCGTGCAGGCCATGCGCCTTGGCGCCCGGGACTACCTCACCAAGGGAAAGCCGATCCGCGAGGAGCTCTTGCTCGTGCTCGAGCGCGAGCTTTCGTCGCAGAGCCTGGGCCGCGAGGTGCAGCACCATCGCCAGGAGAAGAGCCAGAAGTTCTCGCGCGAGTTCGTCCGCGGGCGGAGCCCCGCCATGGAGCAGGTCTACACGATCGTGGAGCAGGTCGCGCAGAGCGATTCCACGAGCGTCCTGATCGAGGGGGAGAGCGGCACCGGGAAGGAGCTGATCGCGCACTGGATCCACGAGCTCTCGTCGCGGCGCGACAAGCCGATGCTCGAGGTGAACTGCGCCGCGATTCCCAGGGAGCTTCTGGAGTCGGAGCTCTTCGGACACGAGAAGGGCGCCTTCACGGACGCGCGGCAGCAGAAGCAGGGATTGCTGGAGCTGGCGGACGGCGGAACGCTCTTTCTGGACGAGGTGGGCGAGATGTCGCTCACCATCCAGGTGAAGCTCCTCCGCGTGCTCGAGCGCATGACGTTCAAGCGCGTCGGAGGCACGAAGGACATCACGGTGAGCGTGCGGGTCATCTCGGCCACGAACCAGAATCTCGAGACCATGGTCCGGGAGCAGCGTTTCCGCGAGGACCTCTACTACCGCCTCAAGGTCGTGCCGATCCGCGTCCCGCCGCTCCGGGAGCGCCGCGAGGAAATCCTCCCCCTGGCCAAGCACTTCCTCGCCCAGTTCAACAAGCAGTTCGGGAAATCGTTCGAGGCGGTCGATTCCGCCGCCGAACAGGTGTTATTGTCCTATCCGTGGCCCGGGAACATCCGGGAGCTGCGGAACCTGTTCGAGCGGATCGTGCTCCTGTCCCAGGGGAACAAGATCGTGACCCAGCATCTGACGAGCGCCATCACGCCTCAGTCCGCGAAAGGCGACTCCTCGTCGATCCAGACGCTCCGCTCGGTGCTCGAGTCGGGGCAGATTCCCGATGAAGGGTTCGACCTCGAAGGCACCCTGGGACAGATCGAACGCGATATCATCCAGCGCGCCCTCGACCGCTCGGGGGGAAACCAGAGCCGGACGGCCGGCCTGCTGCAGATGAAGAGGGACAAACTCCGGTACCGGATGAAACTCTATGGCTTCCAGGACACACCCGCAGCGGATGTGGGGTAGCGCTACCCGTTTCACCCCGCGCCTCCGCGCGAGCCTCGGCATCGCCTTCCTCCTCGCCGCGCTCGCCGCGCTGGCCGGCGGATGCGCCTACACGGTTCGAAGCGCGCTCCCGCCGCACCTGAAAACGATCGCCATCCCGGCCTTCGGGAACAACACCGTCGAGTTCGGACTCTCCGACGACATCACGCAATCGATGGTGAACGGATTCCTGAACGACCGTCATCTCCGCATCGCCCAGGAGCGCGACGCCAACGCCGTCCTGCGCGGCACCATCGTGGCGTATAAGAACCAGGTGTTCGGGTACACCTCGGCCGAGCGCGCCACCGAGTACGAGATCGTCCTCACGGTGGCGATCTCGTTCCGCGACCTGGTCAAGAACAAGGACCTCTGGAAGGAGGACGCCCTCACGATGAGAACCACGTACAATGTGGTCCCCGTGGGCAGCGAGGCCGCGAAGACCGAGACCGATGGACGGAGGGACGTCATCCAGAAGCTGACCGATCAGGTCGTGAGCCGCACGGTGCAGGGATGGTGACCCGGCGCCACGGAGGCGTCACGCCGCTCCGCGACGCGGAGGCGCTGCTGCGCGGAGGCCCGGGCGGGGGCGTCTTGCCGACCCTCACGCTCGGCGCCGGACCCGACGAATTCCTGCGTAGCCGGCTCGCGGAGGCGTTCCGCGCGGGGGCCGTAGCGGAAGGTGCCGAGTTCCAGCGCCTGGAGGGGGACGTGCTCGGCGCCGAGACCCTCGCGAGCGCTCTGGCGACCCTCTCGCTCTTCGGCGGCGCCCAACGCGTCTGGATCCGCGAGGGCTCCAAGATGGGGAGCGCGACGGAGGAGACCCTTCTCGCGTGGGCGCAGGCGCCCGGCGAAGGCGTCTCGGTGCTGGTCACGACGTCGCGCGAGCCGGAAGATCTCAAGTTCCTGGGCGCGCTCGCCTCCATCGCGACGACCGTGCTCTGCCGCGCGCGGGGAGGGGAAGGGCTCGAGTGGGCGGGGATCATCGCGATCGAGGAAGGCGTGAAGCTTCCCGGCGCCACACTCGAGGCCGTATATAGAAGCGCTCCCGATCTTCTCTCCTTCCGCCAGGAGATGCGGAAGCTCGCCGCGCACGCCGACGCCGAAGGCCGGGTTCCCGCGCGCGCGCTCGATGCGCTGCGCGAGACGACGGCGGGCGCCTCGGTGGAGCGGTGGGCGCAGGCCGTGCTCGCCGGAACCGCGGCCGAAGCGCGCGCCGAAACGGAAGCCCTGACCCGCGAGGGCATCGGCGGGACGAGCGCCCTCTGGGCGCTGGCCGAATGCGCCCTCGGGGCGCTGGAGCCGCAGAGCTTCTACTACCGCCGCGCCGCCCGCCCCTCGGCGCCGCTTCCAGTGGTCAAGGCGCGCGCGGTGCTGGACCAGGTCTACCGGGCTGACCGCGCGCTCAAGCGCGGCGAGATCCGAGACACCGAGCTTGCCTCGACACTCGTTCAGACCGTGAGGCGCGCCATCCGTGGGTAAGTCGATCCGAGACGAACATCCGGGACAGCCCGGGACCGAACCGTCCGTGCCGCCCGACGCCTCGCATCCCGTGCCGCCGGGCGCCGAGGAGTCTTCGCGCAGGAACGCCTATCCGTTCCACGAGCTGGAGCGCGCCGCGCGAAAGCTCTGGAAGGACGAGGCCCTCTTCGAGATCAAAGACCCCATGAAGGCGGAGCGCCCCTTCTACTGCCTCAACATGTTCCCGTACCCCTCGGGCGATCTCCACGTGGGACACGGCCGGAACTACATCCTGGGCGACGTGGTCACGAGGCTGAAGCGGATGCAGGGGCATTCGGTTCTGACCCCCATGGGATGGGACGCGTTCGGGCTGCCCGCGGAGAACGCGGCGATCCAGAACCAGATCCATCCCGCGACCTGGACGAAGAAGAACATCGCGCGCATGAAGGAGCAGTTGGTCCACTGGGGGCTGGCCTACGACTGGGAGCGCGAGATCGCTTCCTGCGACCCCTCGTACTACAAGTGGACCCAGTGGCTCTTCCTCAAGCTCTACGAGCGCGGCCTGGCTTATCGCGCGAAGGGCGCCGTGAACTGGTGCCCCTCGTGCAACACCGTGCTCGCGAACGAGCAGGTGGTGGACGGCGCCTGCGAGCGCTGCGGCGCCACGGTTGAAATCCGCGACCTCGAGCAGTGGTACTTCAAGATCACCGCATACGCCGAGCCTCTGCTCCACGATCTGGAGCAGCTCGTCCACTGGCCGGAGAAGGTCCGGACGATGCAGACGAACTGGATCGGCCGGAGCGAGGGCGCGACGATCCGCTTTCCGATCGAAGGATCGAAGGACACGATCGAGGTCTTCACCACGCGTCCCGACACGCTCCTCGGCGCGACCTACGTCGTGCTGGCCGCGGAGCATCCGCTGGTGGCGCGGCTGCGCGAGAGCGGGAAGCTGCCGCGCGCCGCGTCCGATCTGGTCGAGCGTCTACGACGCGCTCGAATGGAAAATCGCTTCGCCGTCGAGACGGAGAAGGAAGGCGCGGAAGCGGGAATCCGTGCCGTGCATCCTCTGACGGGCGCCACCATCCCGGTCTGGATCGCCAACTACGTGCTCCTGGGCTACGGCACCGGCGCCATCATGGCGGTGCCGGCCCACGATCAGCGCGACTTCGAATTCGCGACGAAGTACAAGCTGCCGATCGTCGAGGTGGTGCGCGCGACCGAAGGCCCGGCGTACGACGGCGCCGCCGCGTACGAAGGGGAAGGGAAGCTCGTGAACTCGGGCGCCTTCGACGGCCTTTCGAGCGCCGTGGGGAAGCGCGCGATCGTGGAAGCGCTCGCCGCGAAGTCGGCGGGGGAGGCGCGCGTGAATTACCGACTGCGCGACTGGCTCATCTCGCGACAGCGCTACTGGGGCGCGCCCATTCCGATGGTGACCTGCGAGCAGTGCGGCATCCAGCCCGTGCCCGAATCCGAGCTGCCGGTGCTCCTGCCCGATCAGGTCGAGTTCAAGCCGACGGGGGAGTCGCCGCTCAAGACGAATGAAACGTTCCTGCGCGCGAAGTGCCCCAAGTGCGGGGGCGCCGCCCGGCGCGAGACCGACACGATGGACACGTTCGTCGATTCCAGCTGGTACTTCCTGCGCTTCCTGAGCCCGAAGAACGACCGGCATGCGTTCGACACCGCCTCGGTGAACCGCTGGCTGCCCGTGAACCAGTACATCGGCGGGGTGGAGCACGCCATACTGCATCTTCTCTATTCGCGATTTATCGTGAAGGTGTTCCGCGACATGGGGTTCGTTTCGTTCTCCGAGCCCTTCGAGCGGCTCTTCACGCAGGGCATGATCACGAAGAACGGTATCAAGATGTCGAAGTCGAAGAAGAACACGGTGGCGCCCGACGACCTGATCGAGCGCTACGGAACCGATACGGTCCGCCTCTACACCCTCTTCATCGGTCCGCCGGAGAAGGACGCCGAGTGGAACGACCGCGGCGTGGAGGGGGCGTTTCGCTTCCTGATCAAGTACTGGAAGCTGGTTCAGGATGTTGCTGCGGCATCAGGGCCTGGAGCGCTGCCGCTCAGCCCGGGCCGGTCGCATTCGGGCGCGTGGTCGCAGACCGGGCCGCGCCGTGACCTGAGACGCCGGGTGCACCAGCTCACGTCTCAGATCCTGACCGACATGGACCGCCTGCATCTGAACACGGCGGTGAGCGGGATGATGCAGTACGTGAACGCCCTGGACGAATACCGTGATTCCGGGGGAGATATGACGGCTCCGGAGATCGCCGAGGCGATGAGCCTCGGCACGCGCCTCCTCGCTCCGCTCGCCCCCAATACCGCCGAGGGAGCCTGGAGCCGGCTGGGCGGCCAGGGATCCATCTTCACGGCCGGTTGGCCCACGGCCTCGAAGGAGGCCCTGGAGCGCGACACGATCTCGCTGGTGCTCCAGGTCAACGGGAAGGTGCGCTCCAGCATCGAGGTGCCCACCGGCGCCGACAAAGCCGCCATCGAATCGGCCGCCCTGGCCGACCCCAAGGTGCGCTCCTACGCCGCCGGAAAGACGGTGGCGCAGGTCATCATCGTGCCGGGGAGGTTGGTCAATGTGGTGGTGAGGTAAGTCTCCAGGAGCCGGGCAGGAGTCCTCGATGCTTCGGTACGTTGTGATCCTGGCTGTACTTTTCGACCTCCTGGCTTGCGGGAGCGCCCAAGCATCCCAGCCCTCCGAGGAAGGCTGGGAGCAGTTCGGCGTCAGCTTGGCTCCCACCGAACACGTCGGTTCCGATGGATCCTGGAGAATCATGGTATGGGCATGGAGTGAGTCTGACTCGCTGCATGGCACCGTGGCGACGGTACGTCTGGAACCGGGCCCAGACCTTGAATGCGCCACCGAGGATCGAACGAAGACCGTTCCACTCGGTCCCACGGGAGCAGGGACGATGAACTGGCCTGTAACGCTGATCACACAGGGTGATGGTCCGCGTCATATTTCCGCAACGATCCGGATTGGACATTCCGGAGGGCCTGCGATCGATGAGCAGGAAGTCCGTCTGGATGTGACCATCCATGAAGGGTCGGTCCACGTCGAACGGCAAGAGAGAATCCGCGCCACACGAGTGGAACGCGGCCAGCGCTTTCGCTACGGAGGCAAGTACCTCGTGGCCATAGACGAATCGGAGACGACGCGTCCGCGCATCGACTCTCGCCCCTCCATCAAGCGCGAATACGTCGCACAATGTCCCTCGTGCGCGGCGGACTCGGACAAAGCAGACCTCGTGGTGACGGTCGGCAGGAACGGACGCGTAACTTGGGTCCAACCTAGAAGGCCATGGAACTCCAATATCGCTCCGCAGCTTCTCGAGGCGGCGATTGAAGGTGCCAAGAAGTGGCGCTTCGAGCCGGCTCACTCTAACGGGAGACCGGTAGCAGATTGGGCAACTATCTCAGTGATCGTTCGCCGCAGTACAGCTACGCGTTGACACGCCGCCGATTCAGAGTCTGGACACTCGATATCGGGCTCAGGTTCCGACGAGCCCGCCGACGAAGCCGAACAGGACGGACCAGAGCGAGAGCCAGCCCGCGCCCCAAGAGCGCCGGAACGAGCCTTCCCAAAGTGGATCCCACCGTTAGCCTTGAGTTCATTGAGTGTCGCAGGATGGGAATGGGGAACCGGCAGCAGACCGCAGGATATTATGACAACTGCGATCCGGGCATGGCGCTGGGCTTTGGGAGCCCAGATCCCCTCCGGATCGTAGTTGACATAATATCTCTTCTACGACATACCTGGCCCCTTGGGCTCGCCCTCCGCGCGGCACGGGCCCGGTGCCAACGCCGTCCGCCGCTTATTCGAACTTGTCCCCTGGTTCGTGAGTTGGCCGCTCGGAGGGCTCGCCCAGACGGTCCCGCACCTGCTGCGTGAGCGTCGTGAGCTTCTCGAGGACGTACGTGGCCTGCTTGGTATTTTCCTCGACCGCCAGGATCACCTGGATCCACTGGGCCGTGTAGAGCAGATAGATGAAGATGAAGCCGCCGGACACCCCGTAGGTCAGGGTCTGCATGAAATCCTCGGGCGATCGGCCGACGATCGCCCTGGCGAAACCCACCGGAACCACGAGTGCGATGATCACGAGGACCACCCAGGCCAGAACGCTCATGACCTTCGACAGGCGCCGGAGCAGCCAGAATCGCTTTTCGGTGGGCGCGGCCATCAGAACGGCACCCGCTCCACGTGATCGCCGAGATACGGCAGGCGCGTGGTCTCGCCATTGGCCGCCTTGGCGGCCGCGAACGCGGTCACGAGCAGGACCGACGTCCACACGAGAAACTTCACGACGTAGCCGATGAAGGGCCCGACGTACGGGATTCTTCCCAATGTGCCGTCGTAGATCGCGAAGAAGACCGCGAGCGCCACCTCGACCATGAAGAGCAGGAATCCCTGACGGGAATGAAAGCCGATGAAGGCGTTGTCGGGGGCGCCGAGGAGACCGAGAAAGCAAAGTCCCGGCAGGTAGGCGACGGCGGCGAGGAGCCGCCCGCGCTCGACGTCCTCGGGAGCGATCGAATCATATGGAGACGCTGCCGCCACGAGGCAGGAATAGCACGCGCCGTGGGGAGCGTCAAGGCTGCCACGGCCCCGGGGCGTCAGGTGGCCGACCAGTTTCGAGCCTCGAAGTCGGGCTCGAGCGTCGGGGCGGCGAGTTCTCCCGACCTCGGAATCACCTCGACGACTTCCCCGGACTCCTCCAGTACGACCGACCATCGTAGGATGCCCCTGGGCGCCGCCTGAAGCCGCGCGAGCGGAACGCGGATCTCGGTCAGGCCGCCCGCCACGTACTCACCAGGGTCCCCCGCGCCCGAACCCACCGCGCCAGAATCTTCCGCGCCCGCGGCCGACGTCCACTCGAGCGGTCCGCGCGCCGCGGCCGAGATCGGCGCCCGAGCCTCGATCGGGCGCGGCAGCGTGAAGCGGAGACGGATCGCGCGCGACGGAGACGCGCCCACCCCGACGCCATCCACGCGCACGAAGAGATCGCTCTCGTTCAGGCCGAACAGAACCCGTCGAATCGCGCCGCTCGTCCGGTGCTCGGCGCCCTGGTCGGAAGCGGCGTCGTAGAGCTCCGCGTTTCTCCATTCGTAGAAGTGCGTGTCGCGGCCGTCCAGCGTCGGCGAAAGATACGGCACGTGCTCTCCGTCGGGCCCTTCCGGCGGCGCGCCGCGCAGGCTTCGCCGCACGGTCGCGGGCGTGGGCAGACCGAGGAGGTTGTAGGCGCGGACGAGATGGGAGCGGAACAGGGCGTCGAACTCGTCCTTGTGCGCGCTCTGGTGATCGTCCCCGTACCACCAGAACCAGTCGCTTGCTTCCGCCACGAGAATCTCATCGCGCGCCTGCTCTGCCCGCGCCGCGGGCATGGAACCGCTCACGATCGCTCGCTCGAGCCGGTCGCGCACCCGGCGCAGCTCGGCCCAGGCCCGGTTCTTTTCGGCGTGCCCGACCCAGACGGAGAGGTCCGCGGCGATCCACGATCCCACGGGAACGTGAGAGATCGCGTCGGAAGGCGCGCGACGCGCGAGCGCCTCCCCTATCGTCAGCGCTTCGAGGCCGGACTCCGCGGCGAGCCTTGCATAGAACGCCTCGAGAAACGGGCGGCCGTCCTCGGCGTACGATTCCCAACAATTCTCGCCATCCAGGATCACCGTCACGAGCGGATCTTCGACACCTTCGGCCCGCGCGCGCGCGCCGCAATCCAGGACGCGGCCCGCGAAATCCTCAGCGGCCCGCTCGGGCTCCCACGCCATGTAGGTAAAGCCGATGCGATCGGAGAGAGCCCGGTCGCGGAACACCATCGCCAGCGGTCCGGACTTGGTCTCGACGCGGTAGGGGCGGTAGAGCGCGCCCGCCCAGCCTCCTCCGCCGGGCTCGGCGCGGCCGATCGCCCGCGCGAGAACCGTCTCGTCCGACGCGCACCACGCAAAGCCCGCCTCGGCGATGAGCGAGAGCGCCTCCTGGCTCACCGCTCCCTCCGGAGGCCACGTTCCGCGGGCTGCCTTTCCGAAACGCCGCTCGTGGCTCTCGCGCGCGCGCCGCAGGTGGCGGGCCGCATCCTCGGGTGCGCGGAACGGCGGATTCGGAAGCCGGATCGAGGATGAGATCTCGCGGGGCGCCTCGGTGGTCACGAGGAGCGGGAGGATCGGGTGGTGATGGGCCGACGTGGCGATCTCGATCTGCCCCGCGCGCTCCGCCTCCCCGTAGATCCCGATGATCCGGGCCGCGAGCGCCGTTCCCCAGTCCAGGAGCGAGCGCTTCTCAGCTTCGGTGAATCCCCTTCCCTTGGCGAAGAGAGAACGGATGGGTTCTTCGCTCCGATACTCGGGGTCGACCCAAACGAGGTAGAACCAGGTCTGGAGATCGCGGATCTCCGCCGGTGTCAGAGGCTGCTCGCGCGGGCCCCGCGGTCCGCCCGCAGCGGCCGCGCAGCGCGCCTTGAGCTCGCGGTAGCGCGGATAGGGCTCGAGCATACGCGCCTCGTCCACGCTGAAGAAATGTCGCGCGAGAAACCGCTGCTCCTCCGGCGTGACGGAGACCGCGTCCTTCCGCGCCAGGTCGAGATAGAGGTCCGGGTCCCCCGAAGCCATCGCTTCGAGCTGGTCCAGGAGCACCGGCGTGAGGTTGAAGGTGGCGTGCACGCTCGGGTGGCGGCGGAGCACCGTCACCATGTCGCCGTAGTCTTTCGTGGCGTGGAGCCGCGTCCAGGGTAGAAGGGTCCGACCTGTGAGAGCATCCCGATAGGACGGCTGATGCATGTGCCACATCAGCGCGAGCCGGACGCGATCCGCCAATCGCGGCGGTGAAGCTAGGGAGTCGCGGAGCCGGTGGAGAGCTCGCCCATGCCGACGCCCGCCGAATTCAAGATATCGGTGTCGACGACGGGGAGCCGCTGGACCGCCTGATAGACGGCCACGGCATTCTGGGTCTGCCCGGCCTTGGCAAGACAGCGCGCCTGGCCGAGCATCATTCGCCCGCGCTCGTTGTCGGTCGTCCCGAGCTTCGCCAGCTCGGCATAGTTCGAGGCCGCCTGGGCGAAGTCGCCCCGGTCCTCGAGCGCCGCCGCCAGCCCATGGAGGCCGGCGACCCTGGCCTCGCGGTCCTTCCCGGCCTTGGCGAGGCCGCGGCGGTACCAGCTCACCGCCTCGCCCGGCTTCCCCTGCGCCGAGTAGGCGTCGCCCAGGTAGAGCATCGCGCTCCGCGCGGCGTTGGTTCCTGGCGCGGAGTCCACGATCTCGCGGAGCATCTGCACGGCCGAAGCGTAGTCGTTCTGCCCCACCGACATTTCCGCCCGGAAGAGATCGGCGCCCGCGCGCTCCTCGGTCTGAGCCCGGCTGCGTGAAACGAAGAAGACGAGAAGCACGAGGAGCACGAGCGCCCCGAGGCCGATGAGGATCCGGGTCCCGTGTTGCTCCCACACCTGGGTGCCCCGGAACGCCGCCGTGACGAGCGGATCCTCTTTGATCTGCCGTTTTGTGAGTTTCTGGTGTTTCACGAGTCGCGTGGTCATGAATGTCTCCGTTGAGTACGAGCGCGCGAGTTTAACCCCGTGGGCGCTCCCTGTCAAACGGGCGCGCTCAGCGCTCCGGAACCGCGTAGAGCAGCGCCGCGGCCACGAGGGTCGCCTCGGTCTCGAAGGCGCGCTGCCGGATCACCTGAACCAGCTTCCGCTCCCAGTCTTCCTTGAGCTGAAGCATCCGGCCGGCCTCGCGATCCTCGGGGCGCCGCGCGCGCCCCGCCCGCTCTTCGGCGATGAGCGATCGATAATGGCTGCTCAGCGTGCGCATCTCGCGATGGAGCTCGCGCCTCGCGCGGTCCTCGTGCGGACGGAGCTTACGGCGCGCTCGGCCCTCGAGTAGCCGAAGGGCGCGGGTCCAGGTCGTGGCGAGCGCCTCCGGATCCGGGCGCGGAAGCCGCTCCTCCTCCTCGGGGGTCGCCGCGCGCAGGACCGCGGGCCGCGGGACACGCACCCCCCCGGTGCCGCCGACGGGCAGCTCCTGGACCAGAAGCTCCTCCGGGATCTCGTCGCTCCCGTACCGGATCCTCCAGTGGAGGCGGCCCCAGATCCTGGGCTCCTGTGAGGCTCCCTTGGGCCAGGGAGCAGGGCCCACCAGCCGCGCCACCTCGCCGTGCGAGCGCCCGAGTAGGAGGATGCGCTCGGTCATGGCGGCGTCCATCTCCGCGCCCCGCGCCGCGCGCCCCGCGGGCGATGCGACGAGCCGCACCCGGCTCACGCCGAGCGAGGACGTGAGCTCGGCGGTCAGCGACGCCTCCCAGATCATGCCGTCCCGGGACACGGCGGCGCCGCGAGATTCCAGGATCGAGGCCAGGATCTCCGGGAGCTCGACGCGCCGCCGATCCGATCTATTGCGAGCCATTCTGGTCCACCTCGTCCAGGAGCTTCCGGTCCAGCTCCTCCACCGCCTCGTAGCGCTTCCGCCCCACGTGGAGCGCCGTGCCCAGCTTGCCGAACTCGCGCTCGAGATCGCGCTCGCCCTTGGCGGCCGCCCAGATCCGGAACACCTCGTCCTCGAAGGAGCCCGCCTCGGCATAGGGACCGAGCACCATGTCCAGGTCGCCGATCACGGTGCGGAACAGGTTGATCTTCTCGTGCACGATCTGGAGCACGTAGGCCTCCACCGTGTTCCGGGCCGTGAAGTTGTACACCCTCACGTCCTGGGTCTGTCCCAGCCGATGCAGACGACCGATCCGCTGCTCGATCCGCATCGGGTTCCAGGGCAGGTCGTAGTTCACGAGGTAGTGGCAGAATTGCAGATTCCGCCCTTCCCCTCCGGCTTCGGTGCTCACGAGGACACGGGCGCGGTCTCGGAACTGCTCGATGGCGGCTTCCTTCTCGCGAAGCGAGAGCGCGCCATGGAACACCGCGACCTTGATGCCGAGATTCCGGATGGTGCGGGCGAGAAATTCCAGCGTGGCGCGGAACTGCGTGAAGATGACGAACTTGTCCCTCGATCCGGTGAGCAGGCGGGCGATCCCGTCCATCTTCGCGTTCGTCTCGATCCCGCGCGCCTGCCGGAGAAGCTCCTCCATCTCCGAGCGCTCCAGCCCCGGCCCCTCGCGCGCGAGGAGCTTGCTCAGGGTCGGGATCGCGGCGAAGGTGCTGGATCCCATTTCCTTCTGGAGCGTCAGCAGCGTGAGCTTGATCGCTCCCCGGCGCGGCTCGCGGTGGGCATGGAGCACCCGGCGCACGAACTTGGTCACATTGTCATAAAGCTCGCGCTCCGGCCCGGAGAGGTCGAACAGGACGTTCGTGACCTCGCGGCGCGGGAACCGGATCGACGTGCTCGCGCGCGTCGTGCGGATCATGGTCTCGGAAAGAAGCGCCGCCAGCCGCCCCGTGTTCTGCGGCATCCGCTTGTCGCCGCGGCGCATGAACTCGCGTCCGAACGTCCGGTACGTGCCCAGGAGCCCGGGGCGCAGGAGCTGGATCAGGTTGTAGAGCTCGTGGAGATCGTTCTGCACCGGGGTCGCGGTCAGGAGCATGAGGTAGCGCGGCGCGAGCCGGTCGAGGAACTTCCACGCGAGCGTCTTCTGGTTCTTGAGCCGGTGCGCCTCGTCCACGACGACGAGATCGAAGGAGGCGGCCGCCACCTTGTCGCGGTGGCGGAGCAGCTTCGCCGTGTCCATCGACGCGAGGAGGAGCGGCTCCTCCCACCAGGCTGTGCCGTGCTTCAGCACCGCGAACTCGAGGTCGAACTTCCGCCTGAGCTCCTGGTCCCACTGCTCGACCAGCGAGGCGGGCACGAGGATGAGCGCGCGTTGCACCAGTCCGCGCATGAGATATTCCTTCAGGATCATGCCGGCCTCGATGGTCTTCCCCAGGCCGACCTCGTCGGCGAGGAGCGCGCGCCCGCGCATCCGTCGCAGCACGGTCATGCAGGCCGAGCTCTGATGGTCGTACTTCTGCACGTCGTGCAGGAGATCCAGCGAGAGAAGCCGATCGAATCCGCGATGCAGCGTGAAGCGCTCGATCCGAAGCCTCAGCTCGAAATCGCGCGGATCCTCGAACGGCCCCGACAGGAGCCGCCGGAAGAGATCCTCCGACCCGCCCGCCACGCGGAACTGGGACCGCGCGGGCACCGCGAGACCGCCCGAGAGCGGCGCGGCCGGCTCGGCCTCCGCCGCGGAGACCGGCGAGCCTGGCGAGCCGGAAGCGCGCCCGCGGGCCTGACCGTGCGCGGTCTCGAGCGGATAGAGCGAGGTGAGCCTCCGGATTCCGTCCGGGAAGGCGATCTCCAGCACCTCGAACCCGTCCCGCTCGCGCACCTCCACGATCAACCCTTCCCCGAATTCCTTGTGATGCACGCGGTCGCCGACGCGGAAGCCCGCGCGCGGCGCGCGCCCCACGGGTCGGATCATCGGAGCTCCCACACGTCGCCCTCCGAGGGAATCCGGACCGGGATCGAGGGGGCGAGGGCGGCTCGGAGCGCTTCGGCGCGCTCCAGGTCCGCGTGGACGATGGCGCACCCCTTCGGCGCGCCGCACGACCTGGCCTGCGCGACGAGGGCGTCGTGATCGGCGTGCGCGCTGAACCCGTTCAGGACCTCGACTGAGGCCCGCAGCGGGTAGGGCTCGCCGAAGATACGCACCTCCTCCCGGCGCTCGACCAGACGGCGGCCCAGCGTTCCCTCGGCCTGGTAGCCCACGATGACGATCGTGTGCTTCGGATCGGAGACGGTGTGCTTGAGGTGATGCAGGACGCGGCCCCCCTCGCACATCCCGGAGGCGGCGATCGTGATGAAGGTCCCCGACTTCTCGTTCAGCCTCTTGGAATCCTCCGCGTCGCGCACCAGCGTGATCCGTCGCATTCCCAGCGGGTCTTCGCCTCGGCGGAGCGCCGCGATCGTCTCGTCGTCGTAGACTTCGGGGTGACGCCCCACGACGGTCAGGATCTCGGACGCGAGCGGGCTGTCGACGTAGATCGGCACCTCCGGAACGCGTCCCGCGAGAAAGAGACGGTCCAGCGCGTGCACGACCTCCTGAGTCCGTCCCACCGCGAAGGCCGGGATCACGATCCTTCCCCGCCGCTCCAGGGCGCTCCGCAACACGCGCTCTAGCGTCTCGTGGAGCGAGACCTCGTCGGGATGTCGCTTGCCGCCGTAGGTTGCCTCGGTGATGAGGTAATCGGCCTTCGGGAGGGGAGCCGGATCGCGCAGGATCGGGCGGTCCGGCCGCCCGAGGTCTCCCGAGAAGACCAGCGATCCCGCGCGGCCGTTCTCCTTCCACTGGACCTCCACGGATGCCGCGCCGGGGATGTGTCCCGCTTCATGGAAGCTGACGGACGTACGCTCCAGGGGCTCGAAGGGCTCTTCGTAGGCGTGGGGCACGAACTGCGTCAGCGCCCGCTCCGCGTCCTCGGCCGTGTAGAGCGGCACTACGGGTCCCCTCGACCCGCCGCGATGATGACGGTTCACGAACTCGGCGTCCTTGACCTGGATGTGGGCGGCGTCCAGCAGCATGGCGCGGCACAGATCCACGGTCGTGGCCGTGGCGTGGATGGGGCCGTCGAATCCCTGCTTGCAGAGAAACGGGATGGCGCCTGAGTGGTCGATGTGGGCGTGCGAGAGAACCATGCAATCCACCGAGGTCGCCGCGAACGGCAGCGCCCGATTTCGCGCTTCCGATTCCGCGCGCCTTCCCTGAAAGAGGCCGCAATCCAGGAGCATCGCTCCCGATCGGCCGGTGAGGAGATGTTTGGATCCGGTGACGGTCCGCGCGGCGCCCCAGAAGGTCACCCTCACGAGGCCGCGCTCACAAGTCCGCGCTCACGCCGTCAGTCCCCCGGATACAGATGGATCCCCGCGGTCAGCTGGGACAAGAGCGACAGCTCCGAGTTCCCCACCTGGGCCTGGCCGCGGAGCGAGAAGTCCAGGGACATCCTCGGGCGCACGAAGTGCTCGAGGCCGGCCCCAAAGACCAGGAACGGGCCCTCGTCCACGCGGCGGGCTTCCGTCGACTCGTAGGTCACGTTCGGGCTCGCGAACCCGAGGCCTCCAACGAGGTACGGCGTCGTGCTCCGATCGCGATGAAAGAACACGACGGCCTCGGTGCCGACAGTGGTGATCACCAACTCGCTGTCCTTGGCGGCGAGCGGTTCCGTGCTCACCGGAAGTCCGGCGCGCGTCCCGTAACGCTGGCTCTCGAACGAAAACCCGAGCGCCGCCCGAGGGCTCAGCATGTACCGAAATCGAATGCCGTACCCCACACCCCGATCGAAATGGTCGTTCAGCTCCGAGGAGCCGCGAACCATTCCGTACCCGATCTGCCCGCCGAGGCTGATCGTCCCCTTCCGCTGCCGCCGCAGCGTCGGCGTCGTCCGCGGCGACACCGGCGCCGGCTGACGGCGCATCAGAGTCTCGGCCGATCCCGCGCGCGCCCATCTCGTGAGGTCCTCCGCGCCCGCGTGGCGCGTCGCCCCGAGCACTGCGACCGCGCAGACCACCGCGATACCCGTCACCCGTACGTTCATCCAGTCCTCCCCGATGCCGGCCGACGCGTCAGGCGCGTGGATGGAACTGCTTGTACTCCACGCGCAGGTAATTCCGGTCCAGATGCGTGTAGATCCTCGTCGTCTCGATCGAGCGGTGCCCCAGGAATTCCTGGACCACGCGAAGATCGCATCCTCCTTCGAGCAGGTGCGTCGCGCACGAGTGGCGCAGGGTGTGGGGCGAGATCGGGCGCGTGATTCCCGCCGCTCGCCGGTGCCCCTCGAGGAGCTTCCAGTAGCCCATGCGCGTGAATCTCCGGCCCAGGCGCGTCAGGAAAAGCCCCCGCTCGCTCCGCTCCCTCAGGAAGCACGCGCGGGCGAAGTCGAGATAGCGCCGCAGCGCCGACTTGGCCTTCCCGCCGAACGGCACGATCCGTTCGCGTGAACGCTTCCCGAAGCACCGGACCAGATCCTCGTCCAGATCCACCTCCTCCAGCGTGAGCCCGACGAGCTCGCTCACGCGAAGCCCCGTCGCGTACGCCAGCTCCAGCATCGCGCGATCCCGGACCGCCGCGGGCTCCTCTCCACGGGGCGAGCCCAGCAGCGCCTCGACCTCGGGAACGGTGAGCACGTCGGGCAGGGGCCGCGTCCTGCGCGGCGGGCGGATCTGGAGCGCGGGATTCTCCTCCGTGTGGCCGCGCCGGCGCAAGAACTCATGAAAAGCGCGGAGCGAGGCGATCTTCCGCGCCACGGTGGAAGCCGCCCAGGCCCGCTCCGAGACGTAGGCTTCCACCTCCTCGACCCGGACGGCTGCCGCGCTTCGTTTCCCGCGCGCCACGAGGAACGCGTCGTACTGCTCAAGGTCCCTCACGTAGGCGCTCACGGTGTTGTCCCCGAGCCTTCGCTCCAGACTCAGGTGCTCCCGGAACTGGCGGATCCGATCCCCCAGGACGCTTCGCGGAGGCTTCATAGATCGAGCTTTCCGCGCTCAAGCTCGAGCAGGAAGCGCTTCCAGCGCAGTCCGCTCGAGAAGCCGCCGATCGACTGGTCGCCATGGATCACGCGGTGGCAGGGGACCACGATCGGCACGGGATTCCTCCCGAGCGCGTTCCCGACGGCGCGGGCGCCGCCCGGCACTCCGAGCCGGACCGCCAGCATTCCGTAGGAGACGAGAGCCCCGTAGGGCACGCGGCGGGCGGCCTCCCAGACGCGTCTCTCGAATCGCGAGCCTTGCGCCAGGTCCAGCGTAAGATCCAGCGCGACCTCGCGGCCCGCGAAGTAATGGTCGAGGGCGCGCCGGGTCGGGTCGGTCCAGCGGGGCCGCTTCACGTAGTGAATTCCGAGCGCCCGGGCCTCGCGGGCCGAGGGAGCTTCCCGCTCGCCGAGCCCGATCCCCCGGAGCCCCGCCTGGGTCGCGAGGATCCAGACCGGGCCCAACTCGGTCGCCACGCTCGCGGACGCCACCTCGAGGGCGCTCAAGCGCTCGCCTCGTTCGCATGGCCGATCTCGCGCAGGATTCGCTCGGCCATGCGCAGCCCGATGCCCGGGATCGCCGCGATCGCATCGGGCGGCTGCCGGCGGATCCGCTCGAGCGATCCGAAGGTCTGGAGCAGGAGCGCGCGGCGCTTGGGGCCGAGTCCGGGGATTTGGTCGAGCGCCGAGGCGCGCGCTGCCTTCGCGCGCAGGGTCCGGTGGTACCCGATCGCGAAGCGGTGCGCCTCGTCGCGCGCCCGCATCAGGAGCTTCACCGCCGGCGAGCGCCGCGGCAGAAGGAGCGAATCCCGCCGGCCCGGGATGAAGATCTCCTCGAGACGCTTCGCCAGCCCGATGAACGGCACGCGCTCGATCGGCGTCCCCCGGGCGGCCTTGCGCGCCGCTTCCAGCTGCCCCACGCCCCCGTCGATCACGATCAGGTCGGCCGGCTCGATCTCTCCCTCCCCGACCCGGGCCGCGTGGCGCCCCACCGCCTCCGCCATCGCGGCGAAGTCGTCCTGTCCCGAGACCGAGCCGATCCGAAACCGCCGGTACTCCCCCTTGAACGGGGTTCCGTCCCGGAAGGTGACCATCGAAGCGACGGTGTGGCGGCCCTGGATCGTGGAGACGTCGAAGCATCGGATCCTTCTAGGAAGGATTGCCAGCCCCAGCTCCCGCTGCAGCTCGAGCGCCTCGTCGAACTCGTTCGCGCGGAGCGGACGCGATCCATCCCGCTCCTCGGACTCGCGTCCCAGGAGGAGCGAGGCGTTGCGGCGCGCCGTGCGCACCAGCGCCCGTTCCGCGAGACCCCGCGATGTTCGAACGCGCACCGCCGTCCCCGAGGCCGCAGAGAGGACCTGCTCGAGCAGCTTGGCTTCGGCCGGCTCGACCTCGACGAGCACACAACCTGGCACCTGTTCCGCGCGCGTGTAGTAGAGCGTGAGAAACGCGCGCAGAAGCTCCGCCTCGTCCGCGTTTCCCGCTCCCGAGAGCCACCGGACGTCACGCGACAGCACGCGCCGCTCCCGAATCTTGAAGATCACCGCGCAGGCGGCCTCGCCCTGGCGCGCCACGCCGACGACGTCCGCCTCGGACCCGCTCAGATCCACGACACGCTGCCGCGCGAGGATCGACTCGATGCCTCGCACCTGGTCGCGGATCTTCCCCGCCCGCTCGTATTCGCGGCGGGCGGCCGCGGCCGTCTGCAACCCTTGAAGCGCGCGGATCACGTCTTCGCGCTTTCCCGCCAGGAAATCGCAGAACTGCTCCACCATCGCGCGGTACTCCTCCTGCGTCTGCCTGGCGATGCAGGGACCGGTGCAGCGTCCGATGTGGAAATCCAGACACTCCCGCCCCGCCGCGATGTGAGCGTCGATGTCCTGGCAGGAGCGCATGGGGAAGATGGTCTGGGTCATGCGTAAGAGCTCGCGAAGCGCCTTCACCTCGGTGTACGGACCGAAGTAGCGGGCTCCGTCGCGCTCGATCCGGCGAACCAGCGACATGCGCGGATACGCTTCCTGCCAGGAGACGCGGATGTAGGGATATCGTTTGTCGTCCTTGAGTCGGATGTTGTAGGGCGGTTGGTGCTCCCGGACGAGAGTCGCCTCGAGCAGGAGCGCGTCCCCTTCCGAGTCGACCGCGATGAAATCGAGATCCCGGACCTTGCGGATCAACGCCACCTGACGCGGACCGATCAGGTCGGGGCTCTGGAAATGCGACCGGACCCGCTGATCGAGCCGCTTGGCCTTCCCGACATAGAGCACGCCGCCGCCTATGCCCTTGAAGACGTATACCCCTGGCAGGAGCGGGAGCGAGGCGATCTTGCGTTTCAGCTCTTCCGGGTTCGGTTCGTCGGGAGGCGGAGTGAGGGAATCACCATGGCGTTTTCGAGGACGCGGGACCATCCGAGCGAGTATAGCATGAGGGAATCGCGCCTCGGGTGTTGACAGCCTGGTGATCCCCCGATACTCTAACGGCTTACGCCCCGCTATCGAACGATGACGATGAACCGGAGGAACGAATGCCTCGCCACAAATCGGCCGTGAAAAGAGTCAATACGAACCTGCGTGACCAGAAGCGGAACCTCGCGGTGAAGTCGGAGCTGAAGACCCTGTTGAAGAAAGCCAGGCAAGAACCTGCGAACGCGGCACTTATGAGTTCGGTTACAGCCAAGCTCGACCGCGCCGTCAAGAAGGGCATGCTGCACAAGACGGTGGCCAACCGCCGCAAGTCCCGCCTCGCGAAGATGGTCAACCGGTCGGCGAAAGCTTCCTGAGCGCCGCCTCGACCCGTTTCCGGCACTCGCCGGCGGCCTCGCCCAAGGGCACCCGGTCTACCTGACCGGTCTTCCGGTCACGCAGCTCGACGACTCCGTCTTTCAGCCCCTTCTCCCCGATCGTCACCCGGAGAGGGATTCCGATCAGGTCCGCGTCCTTGAACTTGGCTCCCGGACGCTCGTCGCGATCGTCGATCAGGGTTTCCACGCCCCACCCGTTCAGGCTCTCGTAGATCGATTCGGCGACCTTGTTCGTCTCGGCGTGGTTCACGTTCACCGGCACGAGGTGCACGTGGTAGGGCGCGATCGAGAACGGCCACACGATGCCGTTCGGATCGTGAAGCTGCTCGATCACCGCGGCGACGGTTCGCGTGATCCCGATCCCGTACGTGCCCATGATGATCGTGCGCTCCGCACCCTCCGCGTCAAGGTAGCGCGCGCCCATCGCCTGCGAATACTTGGTCCCCAGCTTGAAGATGTGCCCCACCTCGATGCCGCGCCCCAGGCGCATGACGTCGCCGCAGCGGGGACACCGGTCCCCCTCGCGCGCGGTCGTGAGATCCGCCCGCTCCCGCGAGCGCACGTCGCGGCCCACGCGAACATTCACGAGATGCACGTCTCGGACGTTGCCGCCCGTCACGTAGTTCAGGTTCTCCTGGATCGACGTGTCCAGGACGGTGCGCAGCGTCTCCGGGCTTCCCGCAGGGCCGGTGAACCCGAGGGGGCCGCCGGTCAGCCGCTCGATCTCCTCCGCGGTGGCGAGACGCGGCGCCGGATGTCCGAGCACCCTGGCGAGCTTGGCCTCGTTCAGCTCGCGGTCTCCAGGCACGACCGCGAGGACCGGATCCCCGCCCGCGAAGAAGACGAGGGATTTCAGGAGACGCGAGGGCTCGACGCCTAGAAACGCGGATACCTCCTCCACGGTCTTCCGCCCCGGCGTCTCGCGTTTGGTGAGCGGCGCTTCCTTCTCGTCCGGCGCCGGGTCCAGGCGGTAGGTCGCGCTCTCGGAGGACGCGGCGTACCCGCACTGCGAGGAGAAAATCAAGGACTCCCCCGAATCGGCGGTGACCATGAACTCGTGGTTCACGTCGCCCCCGATCGCGCCCGAATCCGCCTCCACGATGACGAACTCCAACCCGCAACGCCGGAAGACCGCCGCGTAGGCCTCGCGCATTTCTTCGTAGGCCGTCTCGAGCTGCAGTTCGTCCGTGTGGAAGCTGTAGCCGTCCTTCATGAGGAATTCGCGGGCGCGCATCACGCCGAATCGCGGGCGGATCTCGTCCCGGAACTTGGTCTGGATCTGGTACAGGTTGAGCGGCAGGTCGCGATAGGAGCGGATGTGATTCCGCACGAGGTCGGTGATCGCCTCCTCGTGCGTGGGGCCGATCGCGTAGTCGCGCTCGTGGCGGTCGCGAATGCGGAACAGCTCCTTCCCGTACTTTTCCCAGCGGCCGGTTTCCTGCCACAGCTCCGCCGGCATGAAGATCGGCAGGCGGAGCTCCTGGGCGCCCGCCCGGTCCATCTCCTCGCGCACGATCTGCTCCACCTTGCGCGCGACGCGCCAACCCAGAGGCAGGAGCGTGTAGATGCCGGCCGCGAGCTTCCGCAGCATGCCGGCGCGAACCATCAGCTTGTGGCTGATCAGCTCGGCGTCGGCCGGGTCTTCCTTCAGCGTCGGTGCGAACGCTCGCGAAAAGCGCATGGGGGTAGGGTCCTGCCTCCGTTCAGGGGTTCACGAGCGTCTGCTCGAGCGTGTAGTGCCCGGGTTGCCGTCCCGCGAGAAACCGCGCGGCCCGGAGCGCGCCCCGGGCGAAGACCGCGCGGTCGGTGACCGTGTGCATCACCTCCACCGTCTCCCCCGCTCCGGCGAGGAGCGCCCGGTGCGTTCCGACCGCGGTGCCGGACCGGATGGAGTGAAGACGGATCTTCCCCGGCTCGCGCGGTTTCGTCATATCCGGCGATGCATCGACCGCGTCGGATTTCTCCGTGAGCGACGCGGACCACAGAAGCGCCGTTCCGCTCGGCGCGTCGCGCTTCCCCGCATGGTGGTGCTCGATGATGTCGATCTCGAACGCCGCCTGGGCGGCGGGGGACACCGAGCGGAGCATCGTGAGCGCGAGCGCGTTCCCGAAGCTCAGGTTCATCGCCCGGAGGACCGGCACGCGCTTGGACAGATCATCGATCCGCTTCTCGTCGCTCCCGCTGAGCCCGGTCGTGGCGCTCACGAGCGCGCGCGGCGAGCGGTCCAGCCAGTCCAAGAGCCGCGTCGTGCCCGCGGCGAGGCTCACGTCGATGACGACCGCGTTGCCCGGGACGGCGTCCGCGCCTCCCGTCACGAGCCGATCCGGCGTCATCCAGGCGCATCCGGACTCGCGGCCCGCGGGATCGGTGGAGCGCGCCACGCACGTATGAAGGGTCAGCTCCGGATATTCCGCGATCGAGGCGCGAACGGCGCGGCCCATGCGACCGGTGGCGCCGAAAAGAATGATCGGGGTGGCGGTCACGCCGCGGTCAGCGGCCCGACCGCGCGGGCGACGCGATGCCGAGACGCTCCAGCGTCTGGTCCACGGCCGCGGCCGTTTCCGGCCGCACCGGGACGAGCGGCAGGCGCAGCTCTCCGGTCGTGAAGCCGAGGCGCATGAGCGCGTGCTTCACCGGAGCGGGGCTCGTTTCGAGGAAGATGGCCCGGAATATCGGGATGAGCTTTCGGTGGATCGCCTCGGCTTCGGCCATGCGACCCGCCGCGGCGTGCTTTCCGATCTCGCTCATCTCCTTCGGCACCAAATGCCCGGCCACCGAAACGACCCCGCGCGCGCCCACCGCGAGAAGCGGCAGATAAAGGGAGTCGTCCCCGGCCAGGATGACGATGTCGCAACGCGCGCGGATGGCGCTCGCCTGGTCGAGGGATCCGCTCGCTTCCTTGATGGCGGCGATCCGGGGGTGCTCGGACAGCGTCGCGACGGTTTCGGGAGCGATCGATACGCCGGTCCGGGAGGGAACATTGTAGAGAACGATCGGCCGGTCCACCCGATCGGCCACGGCGCGGTAGTGCGCGATGAGCCCCTCCTGCGTCGGCTTCACGGAGTAGGGCGTGATCACCATGACGCCGTCCGCGCCCGCGCGGATCGCGTCCTGGGATACCTCGATCGTCTCCGCCGTCACGGCGGTCCCGGTCCCGGCGATCACGGCGGCGCGTCCCCGCGCGGCCTCGATCACGGTTTGGATCACCTGCGTGCGCTCTTCCCTCGTCAGCGAGGTCGCTTCGCCCGTGCAGCCGCAGGGATAGAGGGAGCGGACGCCTCCCTCGACCAGGTGGTTCGTGAGACGCGCGAGCGCGTCTTTGTCCACCGCGCCGTTTCGAAACGGCGTGATGATCGCGACCGCCAGGCCCTCGAACATCGCTTTCGGATCCGTCATGCTCCGCTCCTCCCTCGTAAGCCGCGATCCCCGGTCAACGCCGCGGCGGGGGTTTCACCTCGCCCTCGAACCGGAAATCGACGTGCTCGTACTGCTCCTCGGGCCGCGCGTTCAGGATCTCCGGATACCTCACCTCCGCCGCCGGTGGGCCGGGCGTAGGCCTGAGACGGGTCGCGCGAAGCCGGTACCGTCCGGGCGCTAGGTGCAGGAGATAGTCTCCGGGCCCCTTGCGCTCGACGAAGCGGACGAAGGTCGTGTCCGAATCGGACTTCGCCTCGACGCGATACCGCGAGGTCGAGTCGGCCGCGTAGATCGTGCCGGTCAACGTCGCGCCCGCGCGCGGGTCCACGGCGACGATGTTGATACTATCCGCGACCGGCCGCTCGGGTGTCAACCGGATCACGGTCGGGTAGTTGGCCACGACGTCGGTTGCCGAGTCGATCGAGCCGCTCCGATTCAAGTCGTAGACGGCATGGACGGTGAACCCCTGTCGCGGCGGCAAGCCGGTGAGGGCGTACGCGGCGGAGGTGTCGGTCTCGGTCGCATAGGAGGGAACCGCGTTCGCGAAGTCGGGGACCAGCCCCAGCGAATCCGGATACGCCCAGATCGGAACGCCCCGAATCGGGAGGGTCTTGGCGCGAAGCACGCCCCGGATCTTCCCCGGATCCAGCGAGTCGCCCGTCGTGAAACGGATGGTGATGGGATGACCGGTCGGCACGCCGTGGGCATCGCGCGCGGTCGCGCTCAGGAACGCCTGGTACGTGGTATGGGGGCGCAGCGGCTCCTCCCAGGAAATCCGGAAGCGGCGCCCGTTCCAGTGATAGGAGGGCGTGCCCGGCGGCGGATAGATCCGGAATCCGTCGCGCACGCTCACGCGGTCCATGGGCTCCGAGAAGAGAAGCTCGATCCCGGCGTCGGCCGCCACGCGCACGGTGCTGTCGGCGGGCACGGTCGCCAGGACGCGCGGGGCGATCGTGTCGACCGGTCCGCCGGGCGGAAAGTCAGGCTTGGCACACCCACCCAAGAGCGCCGCGAGAAGAAACGCGGGCGCGAGGCTTCTCCCGGCCGAGACCGCGCGGCGCATCACCGCCCGCGGCGGCTCCGCGCGGGTGCGCTCCGGCGCGCGCCGGGCTTTCCGGCCGCGCGAGACCGGGCGGCGGGCTTGGACGCGCCCTTCTTCTTCGCGCCGGCGCCGGCGCCGCCCTTCTTCTTCGCGCCGGCGACGCGCCCCACCAGGAGGTCGTAGAGGATCGCCTTCTGGAGATGCATCCGGTTCTCGGCCTGCGGGAAGACGAGCGATTGGGTCCCCTCGAAGACGTCTTCGGTGATCTCCTCGCCGCGATGGGCGGGCAGGCAGTGCATCACGAACGCCCCGGTCTTCGCTTCACGCAAGATTGAACGGTTGATCTGGTAGGAGCGGAAGACCGGCAGGCGCTTCTCCCGCTCCGCCTCCTGCCCCATGCTCGCCCATACGTCGGTGTAGAGCACGTCCGCCCCCTGCGCCGCTTCCGCCGTGGACCGCAACACGCGGACTCGCCCGGGACCGCTACGCCCCACCTGCGCCACGAGCTTGGGATCGGGATCATAGCCCTCCGGGCATGCGATCCGGACCTCCAGCCCGAAGAGCCTCGCCGCTTCGATCCAGGAATTCGCGACGTTGTTCCCGTCCCCGACGTAGCAGACGACGGCGTGGTCCAGGTCCACGCCGTGCTCCTTCATGGTGAAGAGGTCGGCCAGGATCTGGCACGGATGGAGCCAGTCGGTGAGGCCGTTGATGACCGGGACCGTCGCGTGCCGCGCCAGGTCCACCGCGAGGTCGTGCGCGAACGTGCGGATCATGATGCCGTCCACGTATCCGGAGAGCACCCGCGCCACGTCCGAGACCGATTCGCGCTGACCCATCCCGATCTCGCGTTCCGTGATGAAGATCGAGGATCCCCCGAGCTGGGTCATCGCCACCTCGAAGGAGAGCCGCGTGCGCAGGCTGGGCTTGTGGAAGATCAGCGCGAGCGAGCGGTGGTTCAGCTCGTGGTGCGCGCGTCCCGCGCGGAGGTCGCCCTTGAGCCGCCCCGCGGTCTGGAACAGCCGGTCCACGTCGGCGCGGGTGAGATCCGCAAAGGACACCAGATTACGCTTCGTCATCCTGTTCGCTCCTCGACTGGGTTCGTGTGGGGAATAAGGGTCATGCGCGCGGGTGTGCGCGCGCATAGGCGGCCTTGAGCCGGCGCCGGGTCACATGCGTGTAGATCTGTGTGGTGCCCAGGTTCTGATGCCCGAGCAGCTCCTGGACGGCGCGGAGGTTCGCGCCCCGGTCGAGGAGATGCGTGGCGAAGCTGTGCCGCAGGGCGTGCGGGTGGGTCGCGGCGTTCGGCCCGAGCCCGCCCAGGAAGGCGCGGATGTCGCGCTCGAGCGTGCGCGGAGAGACCGCGGCCGACCCGCGGCCGGGAATCAGCGGACTCTCCGGCGCGGGCGTGCGCCCGATGGCCGCCCAGTAGCGGGTGAGCATGTCCGCGGCCCGCTCCCCCACCGGCACGACGCGCTCCTTGGACCCTTTCCCCATGACCCTCGCGAGCCTCCGGCGGGCGTCGAAGCGGCCCCACGTGAGCCCGGTCAGCTCGCCGAGCCTTAGCCCCGAGCCGTAGAGCCATTCTGCCGCGAGCAGGGCGCGCAGGGAGCGTGTGTCGCCGTCCGGGATCGAGGAGGCCGCGCGGTCCAGAAGCTCGTTCAGGGGCGTCTCGGAGATGGCGGAGGGAAGCGGCTGAGGGGCGCTCACGCGCGGCAGCGCGCCGCGCAGGGCCGCCGTCGTCTTGCCCCGGCGCTCCAGGTAGCGGAGAAAGGAGCGGAGCGCCGCGAGCGAGCGTCCGAGCGTCCGGGCCGAGATCTGGCGATGCTTGCGGGCCGCCTTCGCGAGCGAACGGGCCGCGGCGAACGCGGCGAGAAGCTCGGGCGTCAGGTCTTCCGGGACCCGGGCGTCGCCGCCCAGGCGGGCCTTCGCGAAGGCGGCGAAGCGCGTCAGGTCGTCGCGATACGCGCGGAGCGTACCCGGCGCGGCGCGCCGCTGCCCTTCCATGTATTCGAGGAACTCAGTGATCCAGCGATTCACTCACGGCCTCGGAAGCTTCGGCGTCGACGCGATGCTTGCACTTCGGGCACTGGAGGTAGTCGCCTTTGGTCTTGGTCTGCTTCTGAACGAGAATCGGATACGCGCACGCGGGACACGGCTGCTTGAGGGGGCGGTCCCAGATGCCGAACTTGCACTCCGGATAGCGGCTGCATCCGAAGAACGCCTTGCCGCGCTTCGTCCTCCGCTCCACCAGCTCCCCCGTTCCGCAGTCGGGACAGGGCACGCCGAGCCCGAGCGGACGCGTCCCCTTGCACTCCGGATAGCGCGAGCACGCGAGGAACTTCCCGAACCGTCCCGACCGGACCCGCATGGGGCTCTCGCACAGGGGGCAAGGCCGGGTCGGAACGTCGGGGGTCACCGCCTCCTCTTCGACCGGCATCGTGGTCTTGCATTCGGGATAGCGGGGGCACGCGAGGAACGGACCGTTCCGCCCGTAACGCTTCACCATCTTCGAGGCGCACTTCGGGCATACACGATCCGACTCCTCGGTGAGCGAGGCCTTGAGACTCTCGCGCTGCGACTCGGCCTCCGCGAGATCCTTCCGGAAGGGCGCGTAGAACTCGGCGACCACGTGATCCCAGGCGTCCTTCCCGCTCTCCACCCGATCCAGTTCCCGCTCCATCTTGGCCGTGAACTCGACCTCGAACACGTCGCCGAACATCCGGGCGAGGAGCTTCCAGACCATCATGCCCAGGTCCGTAGGGGTGAGCTTGCCGCGATCGCGGAGCACGTAGTCGCGGGTGAGGATGGTGCCGACGATCGTCGCGTAGGTGCTCGGCCGCCCGATGCCCTTCTCCTCGAGCGTTTTTACGAGGGAGGCTTCGGTGTAGCGGGGCGGCGGCTCCGTGAAGTGCTGCTCGGGAAGAATGCCGAGCCGCTTCAGCGCGTCCCCTTCGTTCAAGGCCGGCAGCTTCGAGGCCTCGGGGCCGGTGTCTTCGATGAGGGCCGATTGGTACGCGCGCGTGAAGCCGTCGAATTTGATACGGCTTCCCGAAGCCCGCAGGAGATAGACGCCCGCGGCGATGTCCGCCGTGGTCGTGAGCACGAGCGCCGGGTTCATCTGGGAAGCCACGAACCGCTGCCAGATCAGCTCGTAGAGGCGGTGCTGATCGGGCTCGAGATGCCGCTTCATCGATGCGGGCGTCCGCGCGACCGACGTCGGGCGGATTGCCTCATGCGCGTCCTGCGACGTCTCGCGCGAGCGGAAGTGGCGCGCTTCGGGTGGAAGATAGCCCGGTCCGAACGACGCCTCGATGAAGTCGCGGACCTCCGCCAGGGCCTCGGACGAGGTGCGGGTGGAATCCGTGCGCATGTACGTGATGAGCCCGGTCGATCCCTCGGTTCCGATGTCGATTCCCTCGTAGAGCTGCTGCGCGACCACCATGGTCTTCTGGGCGCTGTACCTAAGCCTCTGGAAGGACTCCTGCTGCATCGTGCTCGTGATGAAGGGGGGCAAGGGATTGCGCTTCTTCTCCTGCGTGCGCACGCCCGTGACGCGGAACGATTCCTTCCCGAGCTCCGCGGCGGCTTCCTTCGCCTGCGCCTCGTTCTCGAGCAGGAACTTCTCTCCCGCCTTCTTCTGAACCCGCGCGCGGAAGGGCTCGTCCTTCGCGGTGGCGAGGTCGGCGTCGATCGTCCAGTATTCGCGCGGCACGAAGGCCCGGACCTCGTCCTCCCGTTCGCAGATCAGACGCAGGGCGACCGATTGGACGCGACCGGCCGAGAGTCCGTAGCGGATGGTCTTCCAGAGAAACGGGCTCACCTGATAGCCCACGAGCCGGTCAAGAACGCGGCGGGCCTGCTGCGCGTGCACTTTGTTCATATCGATTGCGCGCGGCGCTTCGAGCGCCGAGAGGATTCCGCGCTTCGTGATCTCGTAGAACGCGAGCCGCTGGATCCGGCCGCCCGCGCCGTTCCCGAGCGTCTCGGCCAGATGCCAGGCGATCGCCTCGCCTTCGCGGTCGGGATCGGGGGCGAGATAGATCGTGTTCGCCAGCCGGGCGCTCTGCTTCAGCTCTTTCAGGATCTTCGCCTTCCCCTTGATGAGGATGTAGGAAGGTTGGAAACCCTTCTCGATATCGACGCCGAGCTTGCTCTTCGGGAGATCCCGAACGTGGCCGTTCGAAGCGCGAACCTCGAAGCCCGGCCCCAGATACTTCCCGATCGTGCGAGCCTTCGCGGGCGATTCCACGATCACGAGGTTCCTGCCGGGCTTACCCCCGCGGGAGGACGCTTTCGGATCGCGCGTCTCGTCTTCGGCGGCCTTCGCCACGCGGGCGGCCGCCGGCGCCCGTTTCCGGGAAGCGGCCTTCGCCTTGGCGGGCTTCGCGGCCGGAGCGGGATCGGCCTTGGGCGCGACGGGCTTCGCGGCGTACTTCGCGGCGGAGGCCTTCGCTTTCGATTTCTTGGTCGGTTTAATCACGGTCAGTGCGCGGTCTGTGGCGCGCCCGGATCGGACGGGACTCCATGCTCCTCGTCGAACCAGTGGATCAGCACCTCGGTCGCCAGCTCCTCCGCTCTCGCTTCGCTGTCGAGGGAAGGTCCCTCCTCGCGCGCGCGAGCCATGATCTCCTCGAACTGCTCCGGCGTGACCCGGCCCGACTCGTTCAGGCGGAAAAAGTATGTGTATGCGGGCGAAGACAGGAGCGCCCGTTCGGGCCCGGTCGGCACCCTCACGTGCTTGCGCGGGACGCGCGGCTCGCCCGGATAATCCTCCCGGGAGTACGGCTCCAGGGCGCGGAAGATCATCTCGAACGCCTGGTTCACCACATCGGCATCGTGGTTCCCCGAATCGAGCAGCTGCGTCAGCTCCAGCAGGGCATCCTCGTTTCCGTCCACGTACGCCTTGAGCTGCTCGACGATGAGAAACATCATCTCGCGAACGCTGTCATCCATGGTTCTCCTCCTGGTCTAGGCGCCGTGGCATTTCTTGTATTTCTTCCCGCTGCCGCATGGGCAGGGATCGTTTCTACCGACCTTCGGCTCCTGCGCGACCGACGGCCTGCGCGGGGAGTCCGTGGGCTCCGCCGCGGGCGCGCCGCCTTCCGCGACGGGCGTGCCGAACGCGGACACCGCGGCGTGGGATTCCGCCTTCGGGGTCGCGCGTACCCGGGGCGGAAGCGCCCGCGGCGCGGCCACGCCGATCTCGGGACCGCGCCGCCCGACGCCGGCCGGCGGCGCGCCGCCCGGCGCGGGCTCCATGACCAGGTTCGCGCGGAACAGGGTGCGCACGGTCTCCTCGCGGATGGAATGCGTCAGCGATTCGAACATCGCGAACGCCTCGCGCTTGTACTCCACGAGAGGATCGCGCTGCCCGTAGGCCCGGAGCCCGATCCCCTCGCGAAGATGGTCCATCTCGCGAAGGTGGTCCATCCAGTGCTCGTCGATCACGTTCAGAAAGATCTGCCGCTCCAGCTCGCGCATGATCGGAGCCGAGATCTCCTGCTCCTTCTCCTCGTACACGGTCCTCACGCGCTCCTGCAGCCACTCCGAGACCTCCTCGGCGGTGGGATGGCGGTCTCCCGAATCGGGCATCTCCACGGCGCGAAGCATGACCTGGCTGATCTCGTTCATGAGTCGACTCAGATCTTCCTCGTCCCAGCGCTCGTTCGTGGGAAGATAGGACGTGACGCGCTCGGCGACGATCTCCTCCATCATCTCGAGGACCGACTCCTTGAGGTCGCCCTCCTCGAGCGCACGGAGCCGCTGCGCGTAGATCACCGTGCGCTGCTGGTTCATGACGTCGTCGTATTCGAGAAGGTGCTTCCGGATGTCGAAGTTGTGAGCCTCGACTCGCTTCTGCGCCCGACCGATCGCGCGCGTGACGAGTCCGTGCTCGATCACTTCCCCTTCCTGCACCCCCAGCCGCTCCATGATTCCGGCGATCCGCTCCGAGCCGAAGAGCCGCATCAGGTCGTCCTCGAGCGAGAGGTAGAACCGGGAGCAGCCCGGATCTCCCTGCCGTCCCGCGCGTCCGCGGAGCTGCCGATCGATCCGTCGGCTCTCGTGGCGCTCGGTGCCGAGGATATGGAGTCCGCACGGCACCTCTTCCTTGCACTGCGCGACCCGCCTCCAGACGCCGTGGTCCAGCTGGCTCACGGAGCCCGCGAAGCACTCCCGGCCACAGCGGATCACACCCGCCTCGAGCTTGATGTCGGTCCCGCGGCCGGCCATGTTGGTCGCGATCGTGACGGCGCCTCTCCGGCCCGCCTGCGAGATGATCTCGGCCTCCTGCTGGTGATACTTCGCGTTCAGCACGTGGTGGGGAATGCCGCGCCGCTTCAGGAGGCGGCTCAGGGTCTCCGACGCTTCCACGCTGATCGTGCCGACGAGGATGGGCACGCCCCCGCCGTGGAGCTCCGCGATCTCCTCGACGAGCGCGTTGTACTTCTCGCGGCGCGTCTTGAAGATGACGTCGTCGTAGTCGACCCGGCGCACCGGCTGATTGGTGGGCACGACGACCACGTCCCGCTTGTACGTGTGCCAGAACTCCTGCGCCTCCGTCTCCGCGGTGCCGGTCATGCCGGCCAGCTTCTCGTAGAGCCGAAAGTAATTCTGGATCGTGATCGTGGCGAGCGTCTGGGTTTCCCCTTCCACCCTCACGCTCTCCTTCGCCTCGATCGCCTGATGAAGGCCGTCCGAGTAGCGGCGCCCCGGCATGAGCCGGCCCGTGAACTCGTCGACGATCAGGATCTTCCCTTCCTGGATGACGTACTCGACGTCCTTTTCGTACAGCGAGTACGCGCGGAGCAACTGCAAAATGTTGTGGACCCGCTCACTCCGCTCCGCGTGCAGCCGCTCGAGGTCGCGCTTATTCGAGACCTTGTCGGCGGGCTCGAGCGACTCATCCTCGTCGATCGCGCTCAGTTCGGTCGCGAGGTCGGGCAGGAGGAACAGGTTCTGGTCGTGCTGCGAGAGGAGATCCCGTCCCTGCTCGGAGAGATCGATGGAATGGTTCTTCTCGTCGATCGAGTAGTAGAGCTCCTCATCCGCCTCCTGCATCCGCTTGTCGCGAATGAGCTCCATCTCGACCTTCGTGATGAGCCGGCTCACCCCCGGATCGTCCGAAAGAAGCTTCACGAAGCGCTTGTTCTTGGGCGCTCCGCGCTTCACCTGTAACAGCTTGAATCCGGCGTCCCACTCCCGCTTGGGATCCTGCCGCATCCCCTCCGCGTCCGCGAGAATCCGGTTCACCAGCTGCCCCTGCGTGCGGACCAGCCGTTCCACGTCCGGCTTCATCTCGTCGTACTTCTGGATGCTGTGCTCGACCGGCCCCGAGATGATGAGCGGCGTCCGCGCCTCGTCGATCAGGACCGAGTCCACTTCGTCCAGGATCGCGTAGTGGTGGCCGCGCTGGACTCGGTGCTCGCGGCTGCGCGCCATGTTGTCGCGGAGGTAGTCGAAGCCGAATTCGTTGTTCGTGCCGTACGTGATATCGGCGGCGTAGGCGGCGCGACGCTCGGCGAAGTCCATCCCGTTCTGGATGCAACCCACCGTGAGCCCGAGGAAGGTGTAGATCCTCCCCATCCACTCGCTGTCGCGCCGCGCCAGATAGTCGTTCACGGTGACGAGGTGAACGCCTTTTCCGGAGAGGGCGTTCAGGTAGATGGGCATCGTCGCGACGAGCGTCTTCCCCTCGCCCGTGGCCATCTCGGCGATCTTTCCTTCGTGGAGCACGAGCGCGCCCAGGAGCTGGACGTCGAAGGGAATCATGTCCCAGCTGATGGGGATGCCGACCACGTCCCAGGTCTGTCCGACCAGGCGGCGGCAGGTCTCCTTCACCACCGCGAAGGCTTCCGGAAGAAGGTCGTCTTCCGTCTCGCCGGCTTCGAGCCGGGAGCG
>JBGPHU010000001.1:0-48651 GCA_041484545.1 Candidatus Eiseniibacteriota bacterium | reverse complement strand
GCTTCAGCCAGATTCTCCGTCCTCTGCGCTGATGTCCCCGGAGTTTTCGCGCCGCTAGTCCCTCGAACGTCGTCCGGGTAGAATACCCACGATGCTCGCCGCCGGAACAAGGCTCGCCCATTTCACGATCCTGGTGGGTGCTGTTCGACCGGTTCCGTCCGCAGGGTGGCGACGTCTGGGCCATGGAACATTTCGAGTGACCGGGGCTCAGGGTTTCTTCGAGTCGCGCTGCGTCCGCTCCTCCGTGAGGTATTTCACGAGCAGATCGCGGGCGGGAATTCTCCGCCCCGAGGCAGCGTGAACCACCCGAACCTCGAAGGCGTAGCGGCCGAGTCCGAAATGCCGCTCGATCCGGCGCACCAAGCCCTCCACCCGGGCGTCCGCGCGGATGGTGCGGCCACGGCGGCCAACGCCGTGCGCCCGAACGAGACCGGCGCTGAACCCTTCCCGATAGGCCTGGCGAACGACCTTCTGAAGCGAGCGCCAGTTCGCTCGTTGGACCTTCTTGAGTAGCTGCGTCTGAGTCATGGCGAGGCCCCCCTCTACCGTCGATCCTACCGGAAATCCATCGAACGCGGTGAACCTCCTCAAGGTCGCGTTCGCGGTCGTCGCGTGGGGAGCCTCGTTTGTCGCGACGAAGATCGCCCTGCGCGAGCTCGCGCCGGTGGCCCTCGTATGGGCCCGTTTTTCCCTCGGCGTCATTGTCCTGGGGCTTTTCGTGCTCGGCCGGCGTCAATTCCGCCCGATCCAGAAACGCGACTTCGCCTATTTCCTGCTTCTCGGATTCCTGGGCATCACCCTGCATCAGTGGCTGCAGTCCAATGGCCTCGTCACCTCCCAGGCGACGACGACCGGCTGGATCATTGCAACCACCCCGCTCTTCATCGCGGTCCTCGGGCGCGTGTTCCTGCGCGAGCGGATCGGTCCGGGGGGACTCGCGGGAATCGTGCTCGCGACGGCGGGCGTGCTGCTCGTCGTGGCGCGCGGGGATCCACGCGCGATCGTCGTGGGGCGTCTGGGGGCGCCGGGAGACGCGCTCATCCTGATCAGCGCCGTGAACTGGGCGGTGTTCTCGGTGCTCTCGCGGAGCGGGCTGAAGCGGCATCCGGCGGCGCTCATGATGTTCTACGTGATGCTTCTCGGATGGGTTCTCACCACGGGGCTCTTTGTGGTCCAGTCCGGCTTCCGGGGGATCGGTCCGCTCACAGGCGCCGGGACGGCTGCGCTGCTCTTTCTCGGGATCATCTGTTCCGGCGTGGCGTACGTGTTCTGGTACGACGCGCTCGAGCGTCTTCCAGCGTCACGCGTCGGGGCCTTCCTCTATCTCGAGCCGCTCGTGACGGTGGCCGTGGCCGCTGCGCTCTTGGGGGAATCGATCCGGATCGGAACGATGGCAGGGGGAGCGATCATCCTCTTCGGGATCTGGCTCGTGAATCGCGGACGGCCTTAGCGCGCCCGGCAATACGAAGGGCCCCCTCGCGGGAGCCCCATCTTCTTACGGCTTTGCTGAACCGGGCGGCTCTAGCTCACCTGCCTCCGTGCTTGTTGCCGTGGCCGCGTCCGTTGTCGTTTCCGCGCCCGTAGTCGTTTCCGCGTCCGTTGTCGTTTCCGCGTCCGTTGTCACGGCCGTATGCGCGCCCTTCGCCGGCATCGCGCCAATGTCTGCGATACCTCGTTGGAACGTAGGTCACCGCGCTGGGAACGGAGCGATAGCCGACATACGTGAACGGACCGTTGTACCTGCGGGCGCGATACCAGCCGCCATCGTAGTTGTAGTACCAGAAGCTGCCGTAGCGGTAGATGTCGTAGTCGTAATCACGAACGTAGTAGACCCTCGTTCCCGGGACGACCACGACGTCCGGCTCGTGCTGGAACATCAGCCGAGGCCCGCGGTACGCATCTCCGATATGCAGGTCGATCGACACACTTGTGCGCGCGCTCGCCCTCGAGGCCGGCGACACGAGCGCAAGCGCCGTCACGAGAAACGCGATCCAGAGAGAAATGCGGCTCATGAATTCCTCCTATGCCACGACAAATTCCAGCGCCACCTGGGTGGTAGCCCCTTCCAGGCTCGTACGAGAGCAACGCTCATGCCAAGTCTTGTATCGAGGCTAACCCCAGTAGCCGCTTCACCCCGACCGTGTTAGGCGAGCGGCAAGGATCTGTCCGACTCGCAAGGGTGCGGCTCGCGTCGCGCCAGCGTGGAGAATGGGTCACACCTGGGGCGCGCCTCGCCGTGCCGCCGGCGCGGGGCCGGGCGGGCATGGAAAAGGGGCCCACGCTTCGGGCCCCTGTCCCGGGGTGTCAGCCGACATCCTCCCGTTTCGTTTCTGTTCGATCGTCAATCCCGACCGTTGTCGTTCCAGTCGTAGTGCCGGTCGCGGTAGTCGGTCCAGTTTCTCCGATAGCCCGTGGGAACGCTGTAGATTTCGCGCGGAACCGAGCGGTATCCGACGAACGACCACGTTCCACCGTAGCTGCTCGCGCGATACCAGTCGCCGTTGTAGTTCATGTACCAGCTGTTCCCGTAACGATAGACGTCGTTGTTCGAATCGCGCACGTAGTAGACGCCCCGTCCGCCGGGCACCGACTCGACCTGCGGCTCGCCATTAAACCGGAGATCCGGCCCGTTGTAGCGCTGGCCGATCCGGAGCGTGAACGAGACGCCCGTGTTGTCGTCGACGGTGTTATCGCGGCCGTAGTTCGTGTTGTCATCCGTGGTCGACATGGAGTGCCGATCCCGGTAGTCGCTCCAGCGGCGGTACTGGGCCGGAAGGGTATAGACGTCGCGCGGCACCGACTGGAACCCGACGAAGATCCAGGGCCCGCGGTAACTGCCGGCGCGGTACCAGTCTCCATTGTAGTTCATGTACCAGTAGTTGCCCGCGCGGTAGACGTCGTAATCGGAGTCCTGGACGTAGTACACGCCGCGCCCCGGAACCCGGACCATGTTGGGCATGTCGTAGAAGCCGAGATTGGGGCCGTTGTATCGGTCTCCGATGCGAAGCGTGACGCTCCCGCCGACGTTTCCATAACGATTCGTGTCATCGGCGCGATAGGTGTAGTGGCGATCGCGGTAGTCCCGCCAGGTTCTGCGGTACTGGGCCGGGACCGTATAGACCATCCTCGGCACCGATCGGTAGCCGACGAAGACCCACGGACCGTTGTAGCTGCTCGCGCGGTACCAGTCGCCATTATAGTTCAGGTACCACATGTTGCCATAGCGGTAGACGTCGTTGTCGGAGTCACGGACGTAGTAGACGCCGTCGTGTCCCCTCACGCCGCGAAGCCTCGGCTGACCGTAGAAGCCCAGATTCGGCCCGTTGTAGCGGTCGCCGATCCGGAGGGTCAACGACCCGCCGACAGCCGAGTTCGTGTAATTGCCACTGTAGCGATCGGACCGGCTCCAATCGTAGTGGCTGTCGCGGTAGTCGCTCCAGCTCCTGCGATACGAGGACGGCACCGTGTAGACAGGCTGCGGAACCGAACGGTACCCGACGAAGGTCCACGGTCCGCCGTAGGCGTTCGCGCGATACCAATCGCCACTGTAGTTCATGTACCACATGTTGTTGTAGCGGTAGACATCGTTATCGGAGTCCTGGACGTAGTAAACGCCGGCCCGGCCCGGGATCGACACGACGTTGGACTCGTCGTAGAAGCCCAGGCTGGGGCCACGGTATCGGTCCCCGATTTGAAGACTGATCGAAGCGCCCGTCTGCGCTGTTGCGTGGTCCACCGAAACCAGCAGCGCGCAGGCAAGGCTCATGCATAGAACCCAGATAGGAAGTCGTCTCATGAGAACAAGCTCCTCCTTCTTACGTGCTTCTCCCTTGGTTTGTACAGATCACTCAGTCCCTGTGGTTGGCGGCTTGCATCCTTCGTGCCGCAAAACGGGGGAAGGCGATCTCGGCACAAGAGCTTGTCGGGGCGTCGCGTAGCGGGCTAGCGCGAGAGTGGTGACTCGCGCCGAAGGCCCAGGAGTGCTCCCGGAGGGGGCAAGAAATGTAAATTCAGGAAGGCTTGGTCCGGCGGCGTTCGATCTCCTGCGCGTAAGTCCCGGCGCTCGGCCGGGGCACTCTCGGACGGTCGGCGCCGCCGAAATTCACCGCGCAGAGGCCGAACTTCCCGTAATAGCCGTCGTTCCATTCGAAGTTGTCGAGGAGCGACCAGTGGAAGTACCCCCTCACGTCCACGCCCCGGGCGCGCGCCCGGTCCAGAGCCGCGAGGCTCTTCCGGATGAAGGCGGGACGAAGGCGGTCCGCTCCGTCCGCGATTCCGTTCTCGGTGACGTAGAGAGGAAGGCCGAAGGAGGCGCAGCTCACGAGCGCGCGCTCGAGCCCTTTGGGATAGAACTCCCATCCCAGGTCGCTCACCGCGGCGCCGGGGCGCGCGCATCTCGGCTCCTTCCCGAAGAGGTCCACCATCCACCGCGTGTAGTAGTTCACGCCGATGAAATCGGACGAGCCCCGCAGGGCGTCGACGCGCCTCCGCACCCGGCGCGCTCCGGGAATGTTGAAGTCGATGGGGTCGCCGCGGAGCGCGCGCCCGATCGCCACGTTGAATACGCCGTGCTGGATGGCGGTGGAAAGGTGCTCGAGCGGATTCCACCAGCGGAGCGGCTCGAGCAGCACCCAATGCTTCGCGACTCCGACGAGCGCGGCAATGCCGTCCCCGTCCGCGTCGGTCCGGTCGGTCTCACGAATCGCCGCCGAGGCGAGCGCGTGGGCCTCGAGGAGATTGGCAATCACGAGCAGCGCCCGCGAGCGATCCTTCACCCCCGGGGGCCAGCCGCCCTCGTCGTAGCCGTGGAGGGCCAGCACCTCGGGCTCGTTGATCGTGATCCAGAGATCCACGAGATCTCCGTACCGCTCGCCGGCGAGCCGCGCGAACCGCGCGAAGTGCGCGATGTTCCGGTTCGTCTCCCAGCCGCCGAGCGCCGCGAACCATCGCGGATTGGTGAAATGGTGGAGCGTGACCATGGGCGTGATGCCGCGCGCCCGGCAGGCGAGGAGAACGCGGCGGTAATGGTCGAGCGCGCCCTCGTCGTAGCGGCCGGGTTCAGGCTCGATCCGGCTCCACTCGATCGAGAAGCGATATGCGTTGAGGCCGAACGAGCGCAGAAGATCGAGATCCTCCTCGTAGCGGTCCCACGCGAGGCACGCCGCGCCGGAGCGGGAGCCGTCGCGGATTTTCCCGGGGAGCTTTTCCCAGTCCCACCAGTCGTTCTGGTCGTTTCCGCCCTCCACCTGATGGGCGGACGTGCCGGTTCCCCAGAGAAACCTCCGCCCTGTGGGCTCCCGGCCCCCACCACCGACACGCGGCTCTTCGGTTGGTTTCATTCGGTAGGTTGCGATTCTCCTGGTGAGATTACGGACCGATCGCCCATTATCGCTTTCCGATGCTCGCCCGGCCAGCGGGAAACCGCGCGGGCCTGCTATGATCCCGTCCCATGACCCCTCTCGCCTCGATCCGCGTCCTCCTCGTCGGCACTGGATTCGGCGCGCAGGTCCACGCGCCCGGGTTCTCGCGCCATCCCGCCTTCGTCCTTGCAGGCGTGGCGAGCGGCAAAGCGGAGAACGCGCGCCGGGTCGCCGCCGAGTTCTCGATTCCGTACGCCACCGACGACTGGAAGCGGATGCTGGACGAGGTCGAGGCGGACCTGGTCTCGATCGCGACGCCGGTTGATCAACACTATCCCATGGCCCGCGCCGCGCTCGAGCGGGGGCGCCATGTCCTGTGCGAGAAGCCCTTCGCCATGAACGCGGCCGAGGCGCGCGAGCTGGCCGCGCTCGCGGATGCCAAGGGGCTGGTGAACGCGGTGAATCACGAATTCCGCCATTATCCCGCGCGCGAGGCGCTGACGCGGAAGATCCGGGAAGGCGCTCTGGGGCGCGTCGAGCACATCGCGATCCGGGACCGGATCCCGGGGTGGGCGCGAAATCCCAAGCGCCGCCTCACCTGGCTCGTGGAGAAGAGACGGGGGGGCGGTTACCTCGGGGCCCTGGGCTCCCACCACATCGACCAGCTCATCCTATGGGGAGGCCCTGTCCGGCGCGTCTTCTGCTCGCTGCGGACGGTCGCCGCCGAATCCGTGGATGGATCCCCCGCGCTCGCCGGGATCACGGCGGACGACAGCTTCACGCTGCTCCTCCAGTTCGAGAGCGGCGCGCGTGGCGCGGTCGACCTCTTCGGAGGAGCCCAGGTGCGCGGGCAGAGCATGGAGGTTTTCGGCTCGGCCGATTCGATGGTCGTGCTCGACGGCTACCGGCTCGCGCGGCCGAAGGAGGATGGCTCCTACGAAGCGGTTCCGATCCCCGACGACCTTGCCATCGAGCCGACGCCCGACGTGTCGCTGCTGGCGCCGTTTCTGGTCAAGCTCGAGATGCTTCGCGCGGCCATCCAGGAAGGGAAGCCGGCGAGCCCGGACTTCGACGACGCCGTGGACATCCATAAGGTGCTGGACGCGGGCCGGCTCAGCGATCAGTCAGGAGCCTGGGAGTCGCTCGGGGACTGACGCCGGCGTGATAGTGGCGCCGCTCAGCACCCGATCATCCAGAGCGGCGCCAGCATCAGCAGAATATAAGTGAGGTACTGAGCGACCGGGTCCGCCGGGTCCATGCGCTCAGTCTAACGCAACAACAAGATCTGTTCCGAGCGGATCGTCGCCCCCGCCTGAAGCTTCGCGAAGTAAATTCCCGATCTCGCCGCGCGCCCGCGCGCGTCCAGGCCGTCCCAGCGGGCACGGTGCGCGCCCGCCGGCATCGAACCCTCGACGAGCGTCCGCACCAACCGCCCCGCGACGTCGTACAGGCGAAGGGTGACCCGCGCGTCGGCCGGAAGCACGAAGCCGATGTCGGTCGAGCCCGAAGTGGGATTGGGCCGCGCGGCCAAGAGAGCCGGCGCCGCGGGCGCCGGGGCCCCGACCTCCATCGTGGGGTTGAACGACGATATCGGGGCGACCTCTCCCGTCGCGGTTCCCGCCTTCAGATCGGTGAGTCGGAGCGTGCCCGAACCGGGCGCCGAACGCGTGAGGATAATGTCGATTCCAATCGGGGCGGCAGAGCGGTCGCCCGGAGCAATCCCATAGACGATCGCATGCGCCACGCCCGAGGCGTCGGTAGCGCTCTCGATCATGGCTTTTCCCGGAGCCCTTGCGCCGTCCACGGCCATACCTCCGATCCGGACCGCAGCGCCGCCGGGATCGATCGAGAACTGCATTCCACCCCAGCCTTCAGCGGCATCGATCCGCACCATGACGTGGCACTCGTGATCGTTGATCCAGTGGGGAGCGCCTTCGAACCCGATCGCGCTTCCTTCCGCGCTGGACTGCAATCGGGCCGCGACCTGACCGATTCCGGAGGACGTTCCAAGGGCCGCGACGATCTTCCGCACGCAGCAGACAACGTCGCGGACGTCGACCGAGCCGTCGCCGTTACAGTCGGAGCGCGCCGCGACGGAATCGGGACAGGCCGAGGCCGAGTCGGCGCCGCCCGCCAGGGCGCACCGGACCAGCCGGATCACGTCGAGCACGTCGGAGACGCCGTCCCCATTCACGTCGCAGGCCCGCAAGCCGACGCAGATGATCCCCGGCGGGATCATGGCGAACGTCGGGCAGGGCGGAATCGAGTCTCCCGCCGGATCGGATACGAGGGTCGCGGTCTCGAAGACTCGGAATTCTTGCGGCGGCGTCTCTGGCGCGACCGCGTAACAGATCCGGGCCACGGGACCGTCTCCCGGCGCGATCGAGTTTCCGCTCGTCGAGTAGAGAAGGATCTTCGTCCGCGACCCCTCGACGGTCCAGCCCACCTGGAATCCGGCCGCGCGGCCCATGGGGTCGACCGAAATCGCGCGCAGGAACTCGTCCGGAGTGACCGGCAGGACCAAGCCCGAGATTTGGAGGGTGGTCTGAAGGCCCGCGACCGCGCGCGAGTTCGTGAGCGTGAGGGCGAGGCAGGCGGTGCCTCCGGGAGCGGCCGATGCGGTGCAGCGGGGATCGATCGGGATCTCTTCTCCGATCCGGTCGGGAGCCAATCCCAGCAGGAAGCAACCGGGGAAGGCTGAGCACGTCGAATCCGACCGCACGGTGAAGGTCCCGGAAGCGAAGCTCTCCGACACGATCGAGTCGGTCGAGTCCGGCGCGAACGGAAGGACTCGCTCGCTGGCCTGGACGACGTACTCGCCGGCCCCGAGTTTTCCGACGGCGAAGGAGCGGGTGTACGGCGCCGTGACCAAGATGCAGTACCGCTCGATGGCGGGGTTGGGCTCGCGCACCGTGATCTCGACGACGAACCTCGCGGGGCAGGGCGTGGGCCGCGCGCACGGAAGGTACTCGGGACCGCGGATTTGGGCCCCCACGATCTCGTAGCAATCGTTCGGGATCTCCCCCGTCGCGGTGATCGTCACGGAGTCGCACGTTGCGGGCGCCGGGGGATCGACGGCGACCGCTTTCAAGGTCGCCGTCGCGGGTGATGCGAACGCCAAGAAAACGAGAATCCACAGGCCAGCCGCCGCCCGCCGGTTGGGCGGAAGGCTCGAATGACTCCGCTGCCACTTCACGGTCAACCCCCTGAATTCGCGACCGGCCTCTACCGAGACTGCTTAGAAACGAGCGAGAGGGGGAGCATTCTCGCCTTCGTGCTATTCGTGTCCTTCGTCGCCGTCCAGCTCGCCGTCGTGATTGTCGTCCAGGCCCACCTTGATCGCGTGACGGATGGCGCTCCTGATCGCCTGGTCGTTCGCGGGATCCCGCGGGTCCAGGAACCGTCCCCTGGAATCGACCAGCATCCCGTCCACATTGAATACGAGGAACGCCGTGGCCGGCGTGTCCGACTGCACCGTGAAGTGGCCGTGGATCACGAACTCGTCGTCGATTCTCGCCCGGTACGTGAACGCGCCGCCGCCATCGCCCCCGATCGTGCCTTCCAGGTCGATCGTGCTCCCGACGAGGAAGCTCAGGTCGGGCGTCGCGGCCGCGTCCCCGGCGTGGAGGGCCTGAAGATGCCCCTGCACCTGGGCGTAGAGGCCGGGCGGCACCATCTGGGTGTCCAGGACGTCCGCGTGGTGCGAGAGGAGATCGATCACGAAGGGACCCCGGAATGCGATTCCTCCGCCGTCCTCGCTATGGGTCGAATCGTTTTCCGCGTCTCCCAGGCTGTCGCTCTCGGCAACCTGCTCCTCGCCGTCGCTGCCCTCACTGTCCGTCTCGGTCGCATGAAACTTTACGTCGCGGACGACCAGTAATGCGCGTGTGAACGTGACATCGACGTGGACCGTGTCGGAATCGGCGGCGACCAAGCCGGCCGCGCGCAGGACGCGAGTCGCGGCGGTGCCGCCTGCCTGTGTCTTGAGCGTGAGGGGAACCATTTTCGCGGGTCCCGAGATGCTCTTGCCACACCCGGAGGCCCCGAGCACGGTCGCCAGGGCTAGCATGGCGAGAAGCGGGAGAAGAACGGACGGGAGCTTCAAAAGCTTGTGTGCCATAGGTTTCAGTCTCCTGAACTTGGTGTCAGCCCTGATGCTCGCGCATGGTTCGGAACCTATCTATACTAACACGTCCTGCCGACGAAACCACCCAAGGAGGCGCCATGCGGTCCCGCTAGATCCACCCATTCGGCGCCGGGGTCGGAGCTGGAGATGGCGAAGGTAGCCGACGCGGTTGACGACTGCGCGGGGCTCCGGTTGAGGGAAGGGCCAGTGGTCGCGGCGTATCTGAACCAAGTCGTCGGGATGAGGTAGGGGCCGCGCCGCGGGGCGGCCCTCCGCGCGCAAAAAAACAGGGGCCCGGTGTTCCAGGCCCCTGAGGCTCTTAATGGTTGCGGGGAGAGGATTTGAACCTCTGACCTTCGGGTTATGAGCCCGACGAGCTACCAGGCTGCTCCACCCCGCGGCGGTATTCTGCCCGAGTCAGGGCGGGTTGTAAAGAGCCGAACTACTTTGTCGAGTCCTCGTCCGCCTGGTAGCGGTAGAGGATCTCGTCTTTCTTGACCATGTGGAAACGCTCGCGCGCGACCCGCTCTTGCAGCAGAGGGTCCTTCGCGGTGTCCTTGCGGGTGCGATCCACCCGTTCCACCTGCGCGGCGAGCGCCAGCTTCCGCGCCCTCAGATCCGCCGTTTCGCCCTGCAGCGCCCGGATGCGAATGAGTCCGCTGTCTCCGCCGACGAAGGAATAGACCAGGAGCCCGAGAAGGATCCCCGCGGCCCATCGGAGCGCGCGACGTTTCTTTCGCTTCATCTCGGTGGGAGGAAGTCGGAGATAGCGCCGGGTCGGCGCCTTCTTGGGGCTTTGGTACGGTGAGCGCATCATCGCGGGGCCCGCCTCGCGCGGAACCCGTTTGCATCCCGCCGGACCATGGCGTCCATCCGGTCAGCGCGCCGCGGCAGTTTCGCGCGATCCCCCGCTCAGGCGGCGGAACGCCGCCGCGCCCAGGTAGACCGCCTCATCCGCGAGCTGTTCTTCGATCCGCAGCAGCTGGTTGTACTTCGCGATCCGGTCCGTCCGCGATAGCGAGCCGGTCTTGATCTGGCCCGCGTTCACCGCCACCGCGAGGTCGGCGATCGTCACGTCCTCCGTCTCGCCCGAGCGATGCGAGATCACGGTAGTGTAGGACGCGCGCTTCGCCATCTCGATCGCGTCGAGGGTCTCGGTCACGGTGCCGATCTGGTTGAGCTTGACCAGAACCGAATTCGCGACTCCATCCTCGATGCCTCTCCGCAAGATTTCAGGGTTCGTGACGAACACGTCGTCTCCGACGATCTGGATCGTGGATCCGAGCGCCTCGGTAAGGTGCCGCCATCCGTCCCAATCCGACTCCGCGAGGCCGTCCTCGATCGAGACGATCGGGAACCGCTCCACGAGACCCGCCAGGTACTGAGTCATGGCCCGCGCGTCGAGGCCCTGGCGGCCGTCCAGCCCATAGGCGCCATTCGTGAAGAGCTCCGAGGCCGCCAGGTCCAGCGCCAGCGCGATATCCTCACCTGGCCGGTAGCCGGCCTTCTCGATGGCCTTGACCAGGAATTCCAGCGCGTCGGCGCTCTTGCCCAGATTCGGGGCGAAGCCACCCTCGTCGCCGACCGCGGTCACCAGCCCCTTTTCGCGGAGCAGCTTCTTCAGCGTGTGAAAGACCTCCGACCCCATGCGCAGCGCTTCGGAGAAGGAGCCCGCGCCCACCGGCACGATCATGAATTCCTGGATGTCGAGGTTGTTGTCCGCATGCGCTCCGCCGTTCATCACGTTCATGAGCGGCACGGGAAGCGTCTTGGCGCCCGCGCCTCCGAGATAGCGGTACAGGGGGAGCACGTGGGCTTCGGCGGCGGCCTTCGCGAGCGCGATCGAAACGCCCAGGATCGCGTTCGCGCCGAGATTTTTCTTGTTCGGGGTGCCGTCCATCTCGATCAGGAGGTGGTCGATGTAGGCTTGGTCGTCGGCGTCTTCGCCGATCAAGTGCCCGGCGATGGTCTCGTTGACGCTGGCGATTGCCTTCAGGACGCCTTTTCCGAGATAGCGCTTCGGATCGCCGTCCCTGAGCTCGAGCGCCTCGCGCGAGCCGGTGGAGGCCCCGGAGGGAACGGCGGCTCGGCCGATGGCTCCGCCACGGAGGGCCACCTCGACCTCGATGGTCGGCATTCCTCTAGAATCCAGGATCTCGCGAGCGTAAATCGATTCGATCTCGGTCATAGGGCACCCCGACGCTAGGGTTAGGCAGGGCGGCCCGTCAAGGGAAAAGCCTTGACGGACGGAGGATAGGGCCACTAGCTTGCGCGCCCGGTGCCTCAGGCCGGCGAAACTCCGCGGGGCCGCCAAACGTAGGGGATCCTGAGAGGCATCGGGGACTCGAGGGTGTGATTGACCGACGAACGAGACCTGGTCCGTCGATGTCTGGAGCGTGAAGAGCGCGCCTATCGGGAGCTGATACGCAGGTATCAGACGCCCGTCGTGAACCTCGCGTGGCGGATCACCGGAAATCCGGAGGACGCCGCGGAGGTGGCGCAGGAAACCTTCATCCGGGTCCTACGTTCGCTTCACACGTACGATCCGGAGCGCCCGCTCAAGACCTGGCTGTTCAAGATCGCGGCGAATCTGGCCCTGGACGCGATCCGCAGGCGCAAGCGCCGGCCGGTGTCGATGCAGGACCTGTTCGATGAGGACGAGGGCCCGCTCTTGGAGGCGGTGGAATCAAGCCCCGGTCCCGACGCGCAGCTCCTGATCCAACGCTCGGTCGAGCGGTTCGATGAGCTGGTTCAGGAGATGCCGGAGCACTACCAGGCGATCCTGTTTCTTCGGTACCGGGAGGACCTGGCGTACGAGGAGATCGCCGAGACGCTGGGGATCCCCCTCGGGACCGTGAAAGTGCGGCTTCATCGGGCGCACGAGATTCTGAGACGGAAGCTGACCGCGCGAGGAGCGCGAGGAACGAAGCCATGAAAGAAAATCTCTCCTGCGAAGCTTGCGAGCGTGAGCTGGTAGCGCTGATCGACGGCACGCTGACCCCCTCGGTCGCCCGCGTGATCGAAGCCCACGCGGCCTCGTGCGCCTCGTGCGGGGCGTCGCTCGAGGATTTCCGCCGCCAGACGCTCCGGCTTCGCAGCATGCCGCTCCTCGCCGCTCCGGCGTTCCTCGAGGACCGCGTCATCCGCGAAGTGCTGGGCGCGCGCGGCTTCCTGGCTGCGGGCTGGCAGCGTTTCGGCGCGGCGCTCGGCGCCGTCTCCTTCGCCCTCACCGTCGTGCTCGTCGCGAATCTGGACCGGATCGCCCTGGCGCTCGGAATTCCGGACGCCTACGTGTGGACCGTTTCCGCGCTCGATCGCTCCATCTCGACGGCCACCGTGGGATCCAAGTGGCTCGCCGGCGAGATCGCGTTCTACGCGCCGCTCGCGCGCCGGCTCCTGCTGGCGGCGCAGGCGCTGAAGACGATTCCACGTGCCGCGATCGTTCTCCTCCGGACACCCGAGGCTCAGCTGGCCGGAGCCATTCTCATCACCCTGGGACTCGCGCTCTACATTCTGCTGCGACCATCCCGTCGCCATGAAGGGAGTGTGGGCCATGTTTGTCTCTCGCTCTGAGTTGACGATGCGGACCAAGGCCCGTCCTTGGATCGCGGCGGTCTCGTTCCTCGCATTGCTCTGTGCCGCGCTGCTCGTGCAGCCGCATGCGGCGCGGGGCGCCACGTCTACCGCGAAGAATCGCGCGAAAGCCGCCGCCGACAGCGCGGCGCGCGCCGAATCCCGCGATGAAGGGATCTCGGTCCGCGTCATCGACGGCGAGAAGACCGCGACCACGAAGCGCGCCCACGCCCTGCGCAAGGCAGCGAGCAGAACCGACTCGGAGGCGAGCGGCGGGGAGGAGACGGATACGCCGGATACTCCCGACACGCCCGACACGCCGGATACTCCCGACCACGGTCACGACAACGACCTGGTGCGGTTCGGGCAGGACATCGAGATCCCCGCGGACAAGGTGATCGACGGCAGCGTGGTCGCCATGGGCGGCTCGATCACGGTCCTGGGGCGCGTGAAAGGGGACTGCACGGCCGTCGGCGGGAGCGTCTCCCTCAGGGACAGCGCCGTCGTCGAAGGGAGCGCGGTCAGCGTGGGAGGCTCCACCACCGTCAGTGACAATGCCCGCGTGATGGGCGACAACGTCTCCGTGGGCGGCTGGCACACGCACGGCATGCTCCCGTTCATGGGGCTGGTGGGCATCGGCGCGGCGCTCGCCGGGATCTTCGGAACGATCGGTCAGATCCTGCTCACGATCATCCTCGCCTGGCTCTGTCTCCTGGTGGTCCGCGAGCGCATGCAACACGCGGTGGACCGCATGGGAAGCCAGTTCGGCAAGTCGTTCCTCTGGGGGCTCGTGGCCTGGATGGCGATGATCGTGGTGATCCCCGCGATCGCGATCGTGGGAGCCATCGCCATGGTGATCCTCGTGATCACGATCATCGGCATCCCCGTCGCCATCCTGCTCGCGATCGCGATGGTGTTCGCGCTCATCGGCGCGCTGCTCGGGATCTTCGTCTTCGCGTTCCTGGGCTACGTGAACGGAGCGATGTACCTCGGCCGGAAAATTCTGTCGCGCAGGAGTCCCGGCATCCCGGTCTCGCCCATCCGGGCGGTGATCGTCGGCGCGGCCGTGATCCTCGGCCTCAAGCTGCTGGGCCATCTGCTCGGCTTCCTCGGCCTCGTGCTCGTGATGCCGATCGGGATCGCGCTCGGAATCGCCTCGGTGGTCCTGGGGGTGGTCTTCATGACGGCGGGGATGGGATCGATGGTCCTGACGCGCTTCGCGAAGGGCCCTCTGGCGCAGCCTGCCGCCCCGGCACCGCCGGACGCCGGATGGTACTCGCCCCCGCCGGCTCCATCGGCCGTTCCTCCCTCGACGCGCCCAGCGCCCGAGGGGGGCACGTCGGACGCGCCTTAGCCAACCCCGCGCGCGGCGCGCGGCGTCAGGGCGGCGGTGGCTCGAGGAGCGAGGGCCGGAACCACTCGCTCTTCGCCAGCGCCGTTCGGTCGCCGAGGCCCGAGACATTCACCGCGATCCCGAGCAGGTAACCCGGGAGTCCGCGCTCCGGAGGCTTCGGATTCTTGGCCTCGCCCGAAAGCCAGTCCTCGACCTCGTCCAGGTCCTCAGCGCTGAGGGGGCGGATGGTGACGCGGACGGAGACGTAATAGCGGCCCTCGGGGTCCAGCGCGGCGGCCGCGGCGAGCGGCAGATGCCGCTCGGAGAAGAGGAAGGTATTGAGCGAATCGAGCGTCGGCACCAGCCTAGTTTTCCGGTATAAGGCCCCGGAGCGCACGCGGAAGGCCTGCTCCCAGGGATCGTAGAGCACCTGGTGCTTGCTCTTGATGGCGAGGACGAGCTTGTCGAACCAGAGGGCCCGTCGCTTCCAGACGCCCACCTCCAAGGTGACCGTCGCCGGCATGCCGCGGAAGAGGGTTTCGGTCAGTCGCGGCGTCCACGGATTCTCGACGCGGTAGGAGACGGTGATGGCGCCGCGCTCCTCTACCACCGGCCCCACGGTCAGGCCCAGGTTGTCGGCCGAGGCTGCCGGCGCGAGGAAGAGCAGAAGGACCGCGGTCACCCCGATGGCGGACCTCAGAAGCTCCCTCCGAGGCGCACCCCGACGAGCGGCTTCGATCCTCCGTCGCGCAGGTTCTTCGCCACCGTGACCGCGACCGGCCCCTCGCCGATCCGGATCCCGATGCCCGCGTCGAGCGCCGGGCGCTGACGGCTCAGGTTGGCGCGCCCGAACCAGGCGGCGCCGCAGTCCAGGAACGTAGACGCGTAGACGTTCTTTCTCGCGCGCTGGTACAGCTCCGCGTTCGCCAGGAAGAACTGGTCTCCGGTGAAGGACTTGTAGTCGTGCCCGCGAAGGGTCCCGATGCCACCCACGGCCCAGAGCTTCTGCGCGGGAAGCGCGCCGGTGAGTGTCGTGCCGGCGATCAGCCGCGCGCGGAAATCCTTACCGGGGGATAGCCTGATCCGGTTCCGGATCGCGCCCCGCAGCCTCCCGTACTTGAAATCGCCTGAGAGCGGCCGTCCGGACCGCTCGTAGATCGCCTCGCCGTGCGTGCCTCCGCTGAATGGAATCTGGGCGGGACCGAGACGGAGGCGCACCGCGAAGGCCTGGTCGTCTCCTTCCTGAATCGCGGGGTTCGCCCGGAAGACCGGATGCCGTCCGGTGAGCGACACGCGCGTGCGCACGGAGAGCGACCGCTGTGACTCTACCCGTGCGCCCCCCCGAAGCTCGAAATCCGAGCCCGGCGACCACGCGAGATACGCCTGGCCGCCCTCGGATTCGTAGTAGTCGCGGTAATCGGTGCGCGCGACGAGCGCGAAGATCGTGTTCTCGCCCTCCGAGACGATCCATTCGTCCTCGCTCGCGGTGCGCCGGAAAACCGATCCACCGAGCGTGAGGACGGGCCGGTCCCCGAAGGGCGCGCTGAAACCCGCATCGTAGAGACCCTTCGCGCGCGAAAACGCGTAACCGCCCTCGGCGAAGAGCACGGGCGCGGGATGGCGGCCGGTCTGGAACGCGGCGCCGAGGGTGACCGCGGGGCCGTCCACGCGGTTGTAGCGAAGGCGGACGATGCGCCGGAACCGGGCCTCCTCGGGAAGCCCGGTCGAAAGGGTCTCCCAATCGGCAGTCCGCGCGACCGGCGCGGGCACGGGCGACGTATCGCGGACGAAGGCCGAGTCAGGCTGGAGCGTCGCCGCCGCGCCCACACCGGCCCCGAGCGCGACGGCCGCGAGCGCGATGACGACGGCGCGGGGGACGCTCCGCGCGTTGCCGCCGTCCTTACGTCTGCGCATCGCGGACCAGGCCGTAGCGCTTGATCTTCCGGTGCAGGTAGCCGCGGTCCATGCCGAGGCGCTTCGCCGCCTCGGTGACGTTCCAGGAGCACTGCCGGAGCGTGGTCAGGATGGCGTCGCGCTCCGCCCGGTCGCGCGCCGCGCGGATCTCGCTTACCGGCTCTTCGTCCGTTTCCACGGGGAGTGCCGCTTCCACCTCCGAGACGCCGATGGATTCGCCCTCGCTCATGATGAGGAGCCGCTCGATCAGGTTCTTCAGCTCGCGCACGTTTCCCGGCCAGGAGTAGCGCGCCAGCCGCTCCACCGCCTCGGAGCCGATGCGCCGCATCGATCGGCCGTGCTCCTGCCCGAACCGCGCCATGAAGTACTGGATCAGGAGCGGGATGTCGTCGCGCCTCGCGCGCAAGGGCTGCACGTGGATGGGAACCACGTTGAGGCGATAGAAGAGGTCCTCGCGGAAACGACCCTTCTCAATTTCCTCGGAGAGATCCTTGTTCGTGGCGGCCACGATTCGCGTGTCGACCTGGATGGTGCGCGTGCCGCCGAGCCGCTCGATCTCGCCCGTCTCGATGGCGCGGAGGAACTTGGCCTGCGTGTCCAGGCTCATGTCGCCCACCTCGTCGAGGAAGAGCGTGCCCCGGTCGGCCGCCTCCAGCCGGCCGCGCTTCATCTGTGCCGCCCCGGTGAATGCGCCCTTCTCGTACCCGAAGAGCTCGCTCTCGACCAGATCCTTGGGCAGGGCGGCGCAGTTCAGCTTCTCGAACGGCCCCCGGCTGCGTCCGCTCGCGCGGTGGATGGCTCGGGCCACCAGCTCCTTTCCGGAGCCGCTCTCGCCGGTGATGAGCACCTTCGCCTCGCTCCGCGCCACCTTCGCGATCTCGGCGCGCACCTGCTCCAGGGCGTGGCTTTGGCCGATCATCTCGTCCAACCGCCCCGCCTGCGTCCTGAGCGATTCGTTCTCGCGTTTCAGCTCGCGCAGCTCGAGGGCGCGCTCCACCGTGACGCTCAGGCGGTCCGGGCCGAAGGGCTTCTCCACGAAGTCCGCGGCGCCCATGCGCGTAGCGCGGACCGCCTCCTCGATCGTGCCGTGCCCGGACATGATGACGACGGGAAGATCGGGGTTCGACGCCTTCGCGGCCTCGAGCAGGTGGATCCCGTCCTTGCCGGGGAGCCTGAGGTCGGTAAGGAGGAGGTCCACCCGCTCCTTGGCGAGGATGGACTCGGCTTCCTCCGCGCTCTGCGCGGTGAGCACTTCGTAGTGGCGCTTGAGCGCGCCCGAGATCTCGAGAAGCACCGAGGGCTCGTCGTCCACGACGAGCACGCGCGTGCGGGGCGCCTGGCTCATGACGGCTCCTCGGGCGTGAGCGGAAGCGTGAACCAGGCGCGCGTCCCGATGCCCGGGTGGCTCTCGAGTCCGAACCGTCCCGCGTGCTGCTCCACGATCCGCTGCACGAGGGTCAGTCCCAAGCCGCTCCCTGTCGATTTCGTGGTGAACCCGGGCGCGACCGCGCGCTCGAGCGTGGCGGGGTCCATGCCGGGCCCCGAGTCCTCGACTTCCACCCGGAGAAGCTCCCCGGACGCCTGGTCCCGGACCGCGCGCAACTGGATGGTCCCGCGTGCCGTGGACGCTTCCATGGCGTTCTTGATGAGATTCACGAGCACGCGCTGGATCTGCGCCTCGTCGGCCCAGGCTAAGGGCAGGGGGGCCACGTACTCAACGCGGAATTCGATCGGGGTCGAGCCGCGGTAGAGCTTGGCCACGCTCTCGAGCAGCGCACCGACGTCGCACGCCGCGAAACGCGGCTCCGGAAGCTGCGCCACGGCCGAGAAGGCGTTCACGAACTCCTGCAGCGAGTGCACCTCGTTCAGGATGAGGTCGGCGTTCTCCTGGACGACCTCGCCGCGCGGGGCGCCCGGGCGCCGCGCTTCGTCCCGCAGGCGCTCCAGCGCGAACTGGATGGGCGTGAGCGGATTCCGGATCTCGTGCGCGACGGCGCGCGCCACCTCGCGCCACGCCGCCAGCCGCTCCGCCCGGACCAGCGAGCGCCTCGAGGTCTGAAGCTCCTCGACCATCTGGTTGAACGCGTTTCCGAGAAAGCGGACCTCCTTCGTGCCCGAGGGCGAGACGCGGTGCGAGAGCTCTCCGCCGGAAACCCGCTCCATCGCGCCGCGCAGCTCGAGGATGGGGCGCGCGGTTCCTCGCGACACGATGTAGGCCAGGATGAAGCTCATGACGCCGAGAATCAGGGTCCACAGCGCCGCGAAGATCCAGAGGCTTTGTTCCGAGAGCGACGTGTAGACACCGAGCTTCCGGTACATGGTCAGGTTCTTCTGGAGCGCGAGAATCTCCTTCGAGATCTCCGGATCCAGCTGATAGCCGGCAAGGAGCATGTAGTCCTTCCCCACCGGAGCCACCCCGCTCACCTGTCGGGGGGCGTCGCCGCCCGAGATGAGCCCACCCTGCTCCAGAGCGCCGAGGAGCGATTGATCCTCCGGTTGGGGGAGGGTGATCCGCGGCCCGAGCCGGGCGCCGAAGACCCGCGCGACCGGCGGCCCGGTCTTGTAGAGGCAGATGTAATCGAGCCCGCGGCTCCTCGCCGCCTCGCGCAGGTACCGTTCGAGATCGGCGGTGCCGCCGGCGCCCAGCAGGCGCTGCGTCACCGGGTCGATCGCCAGAACCTCGGCGTGTTGCCGGGCGTCGCTCCCCAGCCGCTCGATTCCCTCCCGGATCACCTCGAGGGATTGCGCGAGCGCGTGCTCGGTCTCCGGATTGCGGAGCGCCGCAATGCTCCGGGAGAGATAGAACGTGACGACGAGGGTCAGGCCGAGGGACGGGATGAGGGAGACGAGGAGAAACAGCGCCAGGAGCCGCTGGCGAAGGGTCGAGAGCATCCTCACGCGCTTCCGCCGCTAGCCAGGAGCGGACTCCTCCTCGCCCGCAAGCTGCCCGCACGCCGCCCCGATCTCCACGCCCTGGCTGTAGCGCACGGTCACCGCGGGGACGCGAGGCCTCAGATACGCGACGAAGCGCTCGATCCGCTCGGCCGAGGGTCGCTTGAACTTGCCGGGGCCGATCGGGTTATAGGGGATCAGGTTGATCTTGCAGGGAAGTTGGGCAACAAGTCTCACGAGCCTCGAGGCGTCGGCAACGGTGTCGTTCAGCTCCTCGAGAAGGATGTATTCGAAGGTGACCCGCCGTCCCGTGCGCTCCACGTGATGGCGGACGGCCCGCATGAGCTGCTCCAGCGGGAAGCGCTTGTTCACCGGCATGAGTTTCGAGCGCTGCGCGTCGGTGGCCGCGTGGAGGGAGACCGCGAGCCTGAAGCGGTGCCCCTGGTCCGCGAGCCTCATGATCTGGGGGACGAGCCCGACCGTCGAGATGGTGATGCGCTTCGCCGGCACCGCCATGCCCTCGGGGTCGGTCATCATGGTGAGCGCGGCGAGCACCTCGTCGTAATTCTCCAGCGGCTCTCCCATTCCCATCATAACCACGTTGTAGTCGGTCCGGCCTTCCGGGAGCTCGCTCCTCAGGCGGAACGCCTGCTCCAAGATTTCCGCCGAGGAGAGATTGCGGCCCCGTCCCATCCTCCCGGTGGCGCAGAAGCGGCACGCGAACGCGCAGCCGTGCTGCGAGGAAAGGCAGAAGGTGAACCGGGTAGGGGTCGACATGAAGACCGACTCCACGACCCCGCCTTCGGGCAGCTCGTAGGCGACCTTCCGGGTTCGGCGGTCCGGGGTCTCGCGCCGCGAGCGCTCCCGGAGCGATCCTATGGCGAACCGCTCCCCCAGCTTCGCCCGGAGCGCGGCCGGGAGGTTGGTCATTGCCGCGAAGTCCGAAACGCCGCGCCCGTACATCCATTCGGCGACCTGCTTGCCGCGGTAGGGCTTCTCACCGAAGGCGTAGAAGACCTTCTCCAGCTCGGACGGGCTCAGCCCGAGCAGGTTCTCCGGCGGCTCGTCGACGGAGAAAGAGCCTCCATTTTTCGGCCTTGCAAGGGTTTCCGACTTTACATTCATATGGGCCACATGGTAATGTCCCGTTCTTGGTGGAGTCAATCGCGGGGGCTCGCGCCCCTCCGATTCTTTACCTTTCGCGGAGGACAGATCAGGCGCCACACCTGGCTCAACGCATGGTGAGGATCGGTGCTGTCGACATCGGAACGAATTCGGTGCGTCTCCTCGTTGCCGATGTGGACGAAAAGGAACGCCTCAAGACGGCCCACCGGATGGGCGAGATATCACGCCTCGGCGAAGGGCTCGATCGCACCGGCGTGATCGATGAGGCCGCCGCGACGAGAACCCTCGACTGCCTGGAACGCTTCGTCCACGAGGCGGAATACAGCGGCGCAAGCCAGATTCGCGTCGCCGGCACAAACGCCTTCCGCGTCGCCCGTAACGGCCGCGACGTCGCCGACTCCTACGCGCAGCGGATCGGATACCCCGTCGACATCCTGACCGGAGAAGAAGAGGCCCGCCTCGTATTTCTGGCCGTCATGAGCGGCTTGAGCGGCGCCCATGGGCGCTCCGTGGTCGTGGATATCGGGGGCGGAAGCACCGAGATCATTTGCGGCGAAGGCGAGAAGGGCACCCAGCTCATCAGCCTCGAGCTTGGATGCGTCCGCCTGACCGAGCGGCTCGTCCGGGGTGACCCGCCCGCCGCTTCGGAGCTGGAGCAGATACGCAGCCACGTCCGGGAGGTTTTCGCCGAGAAGCTGGGCGCTTTCGACGGGAACCGGCTCGAACGGGCCGTCGGGGTCGGCGGCACGGTGACTGCCTTCGGCGCCCTCGACCTGGGCCTCACCAAGTACGATCCCTCCCGCATCGAGAACCACCTTCTGAGCCGGGAGAAGATCGCCTCGATCGAGAAGCGCCTCTGCTCGATACCCCTGAATCAGCGCAGGGACTTGGCTGGCGTAAGCCGGGGCAGGGCAGACATTATCCCGGCTGGAGCGGTCATCCTTTCCGAGTTCGTGAACCGCTTCCCGGTCCCCGGGGTTTACGTATCGACCCGGGGACTCCGGTATGGGCTCGTGCTGAGCGAGGCCCGCAAGGTGTGGCGGGCCCAGGGAGAGCCGGTCGGGAACTGACGCCGGACCCCGCAGCCTTCGATCCGCCCCTCCGAGAACCCGCTAAGTCGCAAAGTGCACGTGTTTTCCCTTGACGTTATCAATAAGACCAACTATATTGCTCTACAAAGGTAGTTCTGTCAGCGCGAGGCCGCAGTCCCCAGGGACTTCCCTCCCGGACTCCGGCTCACAGCCGGAATCCCAAGCCGAGCGCGGACAGGTACCCCGAAAAATTGCTTTCGGGCGACCGCTTTGCGCCGGGTGGCATCTCCGAGGAGTCTTACATGAGGATCCGGGTTCCAGGTCGCTTCATCGCCTCAGTGGCAATCCTCTCCGCTTTCCTCTGCCTCCTACCCGCGAGCTCGAAGATCGCAGTCGCCAGACCGATCAGTTGGGAAGACGTTGGCCCAATTGACCCGACTCCCAAAGGCGACAACGATGGCATCGTGCTCAAGTCCAGAGCCATCGGATCATCGACGGTCGCGGCGGAAGGCAGCGGAACCGTGGTCGCGCGTACAAGCGTGCGCCGCGAATTGAGCGGTTTGAGATTGTTCCTCTTGGCGGTGAAACTGGATTACTGGTCGTTCTGGCTGCGGTAGTCGAAGTCCGGATCGCCGCTCAGGACGACGTCGAAACGGTAGTCGAGGGCCGGCATGGAAGGATTTGTACCAAAAGACCGACCGAGCTATCCCAACGAAGCTCTTGGGGGCGCCCCGTCCCAGCCGCGTGACAAGGCGGCATCGAACGGAGACCACAAGGCTCAGGAGCTCGGCGACCTCTACTTCGCCGCGGACAACTTCGCGGTAGCGCTCGAGTACTATCGCCGAGCCCTGGAAATCGAGGGCCGTCGCGGCGACGAAGCCAGCCAGGAAACGCTCCTCAAGACCGGAACGCAGATCGTCGAGTGCCTAAGGCACCGCGGAGATCTGAACGAAGCGGTCGAAGCCCTCCATGATCTCCACCGGAGGCTCCGCCCGCACGTCACTCGGGAGCAGGTCGGGCGGCTCTCCTCGCGGCTCGGCATCCTGCTCTTCGAGCGCGGACGCTATCGCGCCGCGCACAAGTCCGCTTCGCTTGCCTACCGCCTCCTTCGCGACACCACGCTCAACCTGGACCTGGGTCACACCGAGATGTGCCTCGGCGCCATCGGGCTGCGCACGGGCGAGTGGAATTCGGCGCGGGAGCACTTCGAGAGCGCGATCGCGACCTACCGCCGCGCCGACTACCAGAGCGGCATGGCCGCGGCGTATAACAACCTCGGCCTTCTCCACAAGAACCAATGCCGGTTCAAGGAAGCGCTGCGGTTCCTGGAGCAGGCGCTCCGGATCAGCGAGCGCTCCGGACACTTTCATGACGCGGCGACCTACCTGCACAACATCGGCATCGTGCACGACAAGATGGGCGATTGGGATCTGGCGGAAGAGCACTACCGCCGCGGGCTCCAGATGTACACCGAGGTGGGCTACGCGGCGGGCCGCGCGCGCGCCCTCTGCTGCCTGGGCAATCTCAAGCGCAAACGCCGCGATTGGGCGCAGGCCGAGGAGCTGATCCACGAAACCCTCGCGCTCGCGGTCGAGCGCGGATATCCGCGCGAGACGATCCTGGCCCGCGAGGCCCTGGGCGACTACCACCTGGACCGCGGCTCGATCGCCGAGGCGCGCAAGGAATTCGAGGCCGCGCTCGTCATGGCCGACCAGGTTGCGCCCGAGTCGGACCTCACGGTAGAGCTGCTGCGCCGGCTCGGGGAAGTGCACCTGGCTGCGCTCGAGCTGGAGCCCGCCGTGCGGATCGCGGAGCGCGCCCTGGTGATCGCGCGGCGCCTCGGCGATCGTCTCGAGGAAGCGTGCTCGCTCAAGCTCATCGGGCTCGCCCGCGCCGAGGATGGCGATCTGGATCAGGGCCGCACCTACCTCGATCAGGCGAGCGAGATCCTGAACCAGATCGGCAAGCGCTACGAGCTGGCGCGTCTCTGCTTCTCGGCCGGCCTCACGTGGCGCAAGCGCGCCCGTCGCGGCAAGTCGCGCGCGATCCTCGACGAGTCGGTGAGCTACCTCCGCCGCGCGGCGGCCGGCTTCGAGAGCTTCGGGCTGCCGGAGTTGACGGGCGGCGCGCTTCTCGAGCTGGCGCGAAGCGAGATGTGCCGCGGGCTGGTGGACGAGGCGGTCATCCACCTGGACCACGCGGCGTCGCTCTTCGCCGACCACCAGGAGCCCGCGCTCGAGCGCGAGATCGAGGCGTTCCGGCGCGAAGTCGAGCAGGGTCTCATCGAAGGCACCACGGCGCAGAGCAACGAATTCGCCGCCTTCGACGAGATCCGCCGCGTGCTGCGCGTGGAAAATGGGGAAGGCTCGGTGCAGGAAATCCTGAGCCTTCTGGTGCGCCGGTCGGGCGCGACGCGCGGCTGTGTCGTGGCGCCCTCCCCGGACGGCAGCGCCACCGTCCTCGCGGCGACGGGAATCTCGATGCGCGTGGCTCAGGATCTCCTTCGCGAGCTTCTGGCGCGCGTCGGCGCGGACCGGCTGGCGTCCGGCCCCGTCGTGGCGAGCCGCGCGGGGGTCGATCCCAGGTTCCGCGACTTCCCGGCGGCGCACGCCCTCGGTCCCAGGACGAGCCTCGTAATCATGCCGCTCTCGCTTCCATCGGGACAGCCCGGGTTCCTATACCTGGACCGGCAGGCCGAGGGACCGCTCGGCACGTTCAAGCAGCGCGAGGTGAACCTGATCGCGGTGCTCAGCAACTACGTCGCGGTCGCAATTCTGGAGTCGCAGCGTCGCGAGCTGGCCAGGGAGAACATGTCGCTCCGCGGTCGCCTGCTCGGGACCGCCAACGATCACGGCATCGTGACCCGCAGCCGCGAGCTCTTGGAGATTCTCTCGCTCCTCGAGCGGGTTGGACCCAGCGACGCGACGATCCTGATCGAGGGAGAAACCGGGAGCGGCAAGGGGCTTCTGGCCAGGGCGATCCACGCGTCGAGCAATCGCGCGACGAAGCCCTTGATCCAGGTCAACTGCGCGGCGCTTCCCGAGCCGCTCCTCGAATCCGAGCTTTTCGGCCACGTGCAGGGCGCCTTCACCGGCGCCGTGCGCGAAAAGTCCGGCCTCTTCGTCGAGGCGAACGGCGGGACCCTCTTCCTGGACGAGGTGGACAAGACGACCATCACGATCCAGGGGAAGCTTTTGCAAGTGCTGGACAACCGCGAGGTTCGTCCCGTGGGCGGGAACAAGTCCACGAAGGTGGACGTGAGGGTGCTCTGCGCGACCAACGTGAACTTGAAGGCCAGGATCGCCAAGGGAGAGTTCCTCGAGGATCTCTACTACCGGCTCAACGATATCTGCTTCCGGGTGCCGCCGCTTCGCGACCGCCCCGAGGACATTCCGCTTCTCGTCGACCATTACAGCAGGAGATTCGCCTCCGAGATGGGGAAACAGATCAGCGGCGTGGAGCCCGAGATGCTGCGCCTTTTCGCCGAGCTTCCCTGGCGCGGCAACGTGCGCGAGCTGGAGAAGGTTGTGAAGCGGATGGTAGTGCTCGCAAACGAAGGAGAGCCTCTCTCGCTCCGGCTGGTGCCGCGCGAGCTTCTCCGGGCCGAGGAAGAGACGAACGGCAATTCACCGGCGACTCTCAGGGTCGAGGTGGCCAAGGTCGAGCGGAAGCTCATCGGCCAGGCTCTCGAGCGCAGCAACTGGAACAAGCTAAAGGCAGCCCGCGAACTTTCCCTCAGCTATCCAACCCTGCTCCAGAAGATCAAGATCTACCAGCTTGATCGCCGCCTCGGAATCCGGCAAAAGTCTTAAGTTTTTGATATAAAGCTTCTTTACTGCACTAACTTACTCTCCTGCATCGATATCGCCACCTTGACCCAAACTACTATTAAATGACCTGTAATATTCTTTGATAATCCGACCCGCGGCCGGTGCCGATCGACGTCTGGTGCTTCATTGCAACAGCCTTAATTGCAAGCTGCTACAGCTATATTTCTCAGAGTGTCATGTAGTCCAATATCTTGGCATGCGGACTGCAATGACATGTGACCGGAGGGGGGGACCTCCAAGGAGCCTGCGGGTTTAGCCAGCGTGGTGGTGGGTTAGCTGCCCGATCGAGCACCGGCCTTGATCGAAGTAGCCGTAACCCAATAGAGCTGGTTGGGCCGGGGCTCATTTTTTTGCGGGAGCGTGTGCGCGAGCATATGCTCCCGCGTTTTTTTGTGCTCGAACGCGACTTGTGCCCGAAGGCGACGAAACTGTCGGCCCATCCTCTGTTTCCTCCCCGTCACAGTGTCCCCGATACCCTACGTCGGCAGAGGTCCGCCTCCACGGTCCGAGTCTCCATAACCTCCAAATGTCACATCGATTACAGCGATGAACTGGATCGCGCGCAGCGTGGCATGTCGCTTGCGGTTCGAGGGCTTGACAAGCACTGCCCTCGTCTCAAGAACCGAAGGAGGTAGGCATCGTGATCCGGAACCTGACCAAAGTGCTCGCCCTCTCGACCGCATTCCTGGTGCTCGGCTGCCATGGCGACAAAGTCACCAACGCTACGAGCGACCGCCCGCCGCACACGGTGGACGGCGTGTACAGCGTCACGGGCGACGGCCGGGTCACCGTCTACTGGCGCGCGAACCAGGAAAGCGACATCGCCTACTACAAGATTTATGGAAATTCGGCGGCGACCGGCACCTTCACTCTGGTCGGATCCAGCACCACGACGAGCTTCATCGATACGAGCGTCGCGAACGGGAACACCTACTTCTACGCTGTCGCGGCCGTGGACCTCGCGGGACAGGAGAGCGCTGAGCTGAGTTTCGAAAACGTGTTCGACACGCCGCGGCCCGAGGGATTCGGTGTTTCGCTCACGAACACCTTCGCCGTCGACAGCGTGAGCGGATGGGATTTCTCGGCGCAGGTCCGCCGATCTTCCCTCAACGCGCAGACCGACGTTTATTACGGCTCGCAAGGGGGTCACTACCTGGTCTACGTTCCCGATACCCTGAATACGAAGATCCAGGACGCGGGATTCGTGGCGCTCCGCGACGTCGATTTCGCGCCGCCATCGGGCTGGTCGGCGGACGGTCTGGTGGAAGCGATCGTCGGACACAGCTACATCGTTCTCACGCGCGACAACCACTACGCGAAGTTTGAGGTGAAATCGCGCGACGGCTCGGCGATGGTCATGGACTGGGCGTACCAGATCGACGCCAATAACCCCGAACTCACGAGGCGGGTGCCCTGATGAAACGATCGCGGGCTCTATTCGCGGTGGCTTGGATGACCCTCGTCGCGGCGGCCGTTCCGGCCGTCGCGGCCGAGCATGTCCCGTTGCCCGCCGCCGCGGATGATCCGGCGGCGGACGTTTACCCGGCTCAAAGGATTGTCCATGGGGGCCGGCCCGACGTGGATGTCTGGGTCAATAAGGAGGAGGGCGGCATCTACCGGCCCGGGGAAAGCATGCGGGTCTATTTCCGCTCCTCCACGGACAGCTACGTGCTCGTGTTCAATGTCGATACCGACGGGTACATCCATCTCGTCTATCCCTACGGCCCCGAGGATCCGCCGCTCGTCGAGGGGGGACGCGCGTACCGGATCCCTTCTCGAAGCGACCCCTACGATCTGGTCGCCGACGGGCCCGCGGGCATCGAGTACGTCGTCGCGGTGGCGAGCCCGTTCCCGTTCCAGAATCTTCCCTGGTATCTCTCGGCGGACCGCGCGGACGGCGGACGTCCCGATCTCGAGGACGACGAGGGCGACGACACGAACTCCGGACAGATCGCGGGGGATCCCTACGTGGGGATCGACCGGATCGTAAGGCGGATCGTCCCGCCGGGACGCGAGGACCGGGTCGCGACCAACGAGACCTATTTCTACATCGACCGGCGGGTCGACTACCCGCGGTACGTCTGCGCCGACTGCCACTATCATCCGTTCTATTTCGATCCGTACGTCAACGCCTGCTCGGTGTTCGAGATCCGCGTCGATGCGACGTGGGCGCACTACGCGCCGATCCGGTTCGGCACGGTGCGGCCGCGGTACATCTATCGCGTGCGTCCTGGGGCGCCGACCCGCTACCGCCAGTGGAAATCGCAGTGGTCCTCCCTTGACGGCCGGGCCGTGCTGCGCACGCGCTTTCTCCCCGAGCGCGACATCCGGAATCGCCGGGAGCGCCCGCCTCAGGCGCGGTCCGCGAGGCCCGAATTCCGTGACCTTCGCCGCTACCGCGAGGGACGCATCTGGAGGGGACGCGACGAGATTTTGAGACTCAGGGAGAACCGGAATCGAGTGATCCAGCCCGGGGACCAGGGGAACCGGGACCGCGCGCGTCCCGTGCCGGCGCCGGACCGCGGATGGCGCGATCGCGGCGATAGGCCGAATCCTCCCGCGAATCGAGGATGGTGGCAGCGGGGCGAGCGTCGCGCGCCCGAAAACCAGGGAGGCAACGCCCGGGACCGCGGGCAGCCGCAGGACCGCGGGCAGCCGCAGGACCGCGGGCAGCGGCCGCAGGACCGCCGGGAGCGCCAGCCTCAGCCCGATCGCGGGCAGCCGCCGCAGGGGGACCGTGGGGGCCGGGAACGGCCCGCACCGCCGCGCGAGGAGCGTGGTGGCGGCAATCGCAACAGTGATGACAAGAGCCACAGTGACGATAAGAGCCAAAAGGATGACAAGAGCCAAGGGGACAACAAGGGCCAGGGGGATCGCGCGAGGCAGGACGACGGAAACCGCGACCGCGGGGACCATGGCGACCGCGGTGATCAGGGCCGTGGCCGATCGCGGTGATCAGGGGCGGGAAAGACAGGACGGACGCTGAGCGCCGGCATTGACCGGGGCGTGCGATCGCGGATACACTTCTCAGGTGCGATTCGGTACGCCCCGGCCCAGTCGGACGTCCGCGTTCCTCCTGGCAATCTCCCTAACACTGCTTACGCAAACGGCTTCGGCCGTGCCGCCCGTCCCTGGGAAGCACGGTGCCGTCGGGCCTAGAGAGGGCTTCTCCACCTCGCGCCTCAGGCCCGATTTCGCGCTCCTGCCGGCTCGGGGCGAGCGCATCACCCTCGAGGCGCAAGGGACACTGCGCGTTCTCGCGGTGAGGGTGGCCTTCAGCGACACCCCCATCGATTCTTCGACCGCCTACTACAACCGCCTTCTGTTCTTCATGAATCAGTACTGGAACCAGGTCACGGAAGGGGCGGTGACGCTCCAGCCCACGCTGTGGGATTCGGTGTTCACCCTTCCGCATCCGATGTCCTATTACGGGAACGATGACCGGTTCCAGGAGCGCGTCGTCTTCATGGTTCGCGACATGGTGGCGCTCGCCGACTCCACGGTCGACTTCCGTCCCTACCAGAGCATCGTGATCTTCCACGCGGGGCAGGGGCAGGAGGCGGACGTTCTGGACAACAGCCGCGATCAGGTCTGGTCCGCGTTCATCACACAACAAGATTTGAAGGCCATACTCCCGGATTCGACCGGAGCGGTCGGGATCAAGACGAACGACGCCATCACTCCCGGGAACTTCTTCCGCGTGAAGGAAGCCGTGGAGCTACCCGAGTCCGAGACCCAGGACGGCTATGTCTTCGGGATGACCGGAGTCACCTGCCACGAGTTCGGCCATCAGCTCGGATTGCCCGATTTGTACGACACCGACGCGGGGGTGAACGGCTATTCGCAGGGGCTCGGCGCATGGGACATCATGGCGACCGGAGTCTGGAACGCGAACGGATTCGTTCCGTGCGCGCCGAGCGCCTGGAGCAAGGCGTTCCTCGGGGTGCTGACTCCCGCGCGGGCCACGAACGGCCAGGCCGTCGCGCTCTCGCAGGTCGAGCGGACCGTGGGAGCGAATCCGAGGCTCCTCGAGATCCCGGTCACCCAGAGCGAATATTTTCTCCTCGAGAACCGCGAGCAGGACCTGAACGGGAACGGCAAGTTCGATTTCGACGACGCGAACGGCGACGGCTCGTTCGATTTCTACACGGATAGCTATCTCGGCGCGGAGTTCGACTACTTCCTTCCAGGCAGCGGGACCGGCTCCGGGCTCCTCGCCTTTCACGTGGACGAATCGAAGCTCGCCTCGGGACTCACGCTCAACATCGTGAACGGGGACCGGGATCGCAAGGCGATCGATCTGGTCGAGGCGAACGGCATCCAGGATCTGGACGATCCTCCCACCGGATTCAACGGTGGGAGCCCGGACGACGTGTTCCGGGCGGGATGGCGCGACCACTGGACGCCCACCACGAACCCCTCGACGGAGGCGTACGGACATGTCGCCACCGGCATCTCCGTCACGAACATCGGCGCGGCCGACAGCCTCATGACCTTCAATCTCGCCTTCGACCGGCAGAAACCGGGCTGGCCCGTGGTGATCGGAGGGCGCTCGCGGAATGGGGGCGTACCGCCGCTCGCCGTGGACCTGAACGGGGACGGGCTCCTCGAGCTGATCGTGCCGGTGCAGCGCCTCAACAACACCGGCGCGGTCTATGTCCTCGAGCCCAACGGGAACGACTTGCTCGATCGTGACTCCAATCCCGCGACCCGGGACGTGTTCCTCACGACGGCATCCGGCGTGAACGCGACCCCGTGCGCCGGCGACATCGACGGCGATGGAATCCCTGAGATCATCATCCAGACGGTGGACGGAACGATCTACGCCATGCATGCGGACGGAACCGAGGTTCAAGATGGAGATTCCAACCCGGCGACGCTGGGCGTCCTCGTGCCCGGCAACTTCGCCCTCGGCGGCGGACAGCCGATCCTGGCGGACCTGGACGGCGACGGGGCGATGGAAATCATCCGTGGACGTTCGGCCAATGCAAGCGGAGGCTCCCTCCTCACCGCGTATCGCGACCTGGCGGGCACGATCTCTACCTACTTGATTCCTGTCGGAGGAGCGACCACCGGTCCCGCCGCGGCGGCGGACCTGGACGGCGACGGGCTGCCCGAGGTGGTCATCGCGAGTGCCCGGGGAACCATCGGGGAGAACACGTTCAGCGGGCTCTTCATCGCCAACTGGGAGATCTTCAACGATCCGCTCCTTCCAACGGACCCGAGCGAGTACGGCTCCTTCGTGGTCCAGCCGGGAGCCTTCTCCGCCCCGATCCTCGCGGATCTGAACCGGGACGGAAAACCCGAGGTCGTGGTTTCCGATCGGGACGGCGCGCTCCACGCATTCGAATTCAACTTCGCGGCGCACATCGGGGGAGACCTTCCCTCGCAATACATCACCGCGCGGGAATTGCCCGGATGGCCCACCGCGCCGCTCACGCAGGGGGCGCTGTCCGAGGTGTCGATCGGCGACCTGGAGCACGACGGCTTCCCCGAGGTCATCCACGCCGGCGGCGGCTGCCGCGTGGCCGCGGCTCATTACAGCGGCTCGCCGAGGAGCGGGTTCCCCATCGACGCCCGGGACCCGCTGGCGCCCGCGGACTCGACCGCCTTCTGGCCCCCGCTCATAGCGGACGTGGACCAGGACGGCATCCTGGACGTGATTCCCATCCTGCCGGACGGGACGCGGCCGGCATTCCGGGCCGACGGAAAAAAGATCCCGGGCTTCGGCGAGCTGGGCAGCACGGGCTCCGGCTCTCCGCCGATGCTCCTCGATCTCGACAACGACGGAATTCTAGAGTGGGTCGAGACCTTCGACCCTGTCCCCTCCGATCCGCGCGTCCAGATCGACGTTCGCACGACGTCGATTCCAGCCGCGCCCGGGACGGTCGCCTGGTCCCAGTACCGCTACGGCCCCACCCGCGCCGGGTTCATACCCTCGGGGCCCGCGGGGCCCTCGGCCGGGACCTCCATCCTCTCCCAGGTGTATGCCTTCCCGAACCCGTCCCATTCCGGCGATTCCTTCATCCATTACCGCCTCGCCGGGAACGCCCGCGCGGTGCGGCTCAAGGTGCTCGACACGGCGGGGCAGGTGGTGGCGGAGCCCGCGACGGGAGCCGCCGACCTGCTGGGATCGGCCGAGCACGCCATCCGGTGGAACCATTCCGCTCAGGCGAGCGGCGTATACGTTTGCCGCGTCGAGGTAGAATCGGACCGCGGCGTCGAGGTCACGTTCACCAAACTGGCCGTGGTCCGATGACTCCATTCGAGGAGAAGCCCATGCATCGGTTTTCGATTGTTCTCGCACTTGCGGTCGTACTTCTCGCGTCGTCCCAGGCGCCGCGGAGCGCGCGCGCGGCGGCCGGCGAGGCCGGCTTCGCCTTCTTGAAGCTGGGCGTCGGGGCGCGCCCCATGGGCATGGGCAGCGCGTACGTCGCGCTCGCCAACGATCCGACCGCGGTCTACTGGAATCCGGCCGGCCTCGGCGGAGCCGAAGGGTCCCAGGTGACGGTCATGCACAACGAATGGATCCAGGACTTCCGCCAGGAATTCGCGGCCGTCTCGCGCTCCATCGGGGCCGGGACGCTCGGTTTCGGGATCTCGGGCTTCTACACTTCGGAGCTTGAGAGCCGGGACGACGTGGGGAATCTCACCGGGCACTTCGGATTCAACGACCTGGCGATCACGGGCGCGTTCGCCCACCGCTTCGCGGGGCAGGCGACGGGCGGAATCGCGGTGAAGTTCATTCGCGAGATGATCGACCAGGAAAACGCGACGGCGGTGGCCTTCGATCTGGGCGGCCGGGTCGCGCTCGGTCACTCCGGCCTGTCGCTCGGGGCGGCGCTCCAGAATCTCGGCGGAGACGCCACGTTCCGAGCCGTGCCCTTCCCGCTTCCCCGGACCATCCGTGCCGGCGCCGCGCTGACGCGAGCGATCCCGAGCCTCTCGGGCAAAGGGGTCCTGAGCGCGGAGGTGCGGAATGCGCGCGGGGACGATACGCGGGTAAACGTCGGAGGCGAGTTCGAGTACAAAGAGCGCATCGCGCTCAGGGCGGGCGCCAAGTTCGGCTACGACGACGAGAAGATGAGCTTCGGGGTGGGGCTGATCCAGCGCCGCTTCAGCTTCGACTACGCTCTCGTGCCGTTCTCCTCGGACCTCGGCACCACCCATTTCGTATCGGTCAACGCCCGCCTCTAGAGCCGGGGCCGTCCCGGAAATCCTCGAGCCGGAAGACGCCACCTTCCAGCCGCGCGTAGGTCCGCCGCTCGATCCAATCCCCGAGCACCAGAAGCTCCCCGTCGCTCTCGCGACGGTGCACCGGCACGTGGAAGTGGGCGAGCACGAGGGCGTCGTAACCCTGGCGGAACACGGGCCTGCCCAGAGTCTGGAAGAGCCATTCCTCGCTGCGGCGCGCCCGCGGGGCGTGGTGGCGGCTCGTGAGGGAGATCATGGTGGCGAGCGGAATCCCGATATCGGGGTGGATCCAGCGGAAGAGTCCGCGTGCGAGGCCGTTCCGGAGAACGCGCTTCAGCAATTTGTAGCCGTGGTCCCCTGGGCCCAGACCGTCTCCGTGCGCCAGGAGGATGTTCCGGCCCTGGATGGCGAGGGTGAGGGGGGTGTCGGTGAACGTGACGTCCAGCTCACGGCGCAGATAATCGCCGATCCAGAAGTCGTGATTTCCGCCGACATATGTAACCGAGAGGCCCGCGCGGCGAAGCTCCCCGAGCTTGTGCAAGATTCCGACGTATCGCTTGGGAACCGTATGGCCGTACTCGAACCAGAAGTCGAACAGGTCCCCGGCAACGTAGAGCGCGGCCCGCTCGGCGAGCACGGTGTCGAAGAGTCGGAGAAGGTCCCGCTCTCGGGAACGATTCGAGTCGGGGGGGCCCTGGCCCAGATGGGCGTCGGCGACAAAATAGGCGCATCGGGGTTCGGGCATGCAGCGTCAGTATAAGGGGCGTCGTTCCATGGGCAAGCGCGGTTCGTCCCACGCCCCGACTGGAACCGCATCCTCCGAAAGGCGGTATACCAGCTTGACAGAGCGTACCCGGCCTTCCTAGATTGAACACAGGGCAAAACCTTGGGAGTTGATAGGTTATGACGACAACGACCGGCTTCTGGGACCGCGTTCAGGACGAGCTCCGCTCCGCCTCGGGCAAAGCCCGGAAGGAAGCGGAACGCGTCGTTCGAACGGGCGTGCTCCAGATGGATCTCGTTTCGCTCCGCCGCGACCGCGGTCGGACGCAGGCTCACCTGGGCGAGCGCGTGCTCGCTTTGTGGGGCGCGGAGCGGCTCGAGAGCATGACCGACGATCCCGAAACCCTGCGTCTCAAGACACTCGTCCAATCGATCGAAGGACTGATCGCCGCGAAGGAGCAGGAGCTGAAGTCGATCCGCGCTCGCGCTCCGGACGCGGCTCAGACCCAGTAGTCCCCCGCGTCCTGTCGGACGCAACGTCGAGATGGAGGTAGAAGGAATGGAATCAAGAGAGACCATCCGTGCCGCGAAAGTGCTCATCCTTGCGGGCGGGATCCTGCTGCTCGGCATCGTCGTCGGATTCATCCTCTCGGGAAATCTGAGCCTCTCGCCCACGTCCCAGGCGCGAGAAGCCGTCACCCCCGCGGTGAATTCGCTCGATAGTCCCTTCACGGCAATCGCGGACAATACGCTCCCCGCGGTCGTGACGATCGAGACCAAGCGCGACGTCGAGCGTCAAGGCTCGCCGCAATTCAACTTCGAAGGGCCCTACGGCGATTTCTTCAAGCGCCTGTTCCCGGACCAGCCCGACCAGGGCCAGGGTGGGCAGGGGCAAGGCCAGGGCGGGCAGGGGCAAGGCCAGGGCCAGGGCCAGCCGAGATCGCCGCACACGCAGAAGGTGCCCAGCAGCGGTTCCGGGTTCATCATCGAGAAGGACGGCCGGATTCTCACGAACAACCATGTGATCCGCGACGCTTCCGACATCACGGTCATCCTGAACGACAAGCGGAAGTTCAAGGCCAAGGTGGTGGGAGCCGATCCCAGCACCGACGTGGCGGTCATCAAGATCGATTCGGACGGGGACCTTCCGGTCGTGCCGCTCGGCGACTCCGACGACGTTCGGATCGGCGACTGGGCGGTGGCCATCGGGAACGCGCTCGGCGAGCTTTCGGGCACCCTGACGGTCGGGGTCATCAGCGGGAAGGGACGGACGAATCTTTCGATCGTGGGCGGCGCCCCTGCCTATCAGGACTTCATCCAGACCGACGCCTCGATCAACTTCGGGAACAGCGGAGGCCCGCTCCTCAACATCCACGGGGAGGCGATCGGCATCAACACCGCCATCAATCCCTCGGGCGAAGGTATCGGCTTCGCGATTCCGATCAACATGGCGAAGCACATCTCCGGGCAGCTCATCGCGCACGGCAGGGTGACACGCGGCTGGCTGGGCATCGCGCCCCAGGAGCTGACGCCCGAGCTGGCCGATTCGTGGGGCCTTCGGAACGTCTCCGGCGTTCTCGTCGGCAGCGTCAACCCCAGCACCCCCGCCGACAGCGCCGGATTCCGCGTGAAAGACGTGATCACCGAGTTCGACGGTCAAAAAGTCTCTGACGTGCAGAATTTCCGTCTTCTCGTCGCGGACACGCCGGTCCACAAGAAGGTTCGCGTGCACGTGCTGCGCGACGGGCAGGCGCAGGATCTCTGGGTTCGGATGGGCGAGCGTCCCGACGAGAAGGCCATCGGCCAGAAGAACGCGCCGCCGACCGAGATTCTCGGGTTGTCGGTCGAGCCGGTGACCGGCGACTTCAGCAAGGAGAACAATGTCGGCGAAAAGAGCGGGGTCGTGGTGACCGATGTGGGTCAGGGAAGCCCCGCCGATGACGCGGGCCTGCAGCGCGGCGACGTCATCAAGGAAGTGAACGACACGAAGGTGAAAGACGTCCGCGATTACAATGCGGCGATCAATCGGGCCAAGACCAAGAGCCCTAGGAAGCCCATCGTGATGCTCGTCAAGCGCGGGGATTCGACGCAGTTCCTCGCCGTGGACCCACAAGGATGATCGCGAGCTGAGAACGCTTCCCGCACAGATGGGATCGAGGCCCGGACCAGCCCCCCGACGACGGGGGCCCTGGACGGGCCTCTCCATTTTGGCTCTGGGCTTAGCACTCCTGGGCGCCAATTCGCCTCCGCGCGAGGCGGCGAGGACTCCGCCGCGCGCGCCGAAGCCCGCCACCCAGCTCGTCCGGATACGGTTCTGGACCGCGCCCGATCACACGCGGCTGGTCTTCGATCTCTCCGGACCGCCGCCCGTCGCGCCGCGCTTCCGGCTCTCGGGGCCGGCCTCGTACGAGATCGTGCTTCCCCGGGCCGGGAAGTCGCTCGCTGTGACCTCCGAGTTCGTTGGGGACAGCCTGGTCGCCGACATCTTCCCGACGGTCTCGGACTCGGGGGTCGTGGTTCGGGTCGGGCTCAAGCAGGCCGTGACGCCGCTCGCGTTCGTTCTCGCCGCCGCCGACGGGGTTCCCGATCGGATCGTGATCGACGTTCCCGCCCCGCCCAATCCGCAGGCCGAGGCGAATCTCCAGCAGCAGGTGACCGAGATCAAGAAATCGAAGCGGCTCATCGTCGCAATCGATCCCGGCCACGGAGGCGACGACACCGGAGCGGTAGGGTACCGGAGGCTACCCGAGGCGGATATCGTGCTGGCCATCGCGAAAAAGCTGAAAGGGGAGCTGGAGCAGATCCCGGGCGTGAGCGCCGTGCTCACCCGTTCGGGGGACTACTTCATCCCCCTCCGGAAGCGAGTCGAGATCGCGCGGAAATTCCAGGCCGACATCATGATCAGCATCCATTGCAACGCGAGCCGGAACCACGACGCCACCGGGACGGAGGTCTACTTCCTCTCGCTCACCGGCGCGACCGATGAGGCATCGCGGTCCCTGGCTGAGGCTGAAAACGCTGCCGACCTCATCGGCGGAGGCGCGCCGGGCGGTGGAGAGGATCTGCTCGGAATTCTCTTCGACCTGCGTCAAAACGACACCGTCCGCCGGAGCAGCGAGCTGGCCGAGAATCTGGTCGACGCGCTGAAAGACGAGGACCGGCTGAGCACGCGGGGCGTGAAGCAGGCCGGTTTCGTGGTTCTCAAGGCTCCGGACATACCCGCCGTGTTGGTGGAGACCGCGTTCATCACCAATCCACGCGAGGCGTCCATGCTCAAGGACGCGCAGTTCCAGTCCAAGGTGGCCGAGCGGCTCGCGGGAGGAGTCCAGGAATACATGAAAAACCACGCCCGGAGCGCCTCCAATTAGGTGGAGAGGCGGGCGGGCGCGGGGTGTACAATGCGCCAGAGGGAATTACCGTAACCCGTACCGTAGAAGGAGACCCATCATGAAACGTAATGCCTTGATCGTCCCCGCGATTTTCGGCGCCCTGTGTCTCGCGACCTCGGCCTGGGCCGGGGGCAGCATGTGTACCGGCAAGAGCGAAGGCGCCTCGAAGCAGGGAGTCCACTGCCCGTTCGGAGCCTCGGCGGCTTCGGTCTCGGCCGGCGACCACTGCGCCATGGGCGCCTCCGCGGCATCGAAGGAGGCCTGCGCGTACGGGGCCAGCCACGCCGTCTACAGCTTCGCGGTGAACGACATGCACTGCAGCGCGTGCGTGAAGAAGGTACAGAGCGCGGCCATGGCTCAGAAGGGCGTCCACTGCGTGCACGTGGATCTCGACACGAAGACCGCATACATCGTCGCCGAGAAGAAGGTGGACCAGCGCGCGATCACCAAGGCGGTCAAGGACGCCGGCTTCACCTGCACGTTCAAGTCGGACGGTCCGAACGCCCGCGCCGCGTTCATGAAGGCGATGGCGGCCGGCGGCAGCACGGTCACCTGCCCGGCGAAGAACAAGGATAAGGCCTGATCTCGTAGCGTTCCGACGAACGAAAACTCCGGGCGGTGCCCCACAAGGCGCCGCCCGTTTCGTTTGCCGCCCTGCCGCTCTGCAACGCTATGCGCAAGGTTACGTGTCCGGGGCCGTGCACGGAAGACAGCGGCGTCCTTGGAGGGTAAGATCGAAGGCATGAAGCTTGTCGTGTTCGATCTCGAGGACTACCTCGACGCGGCGCAGTGTCTTCGGTTCCTCGATGAGGCGCGCATCCCCTGATGACTCGAGTGCTCTTTTGCGTCGCGCGGAGCGTCGGCTGCTCGAAGTGGCCGCGTCAGCGCTGGGGTGGGGGCGTAGGCGGAGGAGCGCCGCGGCGGGGCTTTGGCTCGGTGTAGCCGGCAAGGCGCTTGGCGAGCGCGCGGCGGCTGGCAGGCGTGTTGTCGAACGTCGTGATGACGGTCCGGACCTCGTCCCAGCCCTCGGTGACGTTCGGATTCAGCGAGGCGACCGCCACCGTCTCCGGGAAGCGCTTGAGCCACGTGCGCGCGGTCGTCTCGTCCTCGGCGGAGAGCGTGGCCCGGGCCGCGAGCGTGAGGAGCGCCGAGCCGGCGATGCGCGTCGGCCAGGTCGCGGGATCGGGGCTCATCTCGCGCACGGTCATGCCGTGCGCGCGGAGAAGATCCGACATTCCCGCGCGCGAGGGCGGCCGGTTCACCTCCAGGATGTCCACGGGATTCCGGAGCGGAATTCCGCCCGCCCCCTGCTTCAGCATGCGGATCGCACCCTCGGCGATGCGTTCCAGCTCCTCGGGAGCGATGAGCTGGCGCGAATCGCGCTCGAGCGCGTCGCTCCAGGGGCGCGGCCGCGCGGCGCTTGCGGCTCGGAGCGCCCGGATCCGCTCGAGCGAAACCTGGATCCGCTCCTCGCTCAGCCTTCCCGAGCGCAGGGCCTCGCGCAGGGCGGCGAGCGCCTCTTCGGGGCCGGGGGACAGCTTGGAATAGAGGAGGAGGTCGCAGCCCGCCTCGATCGCGCGCACCGCGATCTCTCCGTACGGCGCGATCGAGGTCACGCCCGCCATCTCGAGCGCGTCGGTGATGACCACGCCGTTGAACTTCATCCTGCCGCGCAGGAGGTCGGTAACCACGCGGCTCGAGATCGTCCCGGGCCGCGCCCGATCCGGCTCGAACGCGGGCACGTGAACGTGGGCGGTCATGACCACCGGCACTCCCCAGTTCACCGCCGCCTCGAACGGGCGAAGCTCGCGCAGGTTCATGCGCGACTCGTCCGCGCTCACGACCGGCAGGGTGACGTGGGAGTCGAGGCTCGTGTCGCCATGGCCGGGGAAGTGTTTCACCACCGGGATGATCCCGCCGGCGAGGAATCCCTCGATCGCGGCGCGCCCGCAGGCGGTCACGTGAGAAGCGGTGGCGCCGAAGCTGCGGATCCCGATCACCGGATTCGCCGGATTGGAATCGATGTCGAGGACCGGCGCGAAATCGACGTTGATGCCGAGCGCCAGGAGCCGGCGCGCGGTCCTGTGAGCCAGGTCCTTGACGAGCGGCGGGCCTCCGGACGACGCCACCGCGCGCGCTGAAGGGGGCACCTCCCAGAAGGCGGCGATCTGGGAGACCATCCCGCCTTCCTCGTCCGCTCCCACCAGGGCGGGAAGCTCGGGCGAGCCGACCCGCTCGTGCACCGCGCGGGCGAGCCGCGCGGCCTGGTCGGCGTCCGTGAAATTCGCCGCGAACAGGATGACCCCGGAAGGAGCGATGCGGCGAAGGGCATCCTCGACGTCCGGGGTGATCTCGGTCCCGGGCAGTCCGACGATCAGAAGCTCGCCGAGCCTGGATTCCACCGTGGACGCGCTCACTCGCTCTCCGTTTCGAGCAGGAGCTTCCGGTAGCGCGCGTACACGTTCTCTGGGACGGCGCCACTCCGCACGCCCTCGAGCACGGCGCAGCCCGGCTCCATGCGGTGCGTGCACGAGCTGAAACGGCATCCACCCGCGTCTCGGATTTCCGGGAAGATGGCGGCGGCCTCGGCGGTGCTCGTCTCACCGAGCGAGACGCTTCGAACGCCCGGTGTGTCGATCACGTGTCCGCCTCCTGGCAATGGATAGAGCTTGGCGCTGGTCGTCGTGTGTTTTCCCTTCCCCGATTTCCCGCTGATCTCGCCGGTCGTGATCTCCGTGTCTGGAAGGAGCCGTCGCAGGATGGAGGACTTGCCGACGCCGGAGTGTCCCACGAAGACCGACGTGGTTCCTCGCAGCGACTCGCGCAGCTCCTCCATGCCGGTTCCGGTCTTCGCGCTCCCGAGCATGTAGGAGAGGGGCACCGCGGCGTCCGCGATCATCTTCTCGGCTTCGGCCACCGTCACGAGATCCACCTTGTTCAGGATCAGAAACGGCGTGAGCCCTCCCCGGTGCGCGAGCAGCGCCCATCGGTCCACGAGTCCCGCGCGAAAGGGTGGCTCGTCGGCCGATGATACGATCACAGCCCGCTCCGCGTTCGCCGCGATCACCTGGGGCACACGGTTCTCGCCGCTCGACCGCCCGAGATGGGTCCTCCGCGGAGCGACGGCGACGATCGAGAGCCCGCCTTGGCCGTTACTCGCGACCTCGACTTCGTCCCCCACGGCGATAACGCTCGAGCCGCGGCCTGCCTCCTTCCGGAGCTTGGGATCGAGCGAGGCGGGGAGGAGAGAAACGCCGTCCCACACGAGAGCGCTCGGGCCGAACATCTGGGCAAGGATCATCGAATGTGTTTACCCGATCGGTTGCCGAGGGGCAAGGTTGATCCCCCGATCCTTTCGGGGGTATGCTGCGTCCGACCATGAGCCCTGATCGAATCAGCTGTCCCCGTTGCGGCGAATCCCTTCCGGCGAATCTCGAGATCTGCGATGCCTGCGGCTACGATCTGAGCGCTCGCGCGGCCGGAGCCTCCTCGCATGCCACTCCCTACGAGCATGGCGCGGCCGGCGCGCCCGGCCCGCACGCGGCGCCGCGGAAGAACCGTCAGCGCGACCGCGTGGGAGCGGGCGCACGGGGCGGCCCCGCGGCGCGCGGGGATTCGCAGGGCGTCCCCGGGATCGCGTGGCTCCTCCTGGTGGTCGGGCTCGCGGTCGGAGGGTTGGTCGGATTCGCGCTCCACTCCGCGGTCGGTCCGAGCGCGGAATCCGATATGCCGACCGGTCCGGCCGATGTCATGGCGGGCGGCTCGGGCGGCGACGCGGGCTCGGCGGGTCCGGCCGGCGGCGGTGGCGCCCCCGGCGGCGCCATGGGCGGTGGAATGGCCGGCGGAGCCCCGCAACGGATGCCCGGTGAGATCATGCAGATGGTGCAGGGCTACAAGGCGGCTCTGGCGAAGAACCCCAAGGACCTCGACGCCACCATCGGGCTCGGCAATCTCGAGTTCGACTCCAGCCAGTGGGACAAGGCGATCGATTACTACTCCCGGGCGCTCGCGATCGACGCCACGAACGCCGACGTTCGCGTGGACCGCGCGATCGCTTACCACGCGGCCGGGCAGAACGACGTCTCCAAGCGGGAGCTTTTGCAAGTGGTCCGGGAGAAGCCGGACCACAAGAACGCCTGGCTCAACCTCGGCGTCGTTAGCCGCGAGATGGGCGACCATGCGGGCGCCGTGCGCGCCTGGGAGAAATATCTCGAGCTGGATCCCCAGGGCGAGCACGCGGCGAGCATCAGGCAGGAGCTCACGACTCTGAAACAGGCCGGCTGACGAACTCCAGCTTCTCCTTCAACTCCTCCAGCACCACCCGAAGGGCCGAGCCCGGGGCCGCCGTTTCGTAGGTCCGCCTCAGGGAGGCCATGTCATCCAGGTCGTACCACGGCGCGAGCAGCCGCACCAGGAGGCGCTCCTCCCGCGCCCGATCGAGCGTCGCCGCCGCGGTCGCGGCGCTGCCCCAGGGAATCCGGTCGAAGACCGATTCGTGGTCCCCGCTCGTCCCGATGAGGTAATACCCGCCGTCTTCCGTCGGCCCCAGAGCCACGTCGCAGACCGCCAGCGCCTCGCCCGCTTCGCGGATCCGCTCCGGGTCGAGCGTGGGGGAGTCCGAGCCGATGGCCAGCACGCGGCGGGCGCCCCGGGATCGAAGCTCGCGAAACGCGGCCTTGAGCCTCGCCCCCAGCTCGGGTCCTTCCTGGGAGGCGATGTCGAAGCCGTTCTCGTCCGCGAGCCGCCGCATGGGCGAGTCGACGTCGCCATCGAGGAAGAGCGTCCAGGAATAGGGCACGGCGGGAACGATGAAGCGCACGGTGTCTTCGAGGGAAGCCCGCGCGACCCGCGCGGCATCCTCGTGGGTCAACGGAGGGACGAGCCGCGTCTTCACGCGCCCCGCCATAGGGGCCTTCGCAAAGAGCGCGATCGCGGGATCGTTCACGGGAGCGGAGGGAGCGGTCCCTGCGTTCGACGCAGGTGGAAGATGATCTGTTGAAGGTATCCGCGTCCGGGTCCGAACCGCGCCGCCCAGCGCGAAAGCTCCTCGTCCTTGGCGCTACGGCGCGCCGCCAGCTCGAGGGTCGCGCGACGGATCCAGCGGTCGACCGGGTAGGCCTCGAGGCGGCCCAGCCCGAAGAGGAGCGTGCAGTCCGCGATCTTGGGTCCCACTCCGGGCAGCTCCACGAGAGCCGCGCGGGCCTCTTCGTAGGGCGCCGCGCGGAGCGCGCCCCATGAAAATCCAGGGGCGGCGACGCGACGCGCGGACCGGGCCAGGTGGGGCGCGCGAAAGCCCAGCCCCGTGGAGCGCAATCGGCGCCCCCCGGCCGCCGCGAGGGTGTCGGGGCCGGGAAACGCCTTTCGCGGCGAGCCCGCAATGGGCCCTCCCCAGCGCTCGGCCATCGCTTCCACCGAGCGGCTGATCTTCTGGATGTTCGAGGCGGCCGACGAGATGAACGAGGCGAGCGTTTCCCAGGGGTCCTGCTCGAGGAGCCTCAACCCGAAGAGGGGCAGAATCCCGGGAAGATCGCGCAGCTCCTCGGCGTGCTCCAGATGCCGCAGGGGATCCTGGTCGAGCCCGAAGTAGCGCACGAGCGCCTCGGGCCCAGGGTCGGCTCCGACGACTAAGACCGAGAGGCGGGCGGGGTCGAGGAGGGCGACCTCGAGATCGGCTCCTCCGACGATGCCACGCCACGCGCCCTCGCCCCGCGTCCAGCGGAAGGCCTGGCCGCACGAGAAGGTGAGATCGAGGTCGATGGGGCCGGACACCGGAAGCTCGTAGCGCACCGCCCAAGGGTCACGGCGGGACGTGCCCGCCGTCAATTTATTTCCTCCCGGGGGCGGTTTCCGTTGACCCTCGCTCCGGCACCGTGGGAAACTTCTCGCGCGCATTCGAGATCCCTTTCCGGAGACCGCTCTCCGCGACGGCGCCCGACGCGCCCGATCCCAATGAACCAACATTCCCGTACATGGCGGACGATCGCCGTCTCCGTGTCGCTCCTGCTTCTCCTGATTTGGGTCGCCGGCCACGGCGCGCGAGGGGACGCTGCCGAGAGCCGGGCTCACGTGCGCCTGGTCCGCCTCCTCGAGGAGGTGCCCGATTCCGAGCGGGCTGCGCTGGGCAGTGTGCACGACTTGAGGCTTCGCCTCGAGCCGGGGAACATTCTGCTGCTGCGCCGCGGCGGGGAGTTCGCGGCCATGATGCCGATCGAGGTCGTGGCGGAAGGGAAGGATTCGCTCCGCTATTTCTACTATCTCCAACATTCCCCATTCTTGTGGCTGTTCCCGGGGCAGAAGGACAAGGGAATCGGCACGACGGGGAACGGAGGAATGATCCACATCAGCACGTTCGATCTCACCTGGCGCTCGGGACGGGACCGGCTGGGATGGATCTACTTTCCCAACGACTCGTCGAACCGCAGCGTGCGATTCTCAGTGGTGAGCGGCCGGACCGTCGATGAGGCGGATCCCATGGACACCAAGTACTGGATCGAGCTGGGCTCCTCGGAAGCCTCGGGCTTCTGATTCGCATGTGGGATCGCGTCCGCGGAATTCTCTTCGAGAACCTGGGGCTCAAGCTCGCCTCGGTCCTTCTGGCGCTCCTGGTCTACGCGCACGTCGTGACGGAGCAGGAGCGTGAGTCGGTGGTCCAGATTCCGATCGCCGCCGTCGGGCTCGCGGACACGCTGACGGGTATCGGGGAGCTTCCTCCCCGGGTCGCGGTCAAGGTTCGGGGCAAGTGGAAGGACCTGATCCGGCTGAACCTCACGCGTCCCTTCCTCTCGATCGATCTCGCGACCGCCAAGCCGGGCATGTTCCGGACCTCGATCACCGCCGACGATATTTCCCGCCGCGCCATCCCGCCCGAGCTGGCCCGGCTGATCTCGGTCACCGAGGTTCTCGAGCCCCGAAGCGTAGATCTTGCAATCGAGGCTAAGGCCACCAGGAGCTTGCCGGTACGGGCGCGGATCGTGGGCACCCCGGCCGAGGGCTACGTTTTGAACCGAAACCCGGAGGTGGAACCGGAGTCCGTACGTGTAATCGGCCCGGCCCGGGCGGTCCAGAGAATCGACACGCTGTACACAGTGGCGGTTGACATCACGGGAGAACGCGAGAGAATCCAGCGCCAAGTTGCGCTGGCACTTCCGGCAAACGTGGTGAATCTCGAGACGCGGCGCTGCACCGTCACCATCCAGCTCGACAGAGCGGAATCCGATTCGACGGTGAAGCGAGCACGAGTACGGTAGGACACGATCCAGAGAGGAGACCGAGAACGATGAAGCGAACGACCGACCCGAATCCTCCCGCCGGCGCGGCCACCGATCCGCAGGGTTCCACGATGCTGGCCGACCGGAGGAACGGCGGTTTCAGTCTGGTGCCGACGCGCGTGTTCTTCACGAAAGGGGTGGGGAACCACCGGGACGAGCTGCGCTCGTTCGAGCTGGCACTCAAGGACGCCGGGATCGAAAAGCTCAACTTGGTGCACGTGTCGAGCATCTTTCCCCCGAAGTGCAAGATCATTCCCAAGGACGAGGGCGTGAAGCTGATCGCGCCAGGGAGCATCGCGTTCTGCGTGATGGCGCGGCTCGCTTCGAGCGAGATGCGCCGGCTCATCGCCGCGTCGATCGGATGCGCCATTCCCGCGGACAAGAGCACGTACGGATACCTGAGCGAGCATCACGCCTACGGACAAACCGACGAGTTCGCCGGCGATTTCGCGGAGGACATGGCGGCTTCGATGCTGGCCTCGACCCTGGGAGTGGAGTTCGACGAGACCGCGAACTGGGACGAGAAAGAACAGGTGTTCAAGATTTCCGGAGAGATCATCCGCACCTTCAACGTGACCCAATCGGCCGTGATTTCGGCGAAGGGATGGACCACGGTCCTCTCGAGCGCCGTCTTCCTGTTCTAGAGGCGCAGTCTCGCGGCCGGTCCGCGGCGCACCTCACCCACCCAACGCTACGGAGCTCCACATGTTTTCACGAACGATCTCGTATCTGATCGCGCTCGCCGCACTCACGACCACGCTCGCGTTGGCCCGGACCGTCCCGGCCGCGGCGGCGCCGGCCGACTCCACCGCTGCGGCTCAGGCTGCGGATTCGAGCGCGGCCGCCACGACCACGGAACCGGCCAAGGAGACGTCGGAGGTGGCGAAGGAGAAGGCGGAGGCGGCCAAGGAGACGTCGGAGGCGACCAAGCAGAAGGAAGCCGCGAAGGAGAAGGAAGCCGCGAAGGCCAAGAAGAGCGCGAAGAAAACGAAGATCAAGGCCGCCGCGGGCGGGAAAGGAACGGTGAAGTCCTTGGACATCACAGCCAAACAGGGAACGATGCCGGTCAAGCCGGAGGTCATGCCTCAGCACGTGCAGGTGCAGCACGTCCTCATCGGCTTTGCCGGGTCGGTGCCGGGCAAGGCCATCTCGCGCTCGAAAGAGGAAGCGAAGACGCTCGCCTATGAAGTCCTGGAGCGCGCGCGGAAGGGCGAGAACTTCGACGAGCTCGTCCGCAAGTATACGGACGATTCCCCCCCGGGAATCTACGGGATGAGCGGAACCGGAGTGGCGCCCGCGGCCGGCGAGTTTTCCCGCGACGGAATGGTCGCCGCGTTCGGCAACGTGGGCTTCTCCATCAGTCCGGGCAATATCGGGATCGCCGACTACGATGCCACGGCGAGTCCGTTCGGTTGGCACATCATCAAGCGGCTGAAGTAGCGTCCTTGTCGTCCGCTCCGCGCAATCCCAGCGCGTGGAGCGTGAACGCGGCGATGTCGGTGAGCCGGCGCGGCGAGATCGCGCCCGCAGGGGCACCCGCGGGGGCGGCAGCCTCAGGCCCCCAGAGGGCGAAGACGGCGGGATTCATCGTGTGGGTTCCCACGGTGAGATCCTCGAGATTCCCATGATCGCTCACCACGAGGACCGTGAGCCTTTCCAGATCCACGCGGCCGAGCACGGTCTCGAGGGCGCGGTTCAGGTCCGTGAGACAGCGCATCGCTCGCGTCCGGTCCTGGGCATGACCCGCCCGATCCGTCTCGAAGTACTCGAATAGGGAGAAGTCGCTCTGCATCGCCTCGTCCGCGATGATCGCGCCGGCCTCCTCCGGCGTCCGGAGCGGCAGATCGTAGCCGCGCTCCCGCACCCTCCAGTGGGTCAGGTCGTGCGTCACGGCGCGTCCCTCCACCAGGTCCTCCCAGGAGCGGAATCGCGCCCCCGATGCGAGCGTCGCGAGGGAGGTCGCCGAGAGGCGGCGCTGCGCGTGCGGCATCTCGAAGTATTCGGGGCGGAAGGCGTTCAGGAACGTGGCGCTCCGTCCCCGCTCGCGGATCTGCTTGAGGAGGGAGTGCTCGAAGAGGACCCGCCGGAGGGTCGGCCCGGGGAAGCCGGACATATGGTGCCCCAGGGCCTTCGGCGCGTTGACGCCGGTCAGGATCGCGGTCTGGCCGGTTGCGCTCTGGGGCAGACCGGGAACGCCCAACGACGCGTCCAGCCCACGCGCCAGACGAGGAGGGCCCACACGCGCCTCCGGGGTGCGCGATCGCGTGAGCCGGAGCGTGGGGAATTCGCCGGTCGCGAGCGGGTTCTGCTCCGGATCGTCCGAGCCAACCCCGATCCCGTCGACGAAGAAAAGGAGGACGCGACGCCGGGCGTCCCCGGCAGTCACCTATGGCTCCAGCGCGTGAGCCGAGCCACCGAGGAGATTGCCGGAAGTCGCTCTCGCTCCACATGCGAGATCGGACCCAGAATTCCGGAGAGAGCGGAGGCGTCGGCGAGCGACTCGATGCGGTCTAATGCCACAACCTGGGTTGGCGTGATGTCGGTCTGAGCCATCGGGAAGGAGGGATTATAGCGACCGCGGGGGGAATGAAAATCGGGAGCCGCGAGATAGCGCAAGGTAGTGGCAGGCCGGAGACGCAGTATCAGTAACCTTCGCTAGGCAGCTCCCGAATCTTTCCCGTCCGGACACACTCGCAAACGACGTGCCATGAGAGGTCTTGGGAGGGGCTCTCATGATCCGCTCAAGTATTGTAACCATAATATGTTACACTCATGCATCGCGCACGGGACCGTGCGGCTTGCGAGTAGGCGCAGGAATGAGGCGCTCTGCACCCGGAACCGGTGCGGAAAACCCGCAGGTCGCGGAACCCACAGCGGGAAAAAGCCTTGACAGCTTTCGCCAGCGGCCTATATTCGCAGATCGCGCACCGCGAGGCGCTTATGTTCAATGCCAACTCCGCCTTAGGAGGGGCTGATGACCAAGGCAGAAATCGTCGATGAGATTGCGGAGCGGACGGGGCTCACGAAGAAGGACGTGGCCGACACGGTGGATCAGTTTCTGGAGGCGGTCTCCAGGGCCCTTGCTGCCGGCAAGCACATCGAGATTCGTGGATTCGGGACGTTCAAGGTCAAGGATCGGAAGTCGCGCCTTGCCCGAAATCCAAGAACCGGCGAATCGGTCCCGGTTCCCCCTCGTCGGGTTCCGGTCTTCAAGGTCTCGAAGGAACTGAAAGACATCGTCGCCCAGGTCTGAGGACGGGCACGAAACGAAACGGGACGCCTCGCGTGCGTGAGGCGTCCCGTAGTATTTTGTCCCGATCCTGATCACGGAGCCTTCGCCCCGCGCTTCGGAGAGGCCTAGCGCCGATCGCGAATCAGCAGGAGGCGGACGAGCTGGAGCACCGCAACCGCTGCCGCGGCCACATAGGTCAGAGCCGCAGCGTCCAGCACCTTCTTGGCGCTTCGCTGCTCCTCGGGCGCTGCCAGACCGAGCTGGTTCAGCTGGACGAGGGCCCTCCTGCTCGCATCGAACTCGACGGGGAGCGTGACCAGCTGGAAAATGACTCCGAACGTGAACAGGAAGATGCCGATGTCGAGCAGGCCGACGCCGAACACGCTGAGCCTGTTGGCGAAGATGAACCCGGCGATGATGAAGATCCAGGCGAGGTTGGTGCCGAATCTCGCCATCGGAAAGATCGCCGTCCGCATCGTGAGCGGCGCGTAGTTGTGGGCATGCTGGATGGCGTGGCCGCACTCGTGCGCGGCGACGCTGATCGCGGCGATCGAGGACTTTTCGTAGTTTTGCTGAGAGAGCTGGATCGTCTTGTGGACCGGGTCGTAGTGATCGGACAGGAAGCCCTGGCCGGGCTGCACCTGGATATCGGAGAGCCCGTTCGCCGACAGGATCGTCTGGGCGATCTCCCGCCCGGTGCGTCCACTGGCGGATGGCACCTCGCTGAACTTCGCGTAGGTCCTCTGGACCTTGGCCTGCGCGTACGCGGCCAGGATGATGGCCGGGATCAGCAGAATCATCGTCGGATCCCAGAACGGCATGAACATCGATTTCCTCCTCCGGTCTTGCTTTCGGGTCGGCTTGCTACTCTTCTATACTGCCACAGCTCGGGAAACGTTCCGGGCAAGCCACTTCCCTTAAGACTATCACCGGGATGTCGGCGATTCAAGGAACCGGGGACGATCTGACAACGAGTTACGTGGATCTGAGAAGCGATACGGTCACCCGTCCGACGCCCGCGATGCGCCGCGCCATGGCCGAGGCGGAAGTCGGCGACGACGTCTTCGGCGAAGACCCCACGGTCCGGATGCTCGAAGAGGAGACGGCGGCCCTCCTGGGCAAGGAGGCCGCGCTCTTCGTGCCGAGCGGGTGCATGGGGAACGAGATCGCGATCGCCGTGCACACGAGGCGCGGGGACGCGATTCTCCTCGACCGATTCAGTCACGTCGCTCAGGTCGAGGCCAAGGCAGTGACGGAGTTCCTCGGGTGCCGGTTCGTGGCGTGTGACGCGGACCGAGGGCTGCTCACGGGAGCCGACGTGGAGTTGGGCTTGGGAGGAAGCGAGAGGTCGGCGATCCGTCTCGTCGAGGTCGAAAACACGCACAACTGGGCCTCCGGAGCGGTGTACCCGATGAGCTTTCTGTGGAAGGTCGCGAGAGGCGCCGCAGAACGCAGCGTCCCGGTCCACATGGACGGTGCGAGGCTCTGGAACGCGTGCGCGGCTACCGGGGACTCGCTCGAAAAGTACGCGACCCATGCTCAAAGCGTCATGGTCTGCTATTCGAAAGGGCTTGGCGCTCCCGTCGGCTCGGCCCTCGCGGGCTCGAGCGCCTTCATCGAGGAGGCGCGCGCCGCGAGGAAGATGTTCGGCGGCGCGATGC